>CAZKOF010000004.1:0-75062 GCA_964554335.1 uncultured Bacteroides sp.
CCGGCGAGAACATCTTCAACGGCGAATACCTCATCAACGCCCAGGGCGAAGACGTGGTTGCCGGCATCCGCACTCCCCAGCAGATCACCATCGAAGGCTCACGCCGCTGGGCTGCCCTTCAGGGCATCAGCGAGGAAGATCGCATTGAAAAATATCCCTCGCTCGAAGAATCGATGCCTGACTGCGCAGCCGAACTCATCGCCATTGCCCACCGTCTTGAAGACCATTACAAAGACATGCAGGACATGGAGTTCACCATTCAGGACGGCAAGCTCTGGATGCTCCAGACCCGTAACGGCAAGCGCACCGGCGCTGCCATGGTCAAGATCGCCATGGACCTGCTCCGTGCCGGCGAAATAGACGAAAAGACCTGCCTGATGCGCATGGAACCCCAGAAACTCGACGAACTCCTCCACCCCGTCTTCGACAAAGCCGCCCTCAAGCGCGCAAAAGTTGCCGCAAAGGGTCTGCCCGCATCACCCGGCGCCGCTACCGGCATGATTGTCTTCTCGGCCGAAGACGCTGAAACATGGGCTGAAAAGAAAAAGAAAGTCGTTCTCGTGCGAATTGAAACCTCACCCGAAGACATCCGCGGCATGGCCGTGGCCCAGGGTATCCTGACGATGCGCGGCGGCATGACCTCACACGCTGCCGTAGTTGCCCGCGGCATGGGCAAATGTTGCGTATCCGGTGCCGGCGAAATCGTCATCGACTACAAAACCAAGACCGTCACCATGAGCGGCAAGACCTACAAAGAAGGCGACTGGATTTCGCTCAACGGCTCGACCGGCGACGTTTATGACGGCCAGGTGCCCACCACCGAACCCGAACTCGACGGCGACTTCGGCGCAATCATGAACCTCGCAGCCAAGTACACCAAGACCCTCGTACGCACCAACGCCGACACCCCCCGCGACGCCAAGCAGGCACGCCACTTCGGCGCTCAGGGCATCGGCCTCTGCCGCACCGAGCACATGTTCTTTGAAGGCGACCGCATCAAAGCCGTGCGCGAAATGATTCTCGCCGGCGACGTTGAAGGCCGCAAGCACGCCCTGGCCAAACTGCTTCCCATGCAACGCGGCGACTTCGAGGGAATCTTCGAAGCAATGGACGGATATGGCGTAACCATTCGCCTGCTCGACCCGCCGTTGCACGAATTCGTACCCCACCAGACAGCCACTCAAAAGGAACTCGCCGAAGAGATGGGCCTTACTCTCGAAGAAGTCAAAGCAAAAGTTGATTCGCTCGAAGAATTCAACCCCATGCTCGGCCACCGTGGCTGCCGTCTCGGCATCACCTACCCCGAAATCACTGAGATGCAGACCCGCGCAATCATCGAAGCCGCTCTCGCCGTCAAGGCCCGCGGCATCGACGTGCACCCCGAAATCATGATTCCTCTGGTAGGCTCGCTCAAGGAAATCCAGAACCAGGCTGCCGTTATCCACGAAACTGCTGACAAAGTCTTCGCCGAACAGGGCCGCTCGCTCCCCTACCTCGTGGGTACCATGATTGAGGTTCCCCGCGCCGCTCTGACCGCAAACGAAATCGCAACCGTGGCCGACTTCTTCAGCTTCGGCACCAATGACCTCACGCAGATGACCTTCGGCTTCTCGCGCGACGACGCTCCCAAGTTCCTCAAGTTCTATAAGGAGCACGGCATTATCAAGACCGATCCCTTTGAAGTCCTCGACCAGGAAGGCGTCGGCCAGCTCGTACGCATGGGCGTTGAAAAGGGACGCAGCGTCAAGCCCGAACTCAAAGTCGGCATCTGCGGCGAACATGGCGGCGAACCCTCATCGGTTAAGTTCTGCGCCAAGCTCGGCATGAACTACGTCAGCTGCTCGCCCTTCCGCGTGCCCATCGCCCGCGTAAGCGCGGCGCAGGCTGCAATCGAGGACTAATCCGTTAGTCCCCGACATCCTATAGATATCAACAGTTAATGTCAAGTCGTGACGACCGCGCATAAGCGACGACACGACTTGACTCTTTTTCATCATAAATATTATGGGCAAATGGGCAAAATCAAATTTAAGCCGAGGTTCGACGGCTCAACATGGTCCATCATTGCATTGTGTGTGGTTTCCTGCATATGGCCCCTGCTGTTGGACACGAGCCTGATGATGATAGCCATCCTGACATCCTGTCTGGTCATATGCATGGTTCCATTCTTCAGCATTTGTATGAAATCGACGGCAACGAGCTCGTCGTCTACCAATTCTGGCATTCCAGCCGCTTTCCCATAGCGAAAATCAAAGAGGTGGCACCTACTAAAACCATGCTCGCGGCACCGGCAACATCCATCACCCACCGCCTCGCCATCACCTTCACCGACCGCAAGGTCCTCAAAAGCAGCACGCCCCTGATAATCTCCCCCGCCAACCCCCAACAATTCTGCGCCACCCTCCTCTCCCTCAACCCCGCCATCACCATCCACCAATGATACTATCTGACACTATCTCGCTTCATCGCACATTGACCGCCACACAGACCGGGACAATAGTATGCCGTATAGCAGAGACTCTCGGCATACCAACCTATGAGGCGTTCCGCCGCTTCATCAGGAGCAAGACTTACGCCAACTTTCGCATAGCAGGGTCAGCTTTATCAATGTGTGGCGACCCTGCCATAGTAGAAGAATTTCTCCGCGAAAGCAAGTAAATTAAAGCTTTAACGCACTGCGAAAGTACGATAAAGCCCACCATGCGGAAAAGACAGGTGTCTTATTTTTCAGTCCAGTCTACTTTATATGAAATGGAATAGGAGACAACTGTGTTGTGTGATATCGTTTCTATGTAAAATTGGTCTATTAAAAAATTCGTAAGTATAATTGCGAGTTAAATCCAAATCACCGTCTCTATCAAAAAATAATGAGGATTTCAATAGATTATTTGAATTTAGCCCAAATACTCCTTGCATAAATAATGGACTATGATGCCAGGAGTTGATTACGACAGGAATGATTACGGGATACGCAACGGCATATGTCGAATATTCATATTTTGTTGTGGTATAAACGACTGATTTTCCGTAAAAATCTTGGTATTCTTTTAGATTGCCGTTTTCCCAAATAAGATAATCTTCCCAAATCCAAGATTTATCTCAGACGTTGGCAGTAACATTTTCGCCGACACCCTGTACCTCTGAATGTTTAACGATATTAAGATGATTGTCAGAAGAGTAAGCAAATTCAAGACGATTTGCAGTGCTCCAGCACGGTCGGCGGCGAAGATTTTTTGTTGCGTATTCATTTATAATTAACGCAACATACCCCAAAAAAACGACCGAGCCGCAATGCTCCCTTACGAATATACAGCTTTTGCTCTACTTATTTGCAAATAAATTATTACTGTTGGGTGTTGCAAAACTGCAAAATCCGACATGAAGGCCGCGCCGGTTCACACACACCCCTTCTTTTAGACCACGCTGCAGGGCAGCCCTAAGGCGCATCGCGCCGACAACCATAATTAGCCCCGGGCAAGAGGCGCATAGCGCCCGCAGCCCGGGTCAGGCAACGAACTCCCGCCCGCCAAGAGCCGCGTAGCGGCGACACTTGGAGAGCATGGTGTGTCGCCGCTACGCGGCTTGATATTGGCAGGTGGACACCACGCGGGGAACCTGCGGCTGCGAGCGCTAACGCGCTCCTTGCGGCAGGCTATATATGGTTGGCGGCGCTACGCGCCTTTTGGCTGCTATACAGCAATATAGAAAATCAAGATTTGCGATGACTCCCGCCATGTCGGAGTGCGTTGGCGGGCGACCGGGTAGCTCCGCGGGGAATCGAACCCCGATCTAAAGTTTAGGAAACTTCTATTCTATCCGTTGAACTACGGAGCCTTCAGTGCGCAGGGGCAAAGTTAGCTATTTTTTTACGCCCGCGCAAATTATTTGTCGGCACGATAGGCGCTGACCGTCCGGCGGATGCCTTCAACCAGCGGAGTGCGTGCCGTGAATCCGAAGTCGGCGGTGGCGGCGGCGGTTGTGCACTGCCAGTTTCGCTGCTTCATGATTTTATATTTATCGAGGTTGAGGGTCGAGGCTTTTCCGAAGATCAGCGCAAACTTCTGGGCCATGAAGCTGACGCCTTTGACGGCCCAAAGGGGCATTCGCAGAGGCAGCACCATGCGGCGGCCAAGTTCGTCGGCAACGATGCGGCGGAACTCGGACTGAGTGTAGCTGCGCGGTTCCGAAATGTTGTAACGCCGGCCAACGGGTGCCCGGTCGAGCGCCATGAACATGGCTTCGACGAGGTCTTCGACATAGATAAATGTCAGCATCTGCTTGCGATAGCCGACCCCGAAGTCAACGTGACGGTCAATCGACTTGATCATCATGAGGTAGTCCTGCTCATGCGGACCATAGACGCCCGTTGCGCGGAAAATTATCCACGGCAGTCCGCTCTGGGTCTCGAGCCATTGTTCGGCCTTGATTTTCGAGAGTCCGTAGCGGGTGTTGGGCCGGGGATAGTCGGTTTCAGATATGGGGGTGTAGTTCTCCTCGTCGCCCGGGCCTACGGCCGAGAGCGAACTCGTATAGAGTAACTTTTCAGGCACTTTGCCGGCTTCTTTCAGTGCGGAGCCGAACGTGCGCAGGTATTGGAAATTGATGCGGTTGAAGTCGGGAAAGTGGGCACACTTGGTTGCCCCGAGGTTGTAGATAACATAGTTCCACGCCTCGGGCGCGGCCTCGAGCGCGACACGCACCGCAGCGGGGTCATCATAGTCGAACTCTATGATCTTCAGCCGCTCGTCGGCCAGATAGCGCCGCGAGGTTGTCGGGCGAACGCCAACTGTAGTGTCATAACCCAATTCGAGGGCACGGCGGGCAATGAACCCGCCGATAAACCCTCCGGCGCCGACAATGAGCAATCTTTTCATCGCACGACTTTCGTTACCGTCGAACCGCGACGCATCAGATAAACGCCCTTTGCAGGGTTTGCTATACGGCGACCCGCCAGATCATAAAAGCTGACCGGAGCCGAGGCGTCCGAAGCCGAAATTTCGTCGATTGCGGCATCTTCGAGCAGGGTGAAGTTCAGGCGCTTATGGCCTGAGGTTTCGGTGAGTTCGCCCTTATAGTCATAGTAGACATAGGTTGTGTAGTCCATGCCGATGACGCCTTCGGGGAACTTGCCGGTAACGGTCACTTCTGCCGATGCGCCATTCCCGATACTGACGGGGTCAGACTCAATGCGGGTCACGTAGGTATTGTAGTTTCCTTTTTCGTTCAGCTGAATAACAATGGGCGCGTTATATTCACCCTCCGCTGCTTCGACGGTGACGTTGAATACGAGGTTGTTGATTGACGGATTGACACATTCGAGTTTCGTTGTTGTCAGTTTTGCCGCGGATTGAACCGTCACATTGACAGGTTCGGAAATGCGGTTGCCCAACCGGTCTTGGAGATAGATGACATATTCACCCGACTTTCCGATATACTCCTCGCTGAGCAGCAGCGAAGCAGAGAACTCTCCCGACTCGCCCGGCTCCATGGCGACAGACAGTCCGCCGAGCACCACCGACGAAGAGGACGCAACAGAGGTTGCGAGCCACGCCTCGACGAGGCCGTCGTAATAGAGTTCACCGCTATTGGTCAGCTTTATTGTTGCAACATATTTCACGCCGGGTACGATAATTTCAGGTGCCGTAAACTCCGTTGCCGTGAGTTTGGCATAGTCAGTCTGGCCGAAAGTTATAGTCCCGTTGCTGACTGTGGCCGGGAACGAGTTTCCGTAGCCAATGGGGATATATATGTCGTAATATTTTCCGCTGGCGGCGTTAAGAATCGCAGGGCTGACAGTGTAGTCTCCGTCGGCAAGGGTTGTCGGTATGGAGATGCTTGCGCTGCCGTAAGCGCCATAGAAAGGCTTGGTCTGTGGAAAGGTCGAAGAAGCCGCAGCATGATAGACGGTGCCATTCTCATGAGTGAACTTAACCGCCATGCGGGCAGAAGATGCTGTCACGCATCCCAGATTGTAGACCACGCCCTGACCGGCATAGTAGAATCCGGCGCTGCTTCCGAGTGTTACCGACTTGGAAGTTGCATAGAACGCGTCGGTGGTGGAGAATGTCAGCGGAGCGTCGGCCTGAGGTGTAGTTGCCCCGGGGTTGAGGTTAAATATTGCGCCCTGACTGATATCGAAGCCGGCCGAGGGGTATGCGCCGCCAATTCCCTGCGCCTCGGGATCGAGGGCTGTAAGGCGGAAGTAGCCGTCGCTGACACCTCCCCAGCCCCAGTTGAGATGGAAATAGCCGTCGGATTTATAACCGTCGACAACAAAGGCATGGCCTACCGGCTCCGCGTCGGCGGTAACGCCGTCATAGTAGAGAGGATAGCCCGAAGCGAGCACATCGTAGACCATTTCCTGCCACTGCGACAGAGTGAACCATGAACGCTCAAGATGCTGAGCCGTGCAGTCATAGCCGAAGTTACGCACTAGACCGACAACGCCGGACCGGCTGTCAGCCCCGCTGCCCCAGTAGGAGTATTCCATGTCGCAAGCATAGCCGATAGCCTTCATCAGGGTCGCAACGGCATTTTTCTGTTCATCCGTGGCCGACGAAGTATATACATCAACCATATTATCCCAGTCGAGGATCACATCGTCGAAATTCATCGAAAGGGTCTGGCCTCCGGTAGTCCACTTGTAAGAATATGTTCCGCCGGAGCACTTTTCGGGATACTCATAAACTTTGAGCACCTGAGCCAAAGCCGTTGCCACACATCCGGTATATGAGCGATAGCCGCTCAGAACGGGGCACTGGTCATTGTATGGGGCACCCTGATCCCAGCGGGTCTTGCAAATCGGTTCAACGGGGGCGAAGTCGACTTCGGGGGCGTTGCCGCGGATAACGTTTCCGGCACGCTGCGCCTCGATTTCCGCAGCCCAGCAGTTCATCATCCACTCCAGAGCCGGGGGCACATCAGCGCCGGGTGTATAATTATCGGTATAACCGATAAGTGCCGGCGTCTCGCTCTCGGCGCTGACCAGCAACATGCCGCCCGAGTCGGGGGTAAAAAGATAGAGTTCCGGGGCGGAGCCGTCGAGCGCCACGACGCGCGCCGGAGTTACGTCTACGGCCGCACGGGAAGCGATCTTGCGGGCCCCTGAGCCGGCATCGATGCGGGCAAGAGCCTCGGCCGGCGACAGAATTTCAGCGGTCGCCGTCGCGGCGGCCAGCAGAGCCGTAAAATAGATAAGTGTACGTTTCATTCATTATGATGCTTTATAGAATAATTTTTTACTTTCGTTTTGCGCATGACTGTTGCTCCACACCGGTTCATGCCGGTTTCTTGGTCATCGAGTCGCGGATCGTGTCAACAACATTGATAATGTAGTCACCAACCTTTTCGAGGTCGGCAATGGCGTCCATATAGAAGATGCCTGCCTGATAGTCATAAAGGCCGTTATTGATATTCTCGACATTCTTTGCGCGCAGCTGATTGCGGAGGTTATTGATTTCGCGCTCTTTGTTATATGCATTAAGCAACTGCTCCTCGCGCACGGTCTCGATATTTTCGAGCATGTTAATCATTCCGTTCATCGCTTCGGAAACGAGCACGAACATCGAGTCGATATTATCTTTAATCATGTCGTTGAAGTGAACGTTGACCTCCTGTTTGCGGGCAAGCACGCGGCCGAAATTGTTGCAACTGTCACCAATCGATTCGATTTCGGAGTTGATGTTGAACAGGGCGGTCACGCGGCGTTTCCCGTCGTTGCTGAGGCGTCCCTGGCCCGTGCGGTTGAGGAAGTCGGCAATCTCGCGCTCCATGCGGTCTGAAATGTCTTCATACTTTTCAAGCCGCGAATAGAGCTGATTGAACTCTTTGGTCTTGGCGTTCATATGGAGCAGGTCTTTAGCCATGCCGACCATACGGTCAACCCGTTGGGCAAACACTCCGACCTCCTTCTCGACCTGCACGATATTGAGTTCCGAAGCGCTGATGCGCGAGCCGCCGATGTACTTGAGCGAGAATTCCTCGTCTTGTTTCTTTGAGGGGATGAGCCATTCAACAATCTTGACGTAGGTGTTGGTAAACCATATCATTACGCCGAGGTTAATAATATTGTAGAACGTGTGGTAGAGCGACATGCCGAAGCTGACCGAAATCTGCATCGCGGCAATCTGGCGGATAACATGATGGCTCGCGGGCAAGGAGTTGTCGAAGATATGATTATAGACGTCGGGCTGAGTCTCGGCAATGTGAGCGACATAATCGTAGAGAGCCGTCGGGTCACCCTGACCGATAAAACCGGTCATCCAGTCAATCATATGGACAAACGGCGTGAACACAGGCAGCATCCATATTAGACCGAGAATATTGAAAACCAAGTGGCCCATAGCCGTGCGCTTGGCCCCGACGTTGCCGCTCATCGATGCCAATAGCGGGGTGATTGTCGTGCCGAGGTTGGCACCGAGCACCAGAGCGCAGGCCAAGTCAAACGTAATCCAACCCTTCGCACACATTATAAGAGTGATTGCAAAAGTCGCGGCCGAGGATTGTATCACCATGGTAAGCAAGCAACCTACCGCGGCAAAAATCAGCACGGAGCCGAAGCCCAGGTCGGTATAGCGCTGCAGGAAAGCGAACATTTCGGGATTGCTCTGCAGGTCGGGGAGATAGGTGCTGATAAGGTCCAATCCCATGAATAAAAACGCGAAACCGATAAGAAACTCGCCGAAACTCTTGTTGCGGCTCGCCGAGGTGAACATCAGCGGAACGGCCAGCGCGCAGAGCGGGAGCATGAACGCCGACATATTGACTTTGAAGCCGAACAGGGCGATAATCCAGGCGGTGAACGTCGTGCCGACATTGGCGCCCATCATTACCGACATTGCCTGCGACAGGGTCATCAGACCGGCGTTTACAAAGCTGACGACCATTACGGTCGAAGCCGACGACGACTGGATTAAAGCAGTGATTATGATGCCCGTCAGAGTTCCGGTCAAGCGGTTGCGGGTCATCAGAGAAAGAATGTGGCGGAGACGGTCGCCTGCAACCTTCTGCAGGCCTTCGCTCATTACCTTCATGCCATACAAAAACAGGCACACTGCGCCCAGCAGGCACAACAGGTCAAGAATGCTATAGCTCATTGTTTGCTATCAGTAGTTTGGTCTTTGTTGCCGCAAATTTAAGAAACATTCCTCAAACTTCCCAAATTTCTGCAAAATTTCCTTAACTTTGTCGTCATGAAAGTTCTACTCATCAACGGAAGTCCTCATAAAGAAGGGAACACCGCAACGGCCCTCCTGGCCCTCGCCAATCAGCTCGAAACAAACGGATTGGAAACGCAAACCCTATGGATTGGCACACAAGCCGTACAGGGGTGCATCGGCTGCTACAAATGTGCCGAGCTCGGCCGATGCATCTTCCAAGACAAACTCTATAACGACGTGCGCGCCGCCCTGAAAACGGCCGATGCCCTCGTCGTCGGTTCCCCGACCTACTATGCCGGCCCCAACGGGTCGCTCTGCGCCCTGCTCGACCGCCTGTTCTACTCTTCCGGCGCACACCTGCGCGGCAAACCCGCGGCCGCCGTAGCCATATGTCGTCGCGGAGGCGGAACAACAACCTTTGAGCGCCTCAACAAGTACTTCGAGATGATGAGCATGCCGATGCCCAACTCCCAATATTGGAACCTCGTCTACGGACGACGCCCCGGTGACGCCCTGCTCGACGGCGAAGGGATGCAGACGATGCGCACCCTGGCCAACAACATGGCCTGGCTGCTCCGCGCAATCGCCGCCACACCCCGTCCCGAACAGGAACCCTGGCAGATGACCAACTTCATCCGCCGTGACCTCGCCGCCGACTAACCCCGCATAATATTTTTCATTTTTCATTTTTCATTTTTCACTTTTCATTTTTCATTTTTCACTTTTCATTTTTCACTTTTAACTTATTTTTCGTAACTTTGCCGTCGCAGACTGTCCCGCAGAGACCCGGTCGAGGGCATAGCGGGAGGGTCAGCAGACATATAAAAGCGTTTACTCGACGCTCTTTCTTGGCTTGTTGAAATCTGGAAAACTTCAATGAATCAGTCAGGAATGAAGCAAACGGTAGATGGCTAAGTGGATATGTTAACATCGTCCGATACGACGTAAAAACGTCGATATTGGGCTATATGCATATTCCGCGTGAGGCCTCTGCACCGTTGCTCGTTCAACTGATTCGGGCAGTTCCAGGGCCTCAACAAGCGGGACGGGCAACAAGTATCGGCTCTCACGCTTTTTCATTTCTCAAACCACTAATTATAAACTGCTTGCGAGTGAGTCCGCGGCGCAACATACTCACATTCGCATTCTAATTCTATACATAACACGCAGGCGCCGCCTCCGAGTCGCAATCCCCGCGCCTCGGGGGCGACCTCTGTGAAGGCAACAGATTAAGTTTAAGAGGCGATGTTTGGGATTGCGGAAATTTTTCCGTAAATTTGCAGCCGAAAATAACCATTAACCCTTAACCCACTAACTTTCGGCCTGAGGCCGAACACTGATATGACAGCATTTGTATTTCCCGGCCAAGGCGCCCAGTTCTCGGGCATGGGCAAGGAGCTTTACGACAACAATGAAGAGGCACGCGCACTCTTCGAGAAAGCTAACGAAATTCTCGGTTTCCGAATCACCGACCTGATGTTCGAGGGCACCGACGAAGACCTGCGTCAGACCGCAGTTACCCAGCCCGCAGTGTTTATCCACAGCGTTCTTTCGGCCCGCTTCATGGCCGCCGACAAGAAACCCGACATGGTTGCCGGCCACTCGCTCGGCGAATTTTCGGCCCTGGTAAGCTGCGAAGCACTGAGCTTCGAAGACGCTCTGAAGCTCGTCAGCGCCCGCGCCAAAGCGATGCAGAAAGCCTGCGAGCTGAAGCCGAGCACCATGGCGGCAATCATTGCCCTGGCCGACGAGAAAGTAGAAGAAATCTGCTCGCAAGTTGAGGGCGTGGCCGTATGCGCCAACTTCAACTGCCCCGGCCAGATTGTCATTTCGGGCGAAATCGAGGCCATCAATGCCGCCTGCGAAATGGCAAAAACTGCCGGCGCCAAGCGCGCCCTGCCCCTGAAGGTCGGCGGCGCGTTCCACAGCCCGCTGATGGAGCCCGCACGCGCCGAACTCGCATCCGCCATCGAGGCCACGGAGTTCCGCACCCCGACCTGCCCCATTTATCAGAATGTCGACGCCAAGCCCCACACCGACCCCGCCGAAATCAAAGCAAACCTCGTTGCGCAGCTGACGGCCCCCGTGCGTTGGACCGCTACGGTTCAGAACATGATCGCCGACGGCGCCACCGAGTTCATTGAATTCGGTCCCGGCAAAGTTCTTCAGGGCCTGGTAAGCAAAATCAGCCGCGAAGTTGCCGTATGCGGCTTCCAGGGTTAATCAAACGTCTGCGACAGACCACGATGTGGTCTGCCCTCGTCAATCTCTTTTGGGTCTACCTTCTGATGGAGGTGACCCGTTTGACGTTTTTAGCCGTCAACCACGGGGTCTTCCACCTGACGTGGCAGTCGTTTGCGCTCATCAGCCGCGGCGGCCTGTTGTTCGACACCTCGGCCATTCTCTACGTCAACAGCCTATGGCTCGCTTTGGCGTTCTTTCCGCTGCATTATAAGGAGCGAGATGGCTTCCGCCGGTTTCAACACATTCTCTATGTTGCGACCAACGCCATTGCACTCGGGGCCAACCTGTGTGACGCAGTCTTTTTCGGCTATCGCCAACATCGGTCAACCATGGCCCTATTCGATGAGTTTGGCCACGAAGGCGCCTCCAACCTCTTGAAAATCATCTCGACCGAAGCACTCGCCCACTGGTATCTGGTTGTGCTCTTCATCGGGATGGTCTGGCTGCTCTGGCGTTTCTACCGTGGGACGGTAGAAACGCCAGAGCGCCCCGCAAGCGGGCCGCTATGGCGTTATTATTTGCGTCAGACCCTCTGCCTGGGCCTATGGGTAGCCATATTCATATGGGGAGTCAGAGGATGCACGTTCTCAGCCGTGACCCGCCCGATTTCAATCGGCTATGCCCAACGCTTCGCAACGGAACCCATCGACGTAGACCTCGTCTTGAATACCCCGTTTGCCATGCTCCGCACGATTGGCGGCTCGCCCGACCCGTCGCCTAAGTTCTATGCCACAGACGAAGCCCTGTCAGCGCAATATTCGCCAATACACGTTCCCTCCGACAGCATTGGCGGAGAGCTGCGCGGCCATAATGTCGTGATTCTCGTGCTCGAAAGCTTCGGCCGCGAATTCATCGGATCGCTCAATCCCGACCTCGACGGCGGAACGTATCGCGGCTACACGCCGTTTCTCGACTCGCTGCTTAGCCGCAGCGTCAGGTTCGAAGAGACGTATTCCAACAGTGGCTTCTCAATCGACGCCCTGCCGTCGCTGCTCGCGTCGACGCCGCGGATGAGGCGCCCGTTCGTCGTGTCGCCCTACTCGCTCAACCGCGTAACGGGACTCGGGACGCTGCTTGACGCCGAAGGCTATCACACGGCGTTTTTCCACGGCGCCGACAATGAGTCGCTCGGTCTGCAGGCATTCGTGCGCCAGGCCGGATTCAAGAACTACTACGGCATCGACGAATACGTCGACGACCCGCAGACCGCCGGCATGGATGATTTTGACGGCACATGGGGAATCTGGGACGGCCCCATGCTGCAATTCATGTGCCGCAAAATTTCTCAGATGCCCGAACCGTTCATTGCCGGGCTCTTCACTCTGTCGAGCCATCACCCCTTCGACGTGCCAAAGGAGCTGGAAAAGCAATTTCCCCCGGAAGGGAAACTTGAAATCTACCGCACCCTGCGCTACTCCGATGACGCTCTGCGACGGTTTTTCGACGCCGCAAAAAGCGAACCCTGGTTCAAAAACACCCTCTTCGTCATCTCGGCCGACCACTGCTTCCTCCCGGCGTCGGAACACGCCGAGTATAACACCGAGTACGGCACGATGCGCATCCCCATCGCGCTCTATGATCCCTCGGGGACACTCGTGCCGGGAGTGCGCCCCGGATGCATGCAGCAGATCGACGTGCTCCCGACGGTGCTGACGCTCCTGGGCTACGACAAGCCCTACTTCGCTTTCGGCAACGACGTGCTCAACATGCCCGCCGACTCTACCTGGGGATTCCGTTGGAACCACTTCCCGCAACTCGCCGACGGCAAGTGGGTCCTTCAGATGGAGTCTACCGAATGGAAACCGTTCGGGCTCTACGATGTCAGGACCGATCCGCTGCTCCAAAACAACCTTAAGGGGCGCTATCCGGAGGTCGAAGAACGTATGTCGGCGAAACTCAAAGCGATAGTCCAAACCTACATGGAGAGGGAAAGTAACAACGACGTGTGCATAAAAGTTGCCCGTTAAAGTTAAACTGTGTTAAACTCCGCTTAAACGTTTGGAAATTCAATTTTAAGCCGTAACTTTGCAGTGTGTGTTTTTCATAGTATTAGATTAAGATAAAGGATACGAAGCGAGTCGTCGGGATGATGATTCGCTTTGTTTTTATACCTATTTTTTGTAACTTTGCACCTTAGTATATAACCCGATAAGCTCATAAACCCATAAAATTCGGTTCCCCCCTGTGGGGACCTGCTACCTCCAGAAAATGGCCATTCCGAAATTCTTGCGAAATATGTTTGGCGGCGGCGAAAACAACGAAGTCGAGTTCGACGACATTGACCGTCCCACCCCATCGGCTCAGGCCGAGATTCAGGCAGCCAATCCGGCATCGGCGACGACCGACGAGGAACTGCCCACAGAACTTCTCGACGCGATTCTCGGCGTCATAAACGCCCAACTGCCCCCGGTTGTGGTCCAATGTCTTGACCGCGAGGCCCAACGCCGCTTTCTGAACGCAGACCTCGGGCAGCCGCTGCGGGACTATGCCGAGGCAATGCGACGAAAAGCCGTCAGCGAACTGACGGGCGACCGCACGAAGATGCAGACCGAACTCGATGAGCTTCGCGCCGAGCGAAAAGAAGTTGCCGACAAACGCGAGGAGCAGAAAGCCGCCCTGCTCAGCGAGCAGCGCCAGCGCCGCGCCCTGAGCGAACGCAACCGCGACCTCGAGGCCAAGGTTGACCAGCTCGACAGCGAAATCGAGCAACACAAGCTGACCATCGCCTCGCTGATGAACAAGATTAGAGTCGCCGAGGTCAATGAAGGAAACACCGAAGCTCTGCAGCAGGAATTAGACGACCTACGTTCGCAGCTCAAACAACGCGACGAGGCTCTGGCAGCCAAAGAGCAGGAAATAACCACCCTGGCCGAAAAAATCGCCAACTACGAGAGTGCCGCCGCAGTCGATGCCGCATTGGAACAACGTCGCGAGGCCGCAGGCGAGAACGACGCCGAAGCGCCCGCACAACCGCGCAAAAGACGCGGACGCGCACGCCGCCAAGCGCACGTCTACGATCCCGATAACGACGCCTCGGCCGATATCGACAGCGTTGACTGGCTTCTTCCGGGAGGTGTTCCTATCGGCCACACCGGCCACGTCTCCGATCCCGACTTCGGATACCAACCCCCGAAACAGGCCCCGGAACCGGACCCTGACGCCCAACTGACACTCTTTTAACTCCCATGAACAAAATCATCGCCACATTAGCCATCGCTCTGCTCGGCGCATATACCTACGCAGCCACGCCTGTCGACGTCAACGCGCTGAGCGAATACGTATATCCCAACAACGGCACCGCGTCGGCCTCGCTCAACTTCATGCCCGACGGGCTCTCTTATCTGAAACTCAGCGCCGACGGCAAGTCTATCGGCCGCTATGACACCGCGTCCGGCAAACTGACCGAAACGGTTCTCGACGTCAACAAAACCCGCGGCGACATCAAACTCGACCGCATCAACGGCTACTCGCTCAGCCCCGACGGCACACTGATTATCGTTTATCAGGAAAAAGAGCAGATTTATCGCCGTACATTCCGCGCCGCATACCATATATTCGACATCAAGCGCAACACCCTCAAACCGCTCTCGACCACCCACCCGATGCAACAAAGCCCGGTGGTCAGCCCCGATGCCCGCATGATTGCCTTCATGGCTGCCGACAACAACATCTACATCCATAAGGTAGACTATGGCTCGGAGGTCGCCGTCACGACCGACGGCCGTCCCAATGCAATCATCAACGGTGTGCCCGACTGGACCTATGAAGAGGAGTTCGCAACCTCGCGCTCAATGGAGTTCGCCCCCGACAATTCCGCGCTCTCATATCTGAAATATGACGAAACCGACGTGCCCGCATTCAGCTTCGCCCTCTATGAGGGAGCCTGTAATCCGATGACGCAATATGCGCTCTATCCGGGCACTTTCACTTATAAATATCCCGTTGCCGGCGAGCCCAACTCGCGCGTCTCACTCCATAGCTACGACGTCGAAACCCGCAAGACCAAAGACATCACCCTGCCGGCCGCCGATATCGAGTACATTCCACGCATTCATTACGGCCCGACAGCCGACAAGCTCATTGTTCTGACCCTCAATCGCGAGCAGAACCGGCTTGACTTCTACTCCGTCAACCCGCGGAGCACAGTCTCGACCCTCATCCATCAGGAAAAAAGCTCCGCATGGATAACTCCCGACTGCTACCAGAGCGTTGCCTACGAGCCGGCCTCGATGGTGATTTTCAGCAACCGCACCGGCTGGAGTCATCTTTATCGCCTCGACTATAACGGCAACGACCTCGGGGAACTGACTTCGGGAGAATATGACGTCACCGCTTTCTACGGCACCGCCCCCGACGGCTCATATTACTACCAAAGCGCCGAAAACGGCCCCATAAACCGCGTAATTGCGAAGGTTGAGGGCAAAAAACGCACAAAGAAGCTCGTCAGCCCCGCAGCCGGCTGGGCATCGGCGACGTTTGCCCCTGCAACCAACTACTACGTCATCAATCACTCGACGGCAACAACCCCGCCGGTCTACACACTCGTTGCCTCGGATAAAGACAAGAGCGTGCGCACCCTCGAAGACAATGCCGAGGCTGCCTCACGCTTCGCCTCCGCTCCCAAGCGCGAATTTTTCACCATGCAGGCCGACGGCGTCGAACTCAACGGCTACATGGTCAAGCCCGCCGACTTCAACCCCTCGAAAAAATACCCCTGCATCATCAACCAATATAGCGGTCCCGGCTCACAGGAGGTCAGGAACGCCTGGCAGATTGACTGGCCCCAATACTTCGCGCAGCAGGGATATGTAATAGCCTGCGTCGACGGAAAGGGCACCGGCGCCCGCGGCCGCGAATTCGAGCAGTGTGTCTACAAAAACCTCGGCTACTTCGAGACCCGAAGCCAAAACGCCCTGCTCTCACACCTGCAGTCACTACCCTACATCGATGCTCGCCGCGTCGGCATCTATGGCTGGAGCTTCGGCGGCTATGAAGCGCTCATGGCCGCATCGAGCGGCGCCCCGTATGCCGCGGCGGTTGCCGTGGCCCCCGTGACCTCATGGCGCTACTACGACACCATCTACGCCGAGCGCTACATGTCGACCCCCCGGGCAAACCCCGAGGGCTACGAATCATCCGCACCGCTCTCGCGCGCAGGCCGCCTGACCTGCCCTCTGCTGATGATAAGCGGCACGGCTGACGACAACGTGCACATGAGCAACACAATGGAGTTCTCAGCCCGCATGATCGACCTCAACCGTTGGCCTCAGATGCTCCTCTTCCCCAACATGAACCACTCAATCAACGGATGCAACACCCGCGCCGTGGTCTTCTCGCGGATGCTGCAATTCTTCAACGAAGAACTTGCAAAATAAACCGCTGATAGTCATTACCGGGCCGACGGCGTGCGGAAAAACGCGCCGGGCTGTGGAGCTCGCCGGCGCTCTCGGCAACGCTGAGATTGTCAGCGCCGACTCGCGTCAGGTTTACCGCGGCATGGACCTCGGGACCGGCAAAGACATCGAGGAATACGGCTCCACGCCATACCATCTGATCGACATCGCCCCGGCCGGCTCAAAATATAACCTTTATGAGTATCTGCGCGATGCCAACGCGGCAATCGACAACATCGAAAGCCGCGGCGCGCGCCCGATAGTCTGTGGCGGCACGGGGCTCTACGTCGAGTCGCTCATCAACGGCCTGCGCCTCCCCGAAGTTCCCGAAAACCCCGAACTGCGCACGTCCCTGCGCAGCCGATCGCTCGAGGAACTGACCGAGATGCTCGCAGCGATGAAGACGCTCCATAATACCACCGACGTCGACACCTGCGCCCGCGCAATCCGCGCCATCGAAATTCAGAGCTACTATGCCGCCAACCCCGAAGCCGCAGCCCAAGCCCTGCCGCAGCCGCGTCAGGCCGTAATCATTGCCCTCAACATCGACCGTGACGAGCGCCGCGCACGCATCTCAGAGCGGCTCCGTCGCCGCCTCGACCTCGGCATGGTCAACGAAGTACGCAGCCTCCTCGACTCCGGCATCGCCCCCGACGACCTCATCTACTATGGCCTGGAATATAAATTCCTGACCCTCCACGTAACCGGACGCATGAGCTATGACGAAATGGTTGCAGGACTCGAAACGGCTATTCATCAATTTGCAAAACGCCAGATGACCTGGTTCCGCGGAATGGAACGCCGCGGCCACCGCATCCATTGGATTGAACACGACGATCCCGAATTCCTGACGAAAGTATTGAACATCATAGAATGAAAAAATTATTATCGCTGATAATTTTATTCATGACCATCTCAGTCGGCATACGCGCCGACAACATTGAGCCCGGCCCGGACATCGACGACGGACACAACGTCGCCGCGGTCGACACGACCGCTCTTCCCGGCAACTGGTTTCAACAACTGCTGAAAGCCAACTTCAATATCAATGACCCGCGCATCCGCTATCCCCGCTTCATGAACTTCTGCCGCAAGGTCTATAACTGGGGCGACGAAACCTTCAACCGCTACGACACCGCCTACGTTGTCGGCACCGGAAAGAACTGGAAGCTGCTGCTCGACTCAACCAACGAGACACAACGCTACGGCTACCTCTTCGACATCCAGCAGGAGAACAAACACGACATCGTCAGCATCCGCAGCAACCTCGCCTACAACCTCGGCGTCAGACTCTGCTTCATGGCCGTCAGCATCGGCTACACATGGAACATCAACGAACTCATCGGCCACAATAACGCCCCGCGCTCAACCTTCAACTTCACATTCACCTGCGCGCGCTTTTCGGCCGAGATAATGTCGCAACAAACCCACGGCAACACCTACATTGACCGCTTCGGCAGATACAACAACGGTCGGTCTATCCACATCGACCTCGACAACACCAGTCACAAGTCGTTCATGTTTAACGCTTTCTACTTTTTCAATCACCGCAAATACTCACAGGCCGCAGCCTATAGCTTCTCGAAATATCAGAAACGCAGCGCCGGCAGCTGGCTCGTCGGAGCGCGCTACAATCAGCAACTGCTGACAATAGATTTCACAAATCTGCCCGCCGACGTACTTGCCTACAAGCCCGTCAACATGCCTCTGCTCAACCAATATAACTACCACGACTTCTGCCTGCAGGGCGGCTACGCCCACAACTTCGTGTTCCCCCATAACTGGGTGCTGAACATCATCCTGCTCCCGAGCATCGGTTACAGACGCTCGCTCATCAGTGGCAAAAAGTCGGCATCAGAAATGGTTGCCACCAACCTCGACGGACGCATCAGCCTGGTCTACAACCATCGCGCCCTCTTCCTGAACTTCCAGGCGCGCGGAACCGGAAACTTGCTCTTCAACAACGACTACTCATTCCTGATGGCCTCGGCATTCTTCTCCATCAAAACCGGCGTCCGCTTCTGACGGGAAAGATTCGGGAGATGAGGTCAGGGCGGTTGATGCGTCGGAGGGAAGCGACTATCGAGGGGCGCCTCTGAGGATCGTACCAGAAGAAGAACGCGCGCTGGGCCTCTTTCTGCCGCTGGTCTGTGGCACAATAGACGCGCTTGCCCGT
Source organism: uncultured Bacteroides sp. (assembly GCA_964554335.1). Classification (GTDB taxonomy): domain Bacteria; phylum Bacteroidota; class Bacteroidia; order Bacteroidales; family Muribaculaceae; genus UBA3263. The sequence continues at coordinate 18,972 of CAZKOF010000004.1, forward strand.
ATATGGATGGTAGCCGGTATAGTAGATTTCGGTCGAGAGCGTCATCGGCGTCGGCGTGAAGTCCTGGACTTGCTCCAGATGCATATCCAGACGCCGGGTCGTTGCGGCGAGCTGGGCCATGTCCTCCTCCCGGCAACCCGGATGGCTCGAAATGAAGTAGGGAATCAGCTGCTGGTGCAGTCCGCGCTTGCGGTTGACGGCCTCGAAGACGTCGCGGAAACGATAGAACAACTCAAACGAAGGCTTGCGCATCAGCTGCAACACATGGTCTTCCGTATGCTCGGGAGCCACCTTCAGGCGTCCGCTGACATGGTTGGCAATCAGCTCCTCGACATAGCGCCGGTTTGCGGCATCGGTCTTCGCCGAGCCCGACGGGGCCATTGCCAGGTCATAGCGCACGCCCGAGCCGACAAACGCCTTCTTCACTTCATCCATGGCGTTGACCTCTTCATAGATGCGCAAAAGGGCCGAATGGTCATTGTTGAGATTGGAGCATGGCGACGGGTGCAGGCAGCTCGGTCTCAGGCACTTGGCGCAGCGCTCCGGGTCACGGCCGCCCATGCCGTACATGTTTGCGCTCGGCCCCCCGAGGTCCGATATGTAGCCTTTGAAGTCGGGCATGCGGGTAACGGCGCGCACCTCGCGCATGATTGACTCGCGTGAGCGCGAGGCGATGAATTTGCCCTGATGGGCCGAAATGGTGCAGAACGAACAGCCCCCGAAGCAGCCGCGGTGAAGGCAGACCGAATGGCGGATCATCTCATATGCCGGAATGGTCTTTCCGCGATAGCGGGGATGGGGCAGGCGCGTGTACGGGAGGTCAAACGTGGCGTCGACCTCGGCCGTTGTCAGCGGTCCGTACATCGGATTGACACGCACGGCCCGGTGCCCGTGCTGCTGCCAGAGGACCGTGTCGGGGCGCAGGCGGTTGCTCTGCTGCTCGATGTGCTTGAAATTCGCGGCCTGCAGGCGCTTGTCGGCCAGGCATTGTTCAAAGCTGGCCAACACGATGTTATGTTCGTCGGCCCGTGGAATATCTGCCGCACGGACCCTCACGACGCTCTGGGGCAGGTCGCGGATATCGCCGATTTTCTCGCCGGCCCGCAGGCGGCCGACCAGCTCCGTTATCGGCTTCTCGCCCATGCCGTAGATAACCATGTCGACCGGCGCGTCCATGATAATCGAGGGGCGCAGGCGGTCCTGCCAGTAATCATAATGGCTCAGGCGCCGCATCGACGCCTCGATGCCCCCGGCAATAATGGGCGTGTCGGGAAAAAGACGGCGCAAAATCTCGGAGTAGACAATCGTCGGATAGTCGGGACGGGCTCCCGGGCGGCCGTCGGGCGTGTAGGCGTCGTCGTGGCGCCGGCGGCGGGCGGCGGTGTAGTGATTGACCATCGAGTCCATCGCCCCGGGCGATATGCCGAAAAAGAGCCGCGGGACCCCGAACTTGCGGAAGTCGCGGAGGTCGTCACGCCAATTTGGCTGCGGCACGATAGCGACATTCAGCCCCAGGGCCTGGAGAGTGCGACCGATGACGGCAGCGCCGAACGAGGGATGGTCAACATAGGCGTCGCCCGAAAAGAGCACGACGTCAACGTGGTCCCACCCCAGCGCCTCCATCTCCTTGACCGACGTCGGCAAAAAAGCCTCATTTGCTATGCGATTACTTTCCACAAATACTTCAATTTTTCATCAACAAAGTTACGAAAAGAAATCCAACCCCCCAAAACTTCCAACTGCGGAAAGAGGGGCGCACGCGCCCCTTGCGCGATATGGTTGCAAAAAAAAAGGCGCCGAGGACCACAGTGGGTGCTCGGCGCCTTTGGATATAGCGGATGTGTAGTGATTTAGTAGTATGGACGGAGGGGCTTGGCTCTTGTTGGAGACTTCCCACGTCTCGCCTGACAGGAGTTTCCCTCTTTGCCCGGTGAACCTGCAGGGCCGTTTGGGTGCATTTCACCTCTCCCGCGACCTTTCCGGGTATGGTTGGCAGTGACCGGGACGGATCACCGCGCGCTCTGGTTCCAGCATGTCTTGAGGTCAAGGCGGTATTACCCACCGCCGAGACTTCGGATGTTCGCTTGCTTGCATTGTTGGGCTTTGGTATCCGCCCGGGGGCAGAACTTGGCCAAGCGGTTGCAGCCCCGCTCGCACATTGTGGTAGCCCCTCGTGAGCGCTGACGCTTCAGTCGTCACAACGAGTATCCACGGTGCAAAGGTAGGAAGAGAATGAGGCGGCAAACCGTAGAAAAATGAAAAATTAAAAATTAAAAGTTAAAAGTTGGAATTGGAGGAGGGTGTTGCAGAACCGGGGCCACTGACATGAAGCGGAGGGTTTTAAGCCACCGCCCTGTGCGACAAACCTTTGCGACCTACCTTTGCGGAACGCGGGCGGCTTAAAACCCGCCCGTCCATGTCGGCGGGGAATTTTAGGGTCAGGCGGGGAGGAGGGATTGCATCTTAAGCATTTCGTCGCGCAGGCGGGCGGCTTCGAGGAAGTCCATTTTTTTTGCGGCGGCCATCATCTGCGAGCGGAGCTTGTCGATGTTTTTCTGTATCTCGACAGAGGTCATGTAGGCCACGACGGGGTCGGCGGCCAGGTTGACCTCGCGGGTGTATTCCGACTCGTAGGGTATCGGCGTCGGTTTTGCCGCGGGTTTCTCGCGCTTGTCGATGCGGCCGGCCGGTGTGAGTTCTTCAATGGCGTCGCGGTCGAGGCCGACAATGCGGTTGCGAGCCTTGACTATGGCTTGGGGCGTGATGCCGTGGGCCTCGTTGTAGGCCAGCTGCATGGAGCGGCGGCGCTCGGTCTCCTCGATGGTCTGACGCATGGAGTCGGTGACCTTGTCGGCATACATGATTACGCGGCCGTTGAGGTTGCGTGCCGCGCGGCCTACGGTCTGCGTCAGCGAGCGGTGGCTGCGCAGAAAGCCCTCTTTGTCGGCGTCGAGAATGGCCACGAGGCTGACCTCGGGCAGGTCGAGGCCCTCGCGCAGGAGGTTCACCCCGACGAGCACGTCGTAGGTTCCGGCGCGGAGGTCGTCGAGAATGCGGATGCGCTCCATGGTGTCGACGTCCGAGTGCATGTAGGCCGTTCTGATGTCGAATTTCGCGAGATAGTCGTTGAGTTCCTCGGCCATGCGCTTGGTCAGGGTGGTGACCAGCGTGCGCTCGCCCTGCTCGGTGCGCAGACGGATTTCCTCCATGAGGTCATCAATCTGATTGAGCGACGGGCGCACCTCGATTACCGGGTCGAGCAGGCCCGTGGGGCGTATGACCTGCTCCACGATGATGCCTTCGGAGCGTTCGAGTTCATAGTCGGCGGGAGTTGCCGAGACATAGATTGTCTGCGGCACCAGGGCCTCGAACTCCTCGAATTTCAGCGGACGGTTGTCGAGAGCCGCGGGGAGGCGGAAGCCGTAGTCGACGAGGTTGTTCTTGCGCGAGACGTCGCCGCCATACATCGCGCGGATCTGTGGCACGGTGACGTGGCTCTCGTCGATGATTGTCAGAAAATCTTTCGGGAAGTAGTCGAGCAGGCAGAATGGGCGCTCGCCGGGACGGCGGCCGTCGAAGTAGCGCGAATAGTTTTCGATTCCGGAACAGTGGCCCAGCTCGCGGATCATCTCCATGTCGTAGGTGACGCGCTCGCGAATTCGCTGCGCCTCAATCAGCTTATCTTCGCGTTCGAAGTCGCCGATGCGCTCCCCCAGGTCGAGGGCAATCTGCGACAGGGCGGCGTTCCGGCGCTCCGGGGTGGTAACGAAGAGGTTGGCGGGATAGATTTTGAAAACGTCGTGACTGCCGAGGCTGACGCCGTCGACTGGGTGCACCGTCTTGATAGCCTCGATTTCGTCGCCCCAAAAGCTGACGCGCAGGGTGATGTCTTCATACGCCAGACGAATCTCCACGGTGTCGCCGCGCACGCGGAATGTGCCGCGGCTCAGATCAGCCTCGTTGCGCGAATAGAGCGAGGCAACTAAGGAGCGCAGGAAGTTATTGCGCGAAATCTGCATGCCGACTTGGATTTCAATCACTCCGGCGTCGAAGTCCGACGGGTTCCCCATGCCGAACAGGCAGCTGACCGAGCTGACCACGACAACGTCCCTGCGCCCCGACAGAAGCGCCGAGACCGTAGACAGGCGCAGACGCTCGATCTCGTCGTTGATCATCAGGTCTTTTTCAATGTAGCGGTCAATTCCCGGAATATAAGCCTCGGGTTGGTAGTAGTCATAATAGCTGACAAAATACTGCACCGAATTATCGGGAAAGAACTGCTTGAACTCGGAATACAGCTGGGCGGCAAGGGTCTTGTTATGGCTCAAAATCAGAGTCGGGCGCTGCACCCGGGCTATAACATTGGCCATGGTGAAGGTTTTGCCGGAGCCGGTGACGCCGAGGAGCACCTGGGCTTCGCGTCCGTCTTCAACCCCTTCGACCAGGGCATCGATGGCCTGCGGCTGATCGCCCGTCGGCTTATATGCGGAGTCTAACTTGAAATCCATTCTGCAAAGGTACGGAAAGTAAATGAAAAATGAAAAGTTAAAAATGAAAAGTTTAGCGCGGCGGGTGCGCCATGTTGGGCGCCGCGTCAGCGGCGAAACATTGCCCGGGCACCCTACGGGAACCCGAGGTGTGGAGGGGGCGGGGCGACCCGGTTGCACCCCCGCTGACGCGGGGGCCTACCTTGCCTCGGCGCCTGCCGGCGCCGCATGTGCGCCCCGGTAGGGGCAGCGGAATGGTAGGCCCCCGTCTTGACGGGGGTGCATCCGGGTCTCGCCGCGCGCGCAAATCGGCGGACTCCCGTAGGGTGCCCGGGCAAATAGGTGGGGCGGGCGGGCATGGAAATGAAAAAACGGAGAGGCGCGCGGGGCGTCTCTCCGTTTCGGGTATGAGCAGGTTCGGGATATCAGAGGTTGGCAAGGAAGATGCGGGTGCCGTCAGCCTGCACGGCATAGACGCCGCAACCCGTAGTCTGAATCTTGCTCGGTATGGTAAACGTGGTGAAGTTCGAGGCAAAGCGGATCTCACCATACTGGTCACCTTTCTTTTCACGAATTTCGATCGCCACGGCCTGACCGCAGTTCTTGGTGGTCACGGTGCGTCCGCTGACGGTGGCAGAGGCCGACGATGATACTTTGAGGTTCTGCTGATAGGTCGTGTAATAACCAAGTTCGCCAATCTGGTCAAACGTTGGATCGCCCTGCTTCGGACCGGCAGGACCGTCGCGGTCCTCGATATACTCGAGAGCGTGCGCGGGCTTGGGATACTGAGCCATGCGCGCCTTGGCGTCGGTAATCATCGCGTCGGTGACGCGATAATTATAGTTACCATACTGGCTGACCGTACTGTTGAGGGTCTTGAAGAAGCCCCAGGCTTCAAAGAAGTCCGTGAGGTCCTCGCCGGCGGCTTCGGAGCAGGCAACGGCATACTCGAGCATCTTGCGACCGCAATCTTCGGTTTCGCTCATGCCGAGCTCACGCATCAGCTTGAACACGCGGCCGAAGTATTCTTCGTCGCCGCGAACGCGGTGATAGTAGTTCCAGAGCTGCCAGTTCAGGCGCATGTGAATCTCGGTTTCCTCACCGAAATCAGCGGGAATTTCCGGACCTTCATTTGAGGCGGAATAGTTCATCGACGCCCATGACTGGTTCTTCTCATAAACGGCACCGAAGCGGTAATAGAGTCCGCGGCCGCGGCTGCTGTAGCGGCCGAAGCGATAGAGCACGTAGTTCGAGAAGAGGTTGTTGGAGCTTTCGGTGGTCGAGGCCCAGTTGATTGCGGCCTGGTTAATGTGGCCCATCTCGTGGGCAGGACCCCAGGCGTTGTCGGCATCGGCGTTTAAGTTATTCAGGCCCATGAGTTTGTCTATGTCTGTCTCGACGAAGCCCATTGTCCAGTCCGAGGCCCACATGTAGCCGCATTCCGTGCCCATGGTGATACCGGCGACGTGGTTGTTCCACAGTGCGGGGCGCACGTCTTCGATGCCCATAAAGTTCTGCTGCCACGTGATGATGTTGTCCCACTGGTTAATGGGGTCGACAATCTCGCGGGGAAGAACCGAGCGCTTGAAGTAGAGCACCATACGGTTGCCGACGATGCAGAAGTACCTGTGGTTTGACCGGGCTTTGATTTCGGCATATTTCTCGTCGGTCTTGTGCAGATTGAGGTCGAAGTAACCTACAAACTCGCCCTGACCGAGAGGAATGTGGATCTTGATGGGCTTGGAGGTCTCAGCCGACGGAACGGCGGTATACATCAGGAAGAGCTGACCGTCCTGGTCCGGAGTAATCTGGTTGACACCCTGACGCAGCGAGTGGAATGTGCCCTGACTTTGCGGACGCATATCCACGCCGGGGGTGGAACCGACTTCTCCGAGAATCTGCACTTGCAGGAAGTTGCCGTAGGTCTCGCCTACCAGGATCACCACCGGCTCACCCTCCTTGACGGCGATACCCATGGGGTTATCCCAGTTGGAATAGATTTTCGTCATCAGCGGGCCGCTCCATTTTGTCGGATCGGAATATGCCGAATACTCATGCACACGGAACGACTTTTCGAGAGCATCATACGTGTTGTTGAACAGGGCCTCGCCGACGCGCTGGAACACGGGGTCGAGCGTCTGAATATCTTCGAGCGTCACGCCCGGCTTCAGCTCGGAGCAGGTCAGGTCGGTAAACACTTCGAGGAGCTGACGGTCGAGAGTCGACTCGGTGTTGTAGCGCATGAAACGCATCTCCGCGCAGCTCACATAGTCATTGACGCCGCTGTTGATTATGAACTTCACGGCAGTCGGCACGGTTCCGTCCGGGAGAGCCATCCTGTTCGGAGTGGCCGAACCGTCGAAGTCATATTCGCCGATCTTGGTGAAGTCGGTGCGGGCCTGGTCTTGGGCAACATAGAGTTCAAACTGCTTGAACGCACCGTTGCCGCCGCCCGAGCGGGGCACATACTCTATGTAGTTAATCTCCTCCTGACCGGCGAACGTATACTTCATCTCGAATGGGAAAGGTCCCGTGGGCGACCACCGCGAGTGGAAAATGGTGGTTACGTCGTCGTCATACGTCTTATCGATGCCTGAGTCTGACGACTGGTAGTTGGTTGCCGTGGCGCCGGTAGGCTTGACCGAGAAGTCACCGTCGATGTGGAGGTCGCTGTCGCCCCACTGTTTGATGGTGACCTTATAGTCGCTGGTCGAGGTCGATATGGTCACGATGCCGCTACGCACCTCACCGGTCGTGTTCGCCTGGACGATCACGTTGACATAAGCCACGCCGTCGACGGGGCTTGTCCTCCCGACCTGCAACCACGTCACGTTAGTGTCTACAAACCATTGGCTGCTGGAAAGACTCGTCTGCACGGGAATCTTGATTGTCTGCTCCTCTTTTCCGACAGAGTGATTGAGATAGCTCTGCTCGATAGAGAAATCCGAAGTCCCTTCTATTTCAGGGTCGTCCTCCTTGCAGGAAGTGATGGCCGGAAGACCGACCATCACTGCTGCAAAAGCAAGAATTTTAAAGAATTTGATTTTCATGTTGTTCAGTTAACGGAGAGATTAGTAGCCGTAGAGCTCGAGCTCGGACGCGCACCAGTAGATGGCGCCTGTCGTCGTACCCAGACTGCCGCCCCCGGATTCCATTACGCAGAAGCGCAGATACCGGATAGAGGACTCGCTGAGGTAGGGTTGCTCATCAGTGCCGAAAGAACCTACTGCAACCGCTTCATAGAGTTGGTCGGTCATATTTTCAATTTTCGCGAAGGGCACGGTCGGCCAGTTGTCAGGATCGTTGGAACCATAGAGATATACGGTCTTGACATAACCGGCAGCCGTTGGAGAGTTACGGTTGGTGAGGTTGAAGCGGAACATCGACATCTGCTCGGGGAGCTCGATCTGGAGATACGAGGCGTAGACAGACTCACGGGGGTTTGCAACCGACCAGCCCGAGTGGAAGAAGGTCGACGTGTTGCCGTCGAACAGATCTGAAAGAGGACCTTCTGACGGTTCCTGGTCGTTAGTCTTAACGTTAGCGGTCGAGAGTTGGATCTTATTGAGCGTGACCACATCGATGACGCGCACGGTGAAAATCAGCGTCATCTCATTGTCAATCCCGAGGGCGTCGCCGGGGTTGTTTTGGGCGTCGTCCCAGGTGATGGGATTGTCATGATCAACCTTTACCGCGATGGCATAAAGGTTGAGAAGGTTGAGTTTGTCGAGGTCGATGCTGAGATTGAGAGGCAGGTAGGTCGTTCCGGCCGTGAAGTGATATTCCGTCTGCAGGGTGTAGGCCGAGGGGTCCAAAGGAATATAGTTCGTGCCGTTGGCTGCATTATAGTCGGTAATAGCCTGATCGTCGGCGTGAACGTGGAGTTTGAAACCCCAGGGGTTATCACATGGAATGCTGAAGTTCGCCTCGGGCTTATAGAAATTGTTGCCCTCCGAGAGCAGCGTGCTCCTGTTGATTGTGCGCGCAACCACGCCGTTGACATCGGCGGTTAAAGAGGGCGTTTGCAAATCAAGCGAAACGAGCGTCACGTTGGCATAGGAGCTGACCGTGTCCTGTTCGCTCACGAGAGTAACGGGAATCACAGGGGTCCTTTCGCCGATAGAGGCGGCGTTTTGGTCCATCCATGTTTTCAGGACGCTCGGACGGATGTAGAGTGTATGGACCTCATAACGCTTATCCTCGCTGTCGAACGACATGTCGACGGAATAGATATTTTCGGTTGCCGAGGGCGAGAAAGAGTAGCATTCGCTGCCGACGCGCACGGTGTAGGAGTTGCCCGAGGATTCCTGGTATTCGGCGAACTCCGTATCATTCATCACCTTGAGTGTGGCGCTCGAGTTGTGGGCGGGATCATATCCGCCTTTCATCACGACGAAAGGAACCTCGGCAGTAACATCGGTCGAGTAAACTGTCAGTTCCCGGGTGCCGGAATCCTTTATGGAGAAGACTCCGTCGAACTCCTCGGGATAGATGTCATACTTGTCGCATGAAGTGGTGGAGGCCATCAGCGCAAGCAGTCCGGATGCAAAAAATATTTTTTTCATGCTGTTATAGTCTGGAATGTGTAACGGTTTGAAATTTAGTATCCGGGGGCCTGAACCATCTGCGGGTTCTTGTAGACCTCATTGATGAAGAGCGGATAGAGATACTGGCGGGCACCGAAAGTGAACGTCGAGTTGCAGACGCGCGGAGTGTTGAACTCCTCAAACGTGCAGTTCTCGATGTCGCCCGTCAGACCCTGGCGCATGCCGGCGGCAAAATATTCGCTGCCTGCAACCCAGCGGCGCACGTCGTAGTAGCGCTGACCTTCGTCCCACAACTCGATGAAGCGTTCCTGACGGACCCATTCAACCAGCGTCATCTGCTTGGATGTGTTGGTAATCGGGTTATTGAACGTCACGCCTATCTCGGATTCGGTAAGTTCCGGCACACCTGCGCGCTTGCGGATACGGTTGATGTACTCTATCGCGGTTGCCGCGTAGCTTGCGTCAGCACCGGCGCGCTTGGGGTTAGCCAACTCGGCGGCACATTCGGCGAGGTTGAGGTAAAGCTCCGTCAGGCGCATAAGTACGATCGGGTGATACGTGCCGGGTTGCGCAGTCAGCTGATTGTCAATCGAGTAGACGGGAGCGATATGCTTCATCGCCAGAAGACCGGTCGAGGCCAGATTTTTAGGTTCGTTGGTAAAGTCCGCACCCTGGCCTCCGTCTTTGTTGGTCTTGAAGTTCAGCGTAAAGGGCTCACCGTTCTTGATACGGTTGAGATAGTTGCCGCCGTCGAAGGCAATCCAGGCATAGAAGCGGGGCTCGCGGTTGCGCACGAGGTTGATCATGTCCTCATGTCCGGTAACGGACGGAGTAATAGCCCGGAACCATTCGCTCTTGGGCGAGAAGTCGATGTCGGGGTGGCTGTCGGCGGGCAGACGTCCGTCCTTACACAGGAAGTTATAAACCGTGTTCAGGGTGGGGTTGACTACCGACCACGCGTAGGTGTACCACTGGCCGTTGCTGTTCTTGATTATCTTCAGCGGGAAGCGGGCCGCCTCAAGATTGCCGTAAGTGTAGCGTATCGACCAGAGGATTTCAGGATTCTCAGACTGCGAGGTCGTGTGGAGATAGCGGTTGAGCATCACCTTATCGATGAACGTCCGTTTCTCGGTGTCGTCGGCAAAGTCAACGGGAATCCAATCCATATTACTATAACCGTTGTTCCCAACCACGTTTTCTTCTTTCACCGCCTCATATTCAGCGTCATCGAAAAGTCTGTGGTATTTTTCGGCGAGTTCGATGGCCTCCGATGTGGCTTTGAAGGCATCGACCCACTTCTGGCGGTCATATGTGTTTGAAACAAGCTCCTTGCCATAGCCGGGAGTCTCGTAGTTGACGTTACGCCATTCGGGATAAGGGAACTTGCCGTTAAAGAGGTCGGAAGCGGCGAGCAGGAGCAGGCGGGCCTTCATGGCTTTGGCAATAACTTTGGTTGCGCGGCCGAAGTTGGCATTATCCCAGGTCTCGGGCAGGACTTTGGCAGCCTCGTCGAACTCGTTGGCAAGATAGCGCACGCAGTAGTCGAAGTGGGAGCGGCCGGGGAAGTCCTCTTCGGGAGCGTCCATATCGATCAATTCCATTGTCAAGGGTATAGGACCGTAAAGACGGAGCATCACCATATGATAGTAAGCCTTCAGGAAGCGAGATTCGGCAAGCCACAGGTTCTCTTCCTCCTCGTTGCGGGTCACCTCATAGTCGCGGCCGGTTGACAGGAGCTCTTTCTCGAACAACAGGCACTGGCCGATGTACTGATACATCGTTCCCCAAAGCCATTGGATATTGCTGCCGTCGGTGGTCTGGGTGTTCTTCAGCACGGCGAAACAAGACGGATATGCCGACTCCTGTTCGTTGGGCCAGACATATTCGTCGGTTGTCGAACTGAAAGGCGAGGTGTACTCCGCGGGGGCAATCGCAGTGGTGCCCACATAGCAGGAGTAGAGGAAGCCGAGCGCGTTGTCGTGGGTCTTCATCGCGTCTACGAGGTTTGGCTGCTCCGGCGGAACCACGTCAAGGTAATTGCAGGAAGCCACTCCGAGCAATGATCCGGCAGCGACCGCAACTGCGGCGTATTTGAAAATATTATTGAATTTCATATCGATTGTTTGCTTTGACTATGTTTCATGATATTCGGAAAGAGATTAGATAGTAATCTGCACACCGACAGTGACTGACTTCGAAAGCGGATAGCTATTCCACGCCTCGAGTTCGGGATCCCACAGTTTGAAGGGGCTGAAGCGGAGCAGGTTCGTGCCGGCGACGTAAACGCGGCCGTAGGGGAACGACCAGCCGAGTTCAACATTCTTCAGGCGAAGGAACGAACCGTCGCGGAGCCAGTAGGTAGAGGCCACGGAGTTGTTCGACACTTCGGTCTGCGTCGTGCCCAGGCGGGGATACTCGGCGTCGAAGTTTCCGAGTTCGGGGTCGAAATAGTTCTCGGCAACCCACTTGAGGGCGTTGCGGGCGGTGTTGTTGCTGCCTTCGTAGAAGGGGTCTATACCGTTGGCAAGGATTGAGCGCTTGGCCTGGCCCACGAACTGGAAGCCGAAGTCGAAGCTGCGCCAGTTGACGGTGGCGCCGAAACCATACTGGATGCGGGGCGTCGTGCCGTATTCGCTGATCATGGTCTGGTCGTCGGAGTTGATGATGCCGTCGCCGTTGATGTCGCGATACTTGATGTCACCGACGCGAACCGTCGACGAACCGACCTGCTGGACGGGGCTGCAGGCAATCTCTTCCTCAGACCGGAACAGGCCTTCGGCAATGTAGCCGTAGACGTTGCTCACGCCGGGATAGGGTTTGTCGGTGCGGTAGTTGCTCTTCCATGTGTAGACGTAATCGGGGTCGTCCCAGTCGATAATCTTGTTTTCGGAATACGACAGGTTGCCGCGGAAGCTGACGCTCCAGTCCTGATTGATGCGCTGATCATATTGGGCCGATACCTCAAAACCTTGGTTCTGCATCTTACCCTTGTTGGCGTAAGGCTTTGATTCGTGATATGCCAGCGACTGGGGCCATGATTCGCGTTGGAGGAAGATGTCGTAGCGCGACTCGTGGAAGAAGTCGACAACGAAGCTCAGCTTGCCCCATAAGGTAAGGTCGACACCGACGTCGGCCTTGCGCGATTTTTCCCAACCGATGCCGGTCAGACCGTAGTAGACAATCTGCGGGCCGCCTGCATAGTACATTGCGTTCTGAGCGAAATCGCCGGTATAGAAACCGAGTGCGGAGATGTTGTTGTCGTAGATTTTATCGATGTAGAGGAAGCGGGAACCGTTGGGCTCCTCCAGGTCGTCGGAACCTACCAAACCGTAGGATCCGCGGATCTTGAGGTTGGTGATTACGTTTGCTGCGGGCGCGAAGAACGCTTCATTGCTCATCACCCAGCCGACAGACGCAGCGGGGAAGAAGCCGAAGCGGTCTTGCTTGGCCAGGCGTTCGGTGCCGTTATAGCCGGCATTGAACTCGACGAGATAGCGGTGGTCATAGTCGTAGGTTGCGCGGAAAGAGAGGCCCTGGTTGCGCTCGGGCAGAATGGCGTAGCGATATTCGCGCTGACGATAGAGAAGCATTGCGCTGACATCGTGCAGTCCGAACTTGCGGGCCCAGTTGATGTTGGCCTGGAACTCGAAAGTCTGGTCGGAAGAGCGCGTCGGGCCGGTTTCTGACAGGAACACCGTGCCTTCCTGGAGGATTTCGAGCATGTCTTGCGTCAGGTTGGGATTACCGTTCTCATCCTGCAAGAGATATGAGTCGGGGTTGGAAGCCACGGTATAGTAGTAGGGAGTGACGCGACGCGTAAAGCCGCTGCTGCTCCAGTTCTTGAAGTTCACCCAGGCATCGAATTTGAGGCCCTTCGTGATGAAGTCGAGATCCTGTTTGATTTTGATAACTGTGTTGATAGTGTTTTCGTTGGTCTGACCGTAGCCGGAGTTCAGCAGGGCATAGGGGTTCTGCTGGATTACCTCGGCACGACGGATAGCACCGTAGCGGACAAACTCCTCGTCGGGGAACTGCGGATAGGAAACCGGGAAGACCACGGGGTTGGTCGTGAGGATGTAGTTGAACATGGATTTCGAAGGAGTAACGATGTAGTCATCGTTGATGTTCGGGCCGGAGCTCTGACGGATCTGAGCATTCATGTTCATCTCGATGGTGGTCGTGGGAGTGAGCTTGTAGGCGATGTTGTTCTGGAACGTATAGTTATAGATGTTGATGTTGTTGTTCCAGGAGTAGTTATTCGAGGTGTTGAGCAGACCGTCCTCGTGCTGGATGTCGAGCGACATGTAGTAACGGACCTTGCTGCCGCCGCCGCTGACGTTGACATTGCCGCGCTGACGCATGGCCATGCTCTTGAACAGGAGACTGTCCCAGTCGACATTGGGATAGAGATAGGGGTTGACGCCCTGACGGGTACGCTCGATAGCGACTTCGGAGTAGTAAGGACTGTTATCGCGGGCAACGCGAGCCTTGTTATAGAGTTCCATAAACGAGGGGCCGTCGAGGAACTCGGGGAAGTCGCCTTTGAAGTTGAAGGAGTTCTCGAAGCTGACGCGCACTTTTGTCTGCGAATTGTAGTCGCCGCCTTTGGTCTTTACAATCATCACGCCGTTGGCGCCGCGGGAGCCGTAGATTGCGGTTGCGGAGGCGTCTTTCAGGATTGAGAATGATTCGATGTTCTCGGCGGGGATGTAGTCGAGGTCGGAAACGGAGATTTCAACATCGTCAAGAAGGATAAGGGGAGTCTGACGGCCGCCGAACGTGCCGATGCCGCGGATGTAGAACTCCGCGGAGCTGCCGGGTTCGCCGGAACGGGTCGAGGATACGACGCCGGCAATCTTACCTGCGAGGGCGGTGGTGAGGTTGCCTGCGGGCATACGGAGTTCGTCGCCCTTGACCGAGGTGATCGCGCCGGTCACGGAGACGCGCTTCTGAGTGCCGGAACCGACAACGACAACTTCGTCGAGGGTATTGTCGGCACCTTTGAGTTCAACCTTGACGAAACCGAGGTCATCGACCGGCACACGCATTTCATTATAACCGATATAGCTGACAAGAAGCACGGCTCTGTTGCCCGACACGGAAATCGAGAAGTTACCGTCGATGTCGGTTGCCGTAATCGCGTTTTTGTCGCCGACAACACTTACCGTAGCGCCGGGAAGGGGTTCGCCGTCTTGAGCGTCGACCACCACACCGGTGACTGTACGCTTCGCAGCGATGGCAGTCTTTGGAGCCGAGGCTGCCAACAGATACTGCGGCGTTGCGAGAGCAAAGGCTGCGGCCACCATCACGACCGTCCGCCAATTTGGGAATGTATGTCTCATTCTGTGATAATTGATTGATTTAAGGAATTTATTTCTATATTTTAACCAACATAGAAGCTAATTCTCTTCAGCAACAGAATCAGTCTCTATGTCGGTAATAGGCAATCTGTTTATCGCGGATGAAATAAGGTCGGAACCGAGGCTTACTTCACGTAGACTTTCTTGCCGTTGATGATGTTGATGCCGCGTACGGGAACGGCGAGCTTGCGGCCCTGAAGGTCGTAGATGCCGGTCATTTCCGGAGCCTCAGCCCGAGTGATTTCGTTCATAGCGGTAGGGTCTGCCTCGAAGAAGCCGAATACCGAGCCGGAATCGTCGGCGTAATAGGTGTGGAGGGCAGCCTGCTGGTTCATGTTCAGAGCGTTACCGTTCTTTTCGGCGGTGAGATGGAAAGCCACGCCATAGTAGTCACCGTAGTGGTGGAGCGCGGGCCAGCAGGCAATTGCCTCAGCCTCGTCGGTAACCATTGTAAGCTCATCAGACCCCTCGTCGGCTACTGGGCCGACGTAGATGCCGGCAACGGCGTTGTAGACAGTGTAACCGCCGTTGGCAGCGGGCTTGAAGGTGAAGAGGGCGGTGTCTGCGCTATAGTCGGCGGCGTGGTTATATGAACCGTCGACGACGCATAGGAAGTCGCCTGCGCGCAGGTTCTTGATAGCGAAGCTCTTGCCGGCGAGATTGCTGATGATAAGAGCGTTGGCATCTTCAATGGCCTTGGTGCGGATAGCCTCGGCGTTGGCGACGAGGTTGGCGTCATAGGTAAGAGCTTTCAGGTCGGCAACGGCCTTGTTTATGATGTCGGCAACCACGGGGACGTTGGGAATGTAAGCCTGCAGCTCGGCAACAATGCCTGAGGTTACCTCTTCAACGAGTACTTCGGGATCGTCATTGACGAGGGTCCAGATTGAACCGCCGTCGGCGATGTAATAAAAACCGAAAGTGCCGTCGGCCCAGGCCTGCCAGTTAAATCCCCAGCCATTCTCCACGGGTGCCTCGCAGAGAGCCAGACCGGTGAAGCCGGCGTTGCTATAGAGTATGGGAGTGAATACAAAAGCTTCAGCCTCGGAGGCAACGGGCGTTGCTTCGGTGCCGATATAGGTTTTGGTTTCGGCATTGTAGGCAATGTATCCGCCGTCCTTTGCCGTCAGCAGGAATTTGCCGGTTGCATTGTCGATATCAGAGGAGCCAACATACTTGTTGTTGGCGGCATCGACGTTCAGATACTGGCCTGTGCCATACTGAATGCGGCGGAGGTTCTCGAAGATGCAGGTCTGGCCGTCGAACACGGTCAGGAGCTTGGTATCGGCGGCGGCAATAGCGGCGTCATAGGCGGCGTCGACTGCGGCGATGCTGACCTCGGTGAGAGCCTTGATCGCATCGATGCCGGCCTGGAGTTCGGCGGCAACGGCGGGAACGGCAGCCTTATAGGTCTCGAGGTCCTCGATTGCGGGAGCGGCGACATAAGCCTCTATATAAGAGCGGAGGCCCTGCTCGACATTTCCGCCGTCGGCGACGTCGATTTTATAGAACCACCAGCTGCCCCCCTCGCCCGATGAGGGTTGGGTCGGAACATAGTTGCCGCAGGTCGGCACAGTACCGCCGGTAGCGTCGAGCGAGTAGCATTTATCGGCGTACTCGGCCCCGGTGGCGGAAATGATATTGATGGCATAAGCGCCGCTCTGCTCGACGAGGAAGATATCGGTCGGAGTGGAGGTGGTCACTGCCGTAGCACCTGCCGCGGTAGTCGAGACGCCATCGTTGACGAAGTCCATGAGGTAGGCGTCGGCGGTTGCGTTCTTGATAACGACGGCGCCCTCGGCGGAACCGGGAGTGACGGCCCAGACGTTGGCAGCGGAAACGTCGTTGGTGCGCAGAAGGTGGGTAGTGCCGTCACCCGTGGCGTCATATCCTAAATAGGGGATACCGCGATTAGCCACGATAAGATAGTAGTTAGGAGCTTCGGCAGTTCCCGCTACAGGCTGATCAGCGAACGCCGGAGCGGCAATCGCCGCCATAGACAGAATTGCAAGCAATTTCTTCATGTTGAATAAATGTTAATAATGAAACTTCTTTGGTGAATTTCTGCAAAATTAAGAAAAATATAATTCACCCCCCCCTATTCTTAACATTATTTAACACTATTTAACTCGGCAGCTCCGCGAAGCCACGGACCGGCGGCCGGACCTGAGGATTTCGTCTGCCGTAACGGATGCAAAATTAAGAAAAAATTTTCCAATTTTTGTTTTTTTTCGGGTCAACTTAGTGATTATGTGAAAAAAAAATCGGATATTTGCAGTCGCGTTAGCGCATATTCCCTCTCGGCGCCGACCTCGAAAATGAATTTTATTTACAATAACTCAAAATCGAAAATGAATTTTATTTATTATTTACAATAACTCAAAATATTAACCATTACAAAAATGACAAAAGCTGATATCGTTAGCGAAATTGCTAAGACAACCGGCATCGACCGCGCCAATGTTCTCGACACCGTTGAAAAGTTCATGGAAGTAGTGAAAGATTCGCTCATCAACGGCGAAAATGTTTATCTCCGCGGCTTCGGTAGCTTCATTATCAAGACCCGTTCGGAGAAGACCGCACGCAACATCTCCAAGAACACCACCATCATCATTCCCGAACACAAAATCCCCGCTTTCAAGCCCTCAAAATCGTTCGTGGAAGAGGTTAAGAAATAATCTATTCCTCTCATTTCAATCATTAACACAAAAAGATTAAAACTATGCCCAGCGGGAAAAAACGCAAAGGCCACAAAATGGCTACACATAAGCGCAAAAAGCGCCTGCGCAAGAATCGTCATAAGAAGAAGTAATCTGACCGGCTTATTGACGACAATAGAGAAACTTTTGGGTAAACGGGGGAACGCAGAATCGTTGCCGGCCCTATACCCAAAAGTTTATCTTTTTTAATCACATTCAGTTAACCGTCGGCGCCCGCCGCGCGCCGAAAACATTCCCGAATCAGCCGATGAAAAGCGAACTTATTGTTGACGTTACGCCCAACGATGTCTCCATAGCGCTGCTTGAAGACTCCAGGCTCGTCTCCTTGCAAAAGGAGTCGCGAAGCGTCAGCTACTCAGTCGGCGACATCTACCTGGCTAAAGTCAAAAAACTGATGCCCGGGCTGAATGCCGCTTTCGTCAACGTCGGATATGAGAAAGATGCTTTCCTGCATTATCTCGATTTGGGTGCAAGCTTTGCTTCTTATTCCGAAATAATCAACCGGGTTCTCGACCCGTCGGCAAAGTTTCCCGACCCGTTGAAGCTCAAAAACCTCCCCGACATCGACAAGCACGGCTCCGTCGGCGACACGCTGACCCCGGGTCAGCGCCTGCTCGTGCAGATTGTCAAAGAACCCATCTCGTCGAAAGGTCCGCGACTTACAACCGAAATCACCTTCACGGGGCGCAATCTCGTGCTCGTGCCGTTCAACAACAAAATCTCGGTCAGCACGAAAATCAGCACCACAGCCGAAAAACAACGTCTGCGCAAGGTCATCGAGGCAATCAAACCCGAGAACTTCGGCGTAATTATCCGAACGAGCGCTGAAGGCAAGCGCGTTACCGAACTCAACCACGAACTCCGCGAACTCACCGGACGGTGGGAAGAAACCCTGCGCAACGCGCGCAAACATCAGGCCGACGCCCCGAGAGTGGTCTATGAAGAGGCCGGCCGCTCCGTCGGAGTGCTCCGCGACGTGTTCAACCCCGAAACCTTCGAGGCTATCCACGTCAACGACGCCGACATCTACCGCCAGCTCCTGAGCTACGTCAGCATCATCGCCCCCGAAAAGGCCGACATCGTGAAACTCTACACCAAAGAGGAGCCGATCTTCGACTCGTTCGGCATCACACGCCAGATCAAGACCTCCTTCGGCAAGACCGTCAGCTTCCGGTCGGGAGCCTACATCATTATCGAGCACACCGAAGCCCTCCACGTCATCGACGTCAACTCGGGCAACCGCTCGCGGGCAACCGCCGACCAGGAGAGCAACGCCCTCGAGGTCAACCTGCGCGCCGCCGACGAAATCGCCCGGCAACTGCGACTGCGCGACATGGGCGGAATCATCGTCGTTGATTTCATCGACATGACCCAGCCGGAGAACCGCCAGCAACTCTATGACCACATGAAGGAACTGATGGCAACTGACCGTGCGCGCCACAACATTCTACCTCTCAGCAAGTTCGGTCTCATGCAAATCACCCGCCAGCGCGTACGCCCCGACCTCGAGATTGAAACGGCTGAAAAATGTCCCTCTTGTGGCGGCAACGGGACGGTGGAATCCTCACTGCTTTTTACCGACACCCTCCACTCAAAACTTGACTTCTGCATCAACGACCTCAAAAAGAGAGACTTCACACTATTTGTCCACCCCTTCGTCGACGCATATATCAAGAAAGGGCTATTCAACTCGCTCTACCGGCAGTGGAGAAAAGAATTCGGCAACAAATTCAAAATCACTGCCGACCAATCGCTGGCCTACCTGCAATATAAGGTTATCGGCCCCGACAAACTCGAAATAGACCTGCGCGAAGAAAAAGACACATCTTCAGCCGCAACAAAAAACAAACGCAAAGCCCAAACCCGCACATCCGACTGACACAACCCAACGCCGCCCCACCGGGCGGCTTTTTCATTTCTTAATGTCGTATCATTAAGCCATAACCGGGAAGCCGACGCCTCCATATGAAGCAATCAGATGGCGGAGAGGTAGTCGGCGAGGGTCGTGTCGGCGGGGATTGCCATTTTTTTGCGCAGGCGGTAGCGGGCCATCTCGACCGACTTGAACGAGATGTTGACCAGCGGGGCAATCTCCTTGCTCGAAAGCCCCATCTTGATGTAGCAGCACATGCGCTTATCCGAAACGGTCAGATTCGGGTGGCGAGCCATCAGGCGCTTGGTGTAGTTCTCGTATACGATGTCGAAATTGCGGGTAAAAGCGGCGACGTCATCGTCATGCCCGATGTTCTCCTCGATGCGCCGATGTATTTTTTCAAGCTGACGGCGCAACGCCGCGACATCGACGAAAGCGCCGGGCAGAGGGGTCAGGCGCTCGATTTGCGAGGCTATTTCCTGCAGGGTCTCGTTCTTGCGGATGAGATTCATGGTCGTGGTGCTCAACTCGCTGCTTTTATGACGGATGTCGTGCTCAAGTTGTTCGGACTTCAGAGCCGCGATTTCATAGTCTTTGCGCTCCTCCAGGCGCCGCCGCGAAGCGTTAAGACGCCGTTTTACAACAAACCCGACGCCGACAATAAAGAGTACGGAGATGAGCGCATATAGCATCCGGGCAGGCAACGAACGATACCAGGGCGGAGTTATCAACAGCGAGAAAGTGGTTTCGCTGACATTGCCGGCGGCGTCGCGCAAGCGCAGGCGCAGGGTGTAGTCGCCCTCGCTCAGGTGGGTGTAC
Organism: uncultured Bacteroides sp.; assembly: GCA_964554335.1. Taxonomy (GTDB): domain Bacteria; phylum Bacteroidota; class Bacteroidia; order Bacteroidales; family Muribaculaceae; genus UBA3263. The sequence goes on from CAZKOF010000004.1 coordinate 38,778, forward strand.
TCGCGCGAGGATTCTGCCGAAAAAGGAGAGAACCGGCTTTCATATGGTTCGAGCATCGAGCTGAACTCAACGGCCCGCGGCGAAGAATATTCCGATGCGGCAAAGTTGAACCGCAGCGAACTGAGGCCGAAAGGAAGCCTGAGCGACGCGCAGTCAACGTCGTCATGGACCATGTAGACCAGCGAGTCGCGGTTGGCATAGACCGAGCTGACATACGGACGGGCATCGGCTGCCGGAGGAAGCCGCTCGGTATCGATTGTCCAAAAGCCGTCCTGGTTTGAAACGATGAGTTCTCCGGGGGCGAAAAAGTTGAGGTTCATATATCCGGGAATTACCTTGTCGATAAACGGTCTGAGGCTGATACTGTCGACCGCATTGCCGCGGGCAATTCCAAGCCCGAAGTCAGTAGCCAGGATAAGAGTGCCGTCGCTCAGCGGCACCACACGGCCATAAGGCATGATACCAAAAAGCCCGTTGAGCTCATCGTCGGCAACGAAGCGCTGCGTGGAATCGTCAAAAACATAAAAGCCGTTCGCCGTCGAGAACACAACGTGCCCGCGGTCAACCATGGCGCTGATACTGCTGACCGAGGGCAGCCCGGAATCGGCGCCGAAAAGCGTGCATTCCGAAAATCCTCCTTCGGCGGGATTGAAACGCAACCGGTAGACGCCCTTTCGCCAATGGGGCAGCCAAAGTTCCCCTCCCCTGCCATAGACGAACCGGCCGCCGATGTCGTTATATCCTCGGATGCGGCCACAGTCAACCCAACGGCCGGCAACACGGCTCAAGCGATGGAAGCCGTCGTAGGTCGACGCCAGGGCGATCTCATTGTCGGCGGGGAACGTCTCGGCCATATACGTTCCCCCGAGGCCGTCGACCCGTCTGAACGAAGAGCCGTCGGCAACGTATAGCCCCGTATCGGCCCCGATGAAGACCGAAACACTGTCGCGGTTGATCGACCAGATCTGGCCTTTCAGCTCGCGACGCAGAGGCAGCGGCGACGGCGAAGCCTCGAAAGGATATGACGCGGAATAGAGCCCCTGGTTGGTTCCGAAGAGAACCCGGTTGTCAAGACGCAGCGAAGCATAACCCGCGCCGACATCGTGGGCCGGACCGATAAGGGTCATGATGGGCGACGTTATCTGCGCATAATCGAGGCCGTTGTCAAGACATAGCCAGAGATTGCCCACGCGGTCAAACGCGGCGTTGAGCACCGTGTTGTTCTGCAAGCCGTTCTCCTTGCTGAGATAGCGGGTCTCGCCGGTGACGAAGTTCTTGACAACCGCGCCCCGGTTAACCGTGCCAAAGACGTAGTTACCATTATTATGCGCACCGCAGAAGACCTGATTATCACGCAAAAAGGCGTCGATATCCGTGTGCATCGGCTCGGCGCCCGCGGCGCTAATCTGATACAGGCCGTGGTCGGCGGTCGCGACCATAAAAGAGCCGTCACCGGCAGAGGGCAATATCGCCGTCACCTTCCGCCCGGGGAGGTTGGCAGGAAGCGGCTCGAAGCTGACGCCGTTGAAAATCTGAAACCGCCCGTTTTCAAGCGCGACACATATGCGCCCGTCGATAACCGCCGAGCGTGCAATGCGGTCGGCGGCGCGGTTTATCGTCATATACTCGCCGTCATATTCCAGCAGATGCCAGTCGCTCTGGAACCATATAGACCCATCGGCGCGGAAGATGTTCCATACCTCCGTAAAGGGCGGCGTGCGGTCGCCCAACAAGGGCATCAGCGACGTGTATGTGAGCGCTCCGCTCAGCGAGTCGGGGAGGAAATAGCCGAGTTCCTCGGTTCCGGCGGCATAGATCCGTCCGGTAGTATCGTCGGCCATCAGCGCGCGCACCGACGTTGAATTCGGCAGGCCGAAGTTGAGCCAGCGCTGGCCGTCGAAAAGTAACATCGCATAGCCGTTGCCGACATATATGCGCCCGAGCGAGTCCTGGGCAACGCTCCAGTTCTGGGGCGCGCCGCCATAGTCATTGCGCGTGAAATTGCGGATCCGGGGCATACCCGCTCCCGCCCAAACAGTCAGCGCAAGCATATGAACAAGTAAAAACAGCAGTCTTTTCATGGTAAAACGGTTGAACGTATGCAAAGATGCAAAAAAACTAATTGTAGGGAGGCGTGTCGTTATATGTTTTATAACATATTTTCTGTAATTCTTTGATGATTAACTTATTAACAAGAGCAGGTATAGTATCTGTAGGGTGCAAAAAACCCCGTTGTAGAGTCAAAATAGGGGGGGTAAGCGCTTGCGGATAAATAAATGCGGTGTAACTTTGCAGCCGAAAGGCACGTAAAAAACCTTAAACAACATATCGCATGAGCAAAACAATCATCTCAATTATGCTTCTTTTGTTGGGTCTGACCGCCGGCGCGCAGAGCTCAACGATTACGGGCACGGTTACGTCATCAGACGGCAACGAACCCCTGATAGGCGTGACGGTGAAACTCAAGGACAACCCGAAGGTTGCAACCTCTACCGACCTCGACGGTCGCTATATATTATTTAACGCGTCGAAAGGCAGCGTTCTGCAGTTCACTTATATCGGCTATGGACAGGTCGAGGAGAAAGTCGGCAACCGCACGGTCATAGACGTAGTTCTCGAACCCGAGAGCGGCATGCTCGACGAGCTGGTCGTAATCGGTTACGGCGCGGTAAAAAAGAGCGACCTGACCGGTTCTGTCAGCAGCGTGAACTCCGACCGCCTCACAAAGACGCCCGCCGTCTCGCTCTCCAACGCCCTTCAGGGTCAGGCTGCCGGCGTCACGGTCAACTCGCTGACCGGACGTCCGGGCGCAGGAGCAGAAGTGAGAATACGCGGTGTCGGCTCAACCAACGGAGCCTCGCCTATCTATGTTGTCGACGGCGTCATCGTTGACGACATCAACTTCCTGAGCACAAACGACATCGATCACATCGAAGTGCTCAAAGACGCATCGGCGACTGCCATCTACGGCTCGCGCGGCGCCAACGGCGTCATCATCGTGACCACCCGCACGGGCGGCCTCAACAAGCCGACGCGCATCAGCTTCAACGGCTACGTCGGCTTCCAGCAGCGTTGGAAAAAGCTCGACGTCATGAACGCCAAAGACTTTGCCGACACCTACGTCAAAATCAACGGCAACGCTTCCGCAAAGAAAGTCTATGCCGAACAGGGGTTCAACGCCTGGCTGAACCTCTATCAGGGCCTGCGCAGCTCGGAGTTCTACCCCACCGTCTATAATGCAGAGACCAATCCCACGGGATATGACTACTCGCAAAACGACACCGACTGGCAAGACGAAGTCTTCCGCACCGGCATGATTCAGAACTATCACCTCTCGCTCGACGGCGGCAGCTCAAACGTGAGCTACTCCGCCTCGGCCAGCTGGTTCAAGCAGGAGGGCATCATCATCGGCTCCGACTATAGCCGTTTCACCGCCCGCCTCAACACGGGCTGGCAAGCATTCCCCTGGCTCAAGATCGGCGAGAACATCTCGTTCATGTCATCGGTTGCCCAAAACGCCTATGAGAGCGGCGACAACAGCGAGAGCGCCGGCGCGAACATCATCTCCGCGGCCTTTGCAATGGCTCCGTGGGATCCCACCCGCTACCCCGAAGGCTACTATAACAAGAACGGAAAGGACATGGGCGGACAACTCGCCGCAGGATCGAACTTCAAGAACGTGACCAACCCGCTCTCGATGGTTGAGTATTCCCACCCCAAGAACCGCAACGAGCGCTTTGTCGGCAACGCATTCCTGGAGCTGACGCCCTGGAAGTTCATCAACTGGCGCACAAGCTACAACTTCGACTACCGCATTACCCAGGACAAGAGCTTCATGGACTCCTACACCGTGTCGTCATACGACAAGCGCGAAAAGAACTTCCTGAGCTCCTCGCTCGCACGCCAGTATTACTGGAACGTCGACAACATCCTGACCTACAACCAGGACTTCGGCAAACATAGCCTCACCGCCATGGCCGGCTTCACGGTCGAGGAATATAACTACTACTCCATCGGCAACTCGGGCGCCTCGATTCTTAACCCCGACGAGCGCAACTGGTATCTCTCGCAGGTAACCGAAGACTTCGGCAATCCCAGCGACGGCGTGGCCCGCAACCGCCGCCAGTCATGGCTCGGCCGCATCAACTACTCCTACGACAGCCGCTACCTGCTGACGGTTAACTTCCGCGCCGACGGCTCGAGCAAGTTCGTCGAGAAGAAATGGGGCTACTTCCCCTCGTTCGCATTGGCATGGCGTCTGGGCAACGAGCAGTTCATGAGCTCGCTGACCAACCTCAACGACCTGAAAATCCGCTTCGGCTGGGGCAAGGTCGGCAACGACAATATCAACAACGACGCCTTCGTGCTCACCATGTTCAACAACGGCCCGACATTCGTGGACTATCCTTTGGGACCGAACCAGATTCCCGCCGCCGGCGCCGCAGTGCTGACATGGATCAACAACGGCGGCCACTGGGAGAACACCGAACAGTGGAGCGCAGGCATTGACTTCAGCCTCTGGAACGGAAAACTCTCGGGCTCGGTCGACGGCTTCATCCGCGACACCAACGACATGCTCATGAGCGTCAATGCTCCCGCCCACGTCGGCAACCGTTACGCCGGGATGGCCAACGTCGGCAAGGTGCGCAACAAAGGCATCGAAGTCCAGCTCGACCACCGCAACGACATCAACAACTGGTTCCGCTACTCAATCGGCGGTAACGTCAGCTTCATCGACAACGAGCTCATTGCCCTCAACGGCGGCTCGCCCATCTACACAAACTATAGCCAGGTGCAGGTAGTAAACCAGGGGTTCCCGCTCTACTACTTCTGGGGCTACCAGTATGACGGCATCTACCGCACCGACCAGGAAGTTCTCGACTACCTTCCCGGCTATAACGCCGCAACCACCCCGTTCCACGCCGGCGACACCAAGTATCGCGACAACAACGGCGACGGCGTCATCGACGACAAAGACCGCGTCTACCTCGGCTCGTCGATACCGAAAATCAACTATGGCATCAACATCGGCTTATGGCTGAAAGACTTCGACATACAGATCTTCTTCCAGGGCACTGCCGGCTCGAAAATCTATAACCAGATGCGCCACCGTCTGGAATCAAACGGCTCCACCTCCGTGCTCTCGCCCATCATGGCAGATGCCTGGACCGTTGACAACCCCGACGGCTCGATTCCCAACCCGCGCAACTCGGTTAACTATTATGTCAGCGACCGCTTCCTGGAGAAGGGCGACTACTTCCGCCTCAAAGACCTGCAGATCGGCTACTCGCTGCCGAGCAGCATTGTCGGCGGGAAGGGCATCAAGAGCTGCCGCATCTACGCCCAGTGCAGCAACGTCTTCACCGCAACCAAATATTCGGGCTTCGACCCCGAAGTCAGCGGCGGCGTCGATTACGGCAACTATCCCCAGAGCCGCACGTTTATTTTCGGCGTGAACATCACCTACTAATGGCCTTAATGACTTTAACGACCATAAAGACCTTCAATATGATAAAGAAATATCTCAGCGCGATGACCGTAGTGGCTCTCGCTGCCCTTTCTACCGGTTGCAACGGCTGGCTCGGCGAAGAGAGTCCCGGCTCGACCAAACTCGAAGACTTCTTCACCTCCGGAGCCGCCTGCATACAGACAATCAACGGGTGTTACACCCCGCTGATGTGGGAGTTCAACAACTCCTACTTCTCGGAGTGGTACTTCGGCGACATCGCCTCCGACGACGCTCTCAAAGGCGGCCAGAACATCGCCGACGGCCCCGATGCCTACGACATCGACAACTTCAAAGTCAACGCCAACAACGACATCGTGCTCCAATATTACCGTGCAAAGTATCAGGGCATTATCCGCTGCAACCTCGCGTTGGAGCAGATTGCCGGATATGAGCCCGACGAAACCCTCAGCCCCGAGCGCAAGAACTGCCTGCTCGGCGAGGCCCACTTCCTCCGCGCGCTCTACTACTTCCAGCTGGTGCGCGTCTTCGGCGGCGTTCCGCTGATCGACGAAGTGCTCGACTCGAGCTCCAAGTGGCTGCAACCGCGCGCATCTGCCGAAGAAGTCTACGCTGCCATCATCGCCGACTTCGAGGCCGCGGAATCGATGCTCTACGAAAAAGCCGACTATGAAGAAGAAGACCTCGGCCGCGCAACAAAAGGCGCCGCAACGGCCTATCTCTGCAAAGCCAACCTCTATGCCAAAAACTACGATGAAGCATATACCTGGGGCCAAAAGTTCTATAACGACTACTACTTGACCGGAAAATACTCGCTCTGTCAAAACTATGCCGACAACTTCACCCTTGCCGGCGAAAACGGCCCCGAAAGCGTCTTCGAGGTGCAGTATGCCGACGCTGAGCAGGATCCCACCGGCGACTACGGCGAGGGCTTCGGCTTTACCCGCGGTTCGTTCACCCCGATTCTGACCCGTCCGCGCATGAGTTCGCTCGGCAGCAACGGAGGATGGGGCTGGGACCACCCGACCCAAAACCTCTACAACGAGTTTGAACAGGGCGACCCGCGCCGCGAGGCAACAATCGGAGTACCCTCGGAGGAAGAGCAGAACGAAACCGAGGTGATGTATCTCGGCTCGCCCTACTATAACAACAAGACCTGCATGAGCGAAAACGGTACCTTCCCCGCCCTGGGCCACGACAGCCGTGGCGGCCTGAACCGCCGCGACATGCGCGCCGCCGACGCCCTGCTGCTCTTTGCCGAAGCCGCCCTCGAGGCCGGCAAGGACCTCACACAGGCAAAAGAGGCGGTTGCCGCAGTCCGCTTACGTGCCGGTCTGACCGAACCATACAAAATCAACGGTCAGGAGCCTGACTTCCGCACTCAGGTGCGCCACGAGCGCCGCGTTGAGCTCGCTATGGAGGGCCACCGCTGGTTCGACCTCGTGCGCTGGGGCATAGCAGCCGACGTGATGGACCGCGACACCGGCACCTACGGCTCGACCGAGAGCGACGAAGCCCGCGCCGAAATGGCCCGGTTCATCCCCGGCAAACACGAGCTCTTCCCCATTCCCGCCGAAGAAATCGCCCTCAACCCCATGGCCCAAAACCCCGGGTATTGAGGAAATGAAAAATGAAAAATGAAAAATGAAAAATGAAAAGTTAAAAGTTAAAAGTTAAAACTCCCATTTTTCCCATTACTCCCATACTCTCCCATACTCTCCCCAAAGCTAACAACCAATTATTAACCCATAAAATTTTCGCCTTATGAAAAAATTTACTCTGATTGCAGCCGCAGCCATGACAGCTGTTGCCGCATCCGCCCAGTACACTGTTGACCCCGGTGTCAGCAACGTTATCAAAGAGGGAAGCAAGTATGACCTCGCATACCTCGTAATCTCCGACGACGCCCTCGCAGCATTCGAAAAAACCGGAGGAAAGATAACCAACGTCGCCCCCGACGACGTGACCCGCTTCTTCTACATCTGGGAGGGAACTTTCCTTGCCGGAGACGGATCCATGCCCCGCGTCGATATGGAAGAGGGCGACTATCTTTCGCTCGAAATCGGCAATGTCGGTTGGTCGGGAGCCGGCTATAACATCAACAAAGGAGCAGGCGTCGACCTCTCGAACTTCAGCGATGCTACCCGCTTCCACTGCGCATACATGTCCCCGACCAACAACGCTCCCGTTTCGGTTGCTTTGACAATCATGGACGGCGACGCCGACGGTTCCGCCGCCGCCAAAATGTCACTCGGCGATCCCTTCAACGACAACGGCACCACATTCCCCGTAATCGGTCCGAAAATGACCGACGACTGGCAGGGCGTTGACATCTCCTTCGCCGACCTCAAGAAACTTTGGCCCGCCTTCAACCTCGCAGGCCTCAACGCCTGGACCGGCAATATCGTTTCCATCCTCGGCGGCGGCGTAGCAGGTCAGACCATCGCTTTCGACGCAGTGTACTTCTACTCTCCCGCAGCTGAAGGCGGCATCAACGAAGTCAGCGCTGAAAACGGCGTATTCTTTGTCGTTACCGAAAATGCTATCAACGTCAACGGCGGTCAAGGCATCACCCTCTACAACATCGCCGGCCAGAGCGTAAAAGCTACCTCAGGCAGCGTTCTCGGCATCAACAACCTTCCCGCCGGCATCTACGTGGCCAAGAGCGGCAACCAGGCCCGTAAGGTCGTAGTCAAGTAATCCGATCAAGCAACAGTTAAGTTCTCAGACGGGTCTGACACATCAGACAAGTCAGGCCCGTCTGACTTTCACCACCCCCCACACTTCAATTTACCAAACGATGAAACAGCTCATACTCCCCACCCTCCTGCTACTCTCAACCACAGCATTCGCCGCAGAACCTCAGACCGGCTCAGCCGCGCGCGACGACGGCTACACGCTCGTGTGGCAAGACCTTTTTGACGCCGAAGAACTCAATCCCATGCGCTGGGATATTGAAGTCAACGGCGACGGCGGAGGCAACCATGAGCTGCAATATTACACCGACCGCCCCGAGAACGTCTGCCTCGGCGACGACGGCGAAGGCAACCGGTGTCTGATTCTAACGGCAATCCGCGAAACCTACGGAAGCCACAACTTCACCAGCGGACGACTCAACACAAAAAACCGCATTGCCTTCACCCACGGAAAAGTGGAGGCCTCAATAAAACTTCCTCAGACCGCCAACGGCCTGTGGCCCGCATTTTGGATGATGGGCAATGACTTCGACGAAGTCGGCTGGCCACGGAGCGGCGAAATCGATATCATGGAGATGGGCAACGCCGAGGGCATAAGCAACGGCGTCCAAGACCGCTTCTTCAACGGCGCCTGCCACTGGGGACAAGGTTGGCCCAATGCCTCATACGCGAAATCATCGACCAAGAGCTACTCGCTCCAGAACGGCCAATACCACCTTTGGACCCTCATCTGGGACGAACAAGGCGTCAAGATGTATGTCGACCTCGACAAGTATCCCGCCCAAAATCCCTACTACGCAATGGACTGCCCAGCAACCGACGACAATACCGCCCCGGGCTACTATTTCCACAAAGATAACTTCATCATCTTCGACCTGGCAGTCGGCGGCGATTTCACCGGCCTGCACCAACCCGGCGAAATCACGGCACTCAACGACGACAACAACCACCGCGCGTCGATGTATGTAAACTATCTGAAAGTATATCAGAAAGGCCTCGCCTCGGACAATCAGGACTTTCTTGATCCCGGCGACGATCTGACCTCCGGCATCGCGGAAATCACGGCCGAGAGTTCCAATACCATCCGCTTTGACGGCTCCTGCGTCAGTTCTGACTGCAGCGACCTCACCCTCTACTCCCTCTCAGGCACGAAAGTAGAATCCACCACCTCCGGCACCCTCTCGACCTCAGCCCTCGCTCCCGGCATCTACATTGCCCGTGACTGCACCTCGACAATGAAAATCCAAATCAGATAATATCCCCGACATGAAAAAGACCATAGCACTTCTGCTCGCCTCAGCCATGTGTGCCGGCGCATCCGCAGCGCTGACCGACGCACAAATCGAGAGCAAGGTCGCCGACCTGCTCTCGAGCATGACCCTGCAGGAAAAAATCGGACAGCTCAACCAGCGCACGAGCCTCGGTCTCGACCCCTCGATGACCGGCCAGATCCGCACGGGCGCCGTCGGCTCCATACTCAACGAAGTCGATCCCGAAACCGTCAACGCCCTGCAGCGCGAAGCCGTTGAAAACTCCCGCCTGGGAATTCCGTTGGTTTTCTGCCGCGACGTCATCCACGGCTTCAAGACAATCTTCCCCCTGCCCCTCGGCCAGGCAGCGACATGGAACCCCTCGATAGTTGAAGAGGGCTCGCGCATCGCAGCCGACGAAGCCTCGTCGGCAGGCATCAGGCTGACCTACTCGCCGATGGTCGATGTTGCCCGCGACGCCCGCTGGGGACGCATTGCCGAAGGATATGGCGAAGACACCTACCTCACCTCCGTCATGGGCGTCGCCGCCGTCAGAGGCTATCAGACCGACGACCTCTCGCGCCCCAACACCATGGCAGCATGCACCAAGCACTTTGCCGGCTATGCCGCCGCCGAAGCCGGCCTGGACTACAGTACCACGTGGATTCCCGAGGTGCAGCTGCGCGAAACCTACCTACCGCCGTTCAAAGCATGTGCCGACGCCGGCTCCGCCTCGTTCATGTGCTCGTTCAACGACATCAACGGCGTCCCCTCGTCGGGCAACGTCCACCTGCTGCGCGACATTCTCCGCGGCGAGTGGGGCTACAACGGCGCAATGATTTCCGACTGGGGCTCAATCGGCATGATGCTCCATCAGGGAGTCTCGGCCGACCTGCGCGACGCAGCCATAAAGGCCGTCAAGGCCGGAGTCGACATGGACATGGAGAGCTATGCCTACACCCGACACCTCGAAGAGCTCATCAAGTCAGGCGACATTGCCGAAGCCGAGGTCGATAGCCTCGTTGCCAACGTGCTCCGTCTCAAATATCGCCTCGGACTCTTTGAGAACCCCTACGTGGACCTCGCCACATCAAAACGTTTCTACACCCCCGCCAGCCTGGATGCAGCGCGTCGCGCCGCGGAGGAAAGCGCCATTCTCCTCAAAAATAACGGCGTACTTCCTATTGATAGTAAAAAGGTGAAAAGGATTGCAGTGATTGGTCCGATGGCCGACGCGCAGCATGACCAGGCAGGCACATGGGTGTTTGACCTCGAAAAAGACCGTTGCGTCACCCCCCTGACCGCACTGCGCGAAAAATTCGGCAAGGAGAACGTCAGCTACGTGCGCGCCCTCAAAAACACCCGCGACCGCTCCGACGCCGGTTTTGACGACGCCGTGAAGGCCGCCCGCGAAGCCGACATAGTGCTCTTCTTCGGCGGCGAAGAGGCCGTGCTCTCGGGCGAGGCACACTGCCGCGTCAACATCGAGCTGCCCGGCGCCCAGAACGCACTGCTCGCCGCGCTGAAAGAAACCGGCACTCCCGTGGTGCTCGTCGTTCAGGCCGGACGCCCCCTCGCAATTCCCGACCAGGTCGCCCAGTCCGACGCAACAGTCTTCTGCTTCCACGGCGGCACGATGTTCGGCCCCGCCGTCACCAACCTGCTCGCCGGCGACGTCAACTTCTCCGGCCGCACGCCGATGTCGTTCCCGAAAATGAGCGGCCAGACCCCGATCTACTACAACCGCAAGCCCTCGGGCCGCCCCGTCACCACCGTCACCCTCATCGACGACATTCCCGAAGAAGCGGGCCAGACCTCGACCGGTTGCACCAACTACTATCTCGACGCCGGCGACGGTCCCGCATTCCCCTTCGGCTACGGCCTGAGCTACACGACGTTCAGCTATTCCGCCCCGACGCTCTCGGCAACCGAAATCGCCGCCGACGGCTCGCTGACCGTGAAGTGCACCGTGACCAACACCGGCTCGCGCGAGGGTAAGGAAGTTGCCCAGCTCTATATCCGCGACCACGTCGCCTCGCTGGTGCGCCCCGTCCGCGAACTCCGCGGTTTCCAAAAAGTCAGCCTCAAATCCGGCGAAAGCCGCGAGCTTACTTTCACCCTGACACCCGATGACCTGGCGTTCGTCCACTCCGACCTGACACGTTCGGTCGAACCCGGCGAATTCTCGGTCTGGGTAGCCCCCGACGCCTTGTCGGGCAATCCCGCCAAGTTCACCGTTAAGTAAATTCCCTCTCCCAATGAAAAAAACAATCGTCATCTTGTCCGTTCTATGCTGCCTCACCATGGCCGCCAAGTCGCCCAAGCGCGGAGTCAGCGAGAACCAGTTCCAATACAAAGCCCAGATGGCCGCAATCGAGCCGGGTGTCGGCTGGTACTACACCTGGGGCAATGCCCCGGGCCGCAACATCGTCGACTTCGAAGGCCTGGAGTTCGTGCCGATGTGCTGGAACGCCTCCTATAGCACCGACAACATCCGCGAGTACGTCACCTCACACCCTGAAACCAAATACATTCTCGGCTTCAACGAACCGAACTTCACCAATCAGGCCAACATGACGCCTCAGGAGGCCGCCGAGAAGTGGCCCGACGTACAGGCTCTCGCAAAAGAACTCGGCCTCAAACTCGTCTCCCCGGCGCTGAACTACTCTCCCAACGCCCCCTATCAGGACCCGTTGAAATGGATGGACGAGTTTGTTGCCCTCGTCGGTCCCGATGCGTTTGACTATGTCGCCATCCATAGCTACGGCGGCTTCGACGTCATGAAAACCCTCGCGACCAACTTCCACGATAAATATGGAAAGGACGTCTGGGTAACCGAGTTCTGCTACTGGCCCAACGAGGGCGATTCCAATAGCTACGTCAGCCCCGACGCGCAGATCGCCTCGATGATGCAGGCGGTTGAATGGCTCGAAAAAACCGACTGGATTTTCCGCTACGCCTGGTTCAAGGCAATCGGCAACTCCTCTTCATCGAAAGGCCCCAACTACGGTCTGATTCTGTCGGGCAAAGGTGAAGACCCGCGCGAACTCTCGGCCCAGGGCCACGTCTACGTCAACATGCCGACCTTCGACCCCGAGGTCTACAACCCCGTCAACACCATCGTTTCCGCCGCCGACTACATCTCGCAGAAGAACTCCCTGCTCGGCCCCGGCGCCAACCCCTCGAACCCCAAGAGCATAGAACTCACGCAGTTCAACGCCGGCGCATATGTCGACTATCAGTTCAACGTCCCGGCAGCCGGCACCTACTACTTGTGTCTCTCCGTTTCGGGCCAGGGCGAACCCACGCGCTTCGACCCCACCCTGGCGGTCTATGCCGTCAATGCCGACGAAACCGATGGTGCGGAACTCGCCGCCCCGCGTCAATTCACCCTCTCGGGCAGCAACGACTCATATCATAACGAGGTTTTCACCCTGACCCTCGAAGCCGGCAAACAGGCCCTGCGAATAAAAGACACCGCTCCCTATCAGCCGAGCGGAATCCATATCGCAACCGTTATGCTCTCCGATACCGAGATTCCTGACGCCGCAATCGAGGAAATCGAAAGTTCCGAATCGGCAACCGACGGCAGTACCGCAATCTACGATCTTCTCGGACGCCGCATCGAGCGTCCCGGGCGAGGACTCTACATTATCAATAACAAAAAAACGTATTTAAGATAAACCATATAAAACACTAACCGACATGAAGAAAGCTCTGATTTTCGCTGCAATCACCACGATTGCAGCGGCGGTTGCCATAGCCGTAGAGTGGGGAAATCTTGACAATCTCGCCAAAGGCGCGACCGTCACGGTATCATCCAACTCGACAAACGCCCAAACCATCACCGACGACAACGTCGGCACATCATGGCAGGCAATTCCGTCGACCCATAACGTAACCTCCGACTGGGCTCTGATTGACCTCGGAGAGTCGAAAGAGTTCAACATCATTGAGATTTTTTGGGAAGCCTCACACCCCTCGGCCTACTCGGTCTACGTCTCCGAAACCGCAATTCCCTATGAAATCAAAGAAGCCAACGTAAACACCGAAGAGAATCCGCTGATGCTCAGCTGCGGCTTCATCGACTCCGCATGGCTCGAATCGGCAACGCCTTTCGCAACCCGCACCCTCGAAGGCGAAGCAAGCTGCTCCGACATTATTTCCAACTCGGGCAATGGCCGCTATATTCTCATCTACACCAACGACTACAACAACAACGGTCGCCAGTATGGCGTGCGCATCTTCGAAGTGAAGGTCGCCAATGTCACCGGCACCGCCAATGTTGACAACCTCAGCCTCAACGACGTTGCGGTTACACAAGGCGCAAGCGCCGAAGTCACCGTCAGCGCCCGCAACGTTCTCGGCGAAGAATTGCCTCTGGACCGCGTCGAGAACCTCACCCTCACATGCTCCGACCCCGCAGCAGTTGAAATCACCGGCGGCACCGACGGCGTCTTCACCGTGAAAGGACTGAAAACCGGAAACTTCACCCTGACCGCCACGGCAACTGCCAACGGCGCGACCGTAAGCGGCACGGCATCCTGCACCGTCTCCCTCGACTGGAGCAACATCGCCAAACTCGACCTCCGCGGCAAGACGGTCTATGGCCGTTACATTCCCGGCACAGACTACCCCCACACTCTCGAAATGGCCATCGACGGCGACGAAGACACCTACTATGAATATAACGGCGCGTGGGGCGGCGGCGAATCATGGTTCATCGTCGATCTCGGCTCGGAACACATTATCGAGAGCATCGGTGCCTCCTATGGCGACCTCAGCGGCGGCACCGTCAAGTTCGGCTACGCACTGGAACTCGGCACGTTTGAGGACTTCCCCAACAACTCGCAGTGGGCCTGGGGCAATGACGCCGTTCCCGCCGGATGGACCCACACCGCCGCGCTGCAGCGCGCATCGAACGCGGTTGTGACCCACACTTTCGACACGCCCGTCAGAGTCCGCTACATCAGCGTGCGCGACGCCGACAACCCCAACGGCAAGCCTCAGCTGAAAGAACTCTACCTCAAAGGCGAGCAGGTCGTTGCATCCGTTGCCACCTCGCTCTCGCTCAGCGTTGAGCCTCAGGGCCTCTTTGCCGGCGAAACCGCAACGGTCAGCTGCTTGGTTCTCGACCAGTATGGCAACGAAATGAGCACTGACGCCACTCCCGCAATCACCGTCAGCGGCGCCGACTATGCCGACGGCATCATCACCGCCGGAGCCAAAGGCTCCGTGACCGTCAGCGCAACCCTCGGCGACCTCACGGCCGAAACCGCCATCACTGTTGCCGACGTCAATGACTACTGCATCAGCGGCGCAACCATAACCTCCGACACGAGCAAATCAGACGCCGCTTCCGCAACCGACGGCGGCTCAGCCCCCACAAACCACGGCAACCTCTTCGTCATCACCGAGAACGAATCTGAAGGCGAGCATGAGCACTGGATTCTTGCCGATTTCCACAAGCCCTACGATCTCGACATGATTATCGCAATCTGGGAGGGCGCATGCCCCGCTGATTACGACGTCTATGTCGGCCCGACCGAAGACTCGCTCGTTAAGCTCTATAGCGTCAGCGGCCACACTCAAGCCACCTGGTATGACCGCTTCTCGGGTCGCGAGATGACCAACGTCCGCTTCATCAAGATTGTCACGACCCGCAACGCTACCGGCTACGGCATCAAACTCTATGACCTCAAAGCCTACGGCACCAGCAACGTCGAGTCAACACCGACCTCGATCACAATCTCGGCCGACGGCGACTTCATCTCCACCGACGAGACAGTTACACTCAGCGGCGATGTGCTCGACCAGTTCGGCGGCAAGATGTCAGGACTCGACATCACATATTCCTGCAGCGACCATGAAGCGATCAGCGGAAACCAATTCAAAGCCTCGGCAATCGGCACATATTCCGTAACCGCAACTTATGGCAATCTGACCTCAGAGTCCGTTGAAATCCACGTAGTGGCCAAAGAAGATGCCACTCTCGCATCATCAGCAGTATCCGCAACTCTCAACGGCACTGCAATCGAGAACTACAACATTGCGACCACCGAAATTACACACGACATAAACCAACCCATCGAGATTACCCTCGACAAGGAGTATGACTTCTCGCTTATCAAACTACGTTGGGAGGCTGCATGTCCGTCGGACTACACAGTAACAGCAACCGATGCCGCCGGCAACTCGCGCACCATCCTAACCGTAACGGGCCGCGCATTCCAGGCCGGCTTCAACCCCGTTGACCGCATTATTAACGAAAGCCCGGCGGCAAACGGCATGATGCGCGTAAACGCAATCGGCACATCGTCGCTTGCGAAGGTCAAGAAACTCACAATCCTATCAACGGCCAAAGACCACGGCTACAACCTGCGCCTCTTCGGCATTGACCTCTACAAGGCCGAGAACTCCGGCACCGACGCCATAGACGCGATAGAGGCTGAAAGTCACGCTGACACATCGGTTGTCTATGACCTGATGGGACGCCGCGTTGCCAACCCGACCCGTGGCATCTTCATTATCAACGGCAAGAAAGTAAGAAGATAATTGATTGTTTACCGCACGAAGGTCATGAAACGGTAGCGCGGATTTCCGTCCTGCCACTCCCCGGCCTCGGCGACGATGAAGTCATTCATCGGGAAGAAGGTATCGGCGTCATCAACAATGGCGTCGATATCTGTTATGAGGAGTTTGTCGGCCATGTCGATGAACTCCTCATATATTTGGCCTCCGCCGATGATGAACACCTTTTCAGCATCGCGGCATGCTTCGAGGGCCGCGGACGGCGTGGCATAGACCTCCGCGCCATCGGGACGGTAGTCGCCGTGGCGCGAAATCACGACGTTACGCCGCCCCGGCAGCGGACCTTTTGGGAACGACTCGAAAGTTTTGCGGCCCATGATTATCGGATAGCCCATTGTCAGCGCTTTGAAGCGCTTCAGGTCGGCCGGAATATGGAAAAGCAGGTCTCCGCCGCGTCCAATGGCACCGTCGCTGCAAACCGCGGCAATAATGTTTATTTCAGGTTTCATCGACGGCAAAGTTGCTAATTTTTTTTTAAACGTCCAAAAATTCCTAACTTTGCAACCGTGCAAAAGCTGATGATGCTCCTGTTGGCAATAATGCTTGCCGTCGGACCGGCCCGCGGTTCCGACTCGGTGAGACCCGTGGAAACCGACACCGTGAAGTTCACACCCCGGCAGTTGATTCTCCCCGGGTCGCTCATTGCCGTCGGAGCCGTTGCCATTGCCACTCCGCCGCTGAAGCAGGCCCGCAAGTGGGTCAACCGCGAAATCGGCATTCACCGCTGCGACCCCTACGACGACGTCATACAGTATCTTCCGGGCGCCGGATATCTTTTTCTCGACTTCGCGGGCGTCAGATCGCGCCGCCCTTTCGTTGACCGCGTGATTGTCGGCGCTACCGGCGCGATTATCGCTGCGGCACTGACCCGCGGGACCAAACTCTGCGTCAACGAGCGCCGGCCGACCGGCTCATCGCTGAGTTCCTTTCCGTCGGGACATTCGGCCACAGTATTTTTCGGCGCCGAACTGCTGCGCCTGGACTATGGTCCGCTTGTCGGCGCCGCGGGCTATGTTGTGGCTTCCGGCGTCGGAGTCATGCGCATTCTCAACGGGCGCCACTGGCTCAACGACGTCCTTGCCGGCGCGGGAATCGGCATTCTCTCGGCCCGCGCCGCCGAATGGCTGCTTCCGTTCAACCGGCGTTGGCTGGGACTCGACCGGCGCCGCGGAGAGGCCGCCCTGCTGATTCCGACCTACTCAGCCGCCGACAATGCCGTCGGCCTGACCGCAGCCGTCATTTTCTAATCTCACAATTATTGCTTAAATTTGCACTCATGGAAAAAGTTATTCTCACGGGCGACCGCCCTACCGGCAGACTGCACCTCGGCCACTACGTCGGCTCGCTGCGCCGCCGCGTCGAGCTCCAGGACAGAGGAGAGTTCGACAAGATCTTCATCATGATTGCCGATGCCCAGGCCCTTACCGACAATGCCGACAACCCCGAGAAGGTGCGTCAGAACATCATCGAAGTGGCCCTCGACTACCTATCGGTCGGAATCGACCCGGCGAAAACGACCATCTTCATCCAGACGCAGGTTCCGGAATTATGCGAACTGGCGTTCTACTACATGAACCTCGTGACGGTTTCGCGCGTGCAGCGTAACCCGACGGTGAAGACCGAAATCAAAATGCGTAATTTCGAGCAGTCAATCCCCGTAGGGTTCTTCTGCTACCCCGTCAGCCAAGCCTCCGACATCACCGCATTCAAAGCCACCACCGTGCCCGTCGGCGAAGACCAGGCCCCGATGATTGAGCTGACACGCGAAATCGTTGCCCGCTTCAACCACGTTTACGGCCCCACCCTCGTGGAGCCGGAGATTTTGCTGCCGACCAACGCCGCCTGCCTGCGCCTGCCCGGCACCGACGGCAAGGCGAAGATGAGCAAGTCGCTCGGCAACTGCATCTACCTCTCCGACAGTCCGAAAGAGATCAAGAAGAAGGTCAATAGCATGTACACCGACCCGGAGCACCTCACCATCGATTCTCCCGGACATCTCGAAGGCAACTGCCCCTTCATCTATCTCGACGCATTCTGCCGCGACGAGCACTTCGCCAAGTATCTTCCCGACTATGCCAATCTCGACGAGCTGAAAGCCCACTACACCCGCGGCGGCCTCGGTGACGGCACGGTCAAG
This sequence comes from uncultured Bacteroides sp., assembly GCA_964554335.1. GTDB lineage: Bacteria > Bacteroidota > Bacteroidia > Bacteroidales > Muribaculaceae > UBA3263. Next base: position 56,919 of record CAZKOF010000004.1, read on the forward strand.
AAGCTCCTCGTCAACGTTCTCGAAGAGGAACTCACTCCCATCCGCGAACGCCGCGCACGGTTTGAGCAGAACATTCCCGAGGTATATGAAATTCTTCGCGCAGGTTCCGAAAAGGCACGCGAGACCGCAGCCCGCACCCTCGACGAAGTTCGCGCCGCCATGCGCATCAACTACTTCGACGACGCCGAACTCATTGCCGGGCAGGCTGCCCGCTTCAAGAAAAAGTAACGTATTCGGGAATAAGCCCGTGAAGGGCCTCCACGACCTCCCCGGCCTCCGCGGTCGGGGAGGTCGCCGTTTTCAGCAGGGAGTCAATCGCGGGAGCGACGACCTCATATGCCGCCGGGCGCACACGCGCGACTTTGATTTTCGGATGCGGCCCGTCGAGAGCATGTTCCTTATCGGCCAGCACCTCTTCATATAACTTTTCGCCGGGACGCAACCCGGTGAAAACGATGCGCTCGTGGCCGCGGCCATAGAGCGAGATGACCCTGCGCGCCAGATCGGCGATGCGCACGGGTTCACCCATGTCGAACGCGAAAATCTCGCCCCCGCGGCCCAGGGTCGCGGCAAGAAGTACCAGGCGACACGCCTCGGAAATCAACATGAAGTAACGACACACCTCGCGATGAGTGACCGTCAGCACCCCGTTGTCCTGAAGTTGCTTCAGGAAGAGCGGAACAACCGAACCCTGACTGCCGAGAACATTGCCGAAACGCGTCGTGATAAACCGCGTCGGCTCCGGCGGCAATGACTGCACATAAAGCTCACACGCGCGCTTGCTCGCACCCATGACGTTGGTGGGGTTCACCGCTTTGTCGGTCGAAACCATGACGAAGCTCTCTGTCTCAAACTCGCGTGCCAGATCGGCCAGCAGCCGCGTGGAGCCGACGTTATTGCTCACGGCCGCCCGCGGATTTGCCTCCATCAGAGGCACATGCTTATAGGCCGCGGCATGAAACACCACGTGCGGCCGGAACCGGCCGAAAAGATGACGCATCTCAACCGGGTCAGTACAATCGCCGACAACTATGCGCGCCTCACCTTCCAATTCGAGCTGAAGATTATGGAGCGGAGTCTCCGCGCGGTCAACGAGGCAAATGTCAGCCGGATGCAGCCCTACGAGCTGACGCGACAATTCGGCGCCGATGCTCCCTGCCGCCCCGGTGACGAGTACCCGACGGGTCCGCAGCCATGAGCCGACGCCCGAGAGGTCGACCTCAATCGGCGCTCGGCCCAACAACCTTTCCATCTCAACGTCGATCATAATGTCAGAGTGAGCGGAGGGTGCGGATAGTCGTGAGGTAGCCGGACTCGACGAGGAGGCTGAGGGACTTGAGGTCGAAAGCCTGGTGATCGGCAACTTCGGTGAGGTTGACAACCGCGTCGCAGAGTTCGAGGTCGGGAATGACGTTGTGTTTCGACATCAAGGCATAGGAGCGTTGGGCGATGCCGAGGATTGTGCGCGGCGGCGGGGCTTGATACATCGGGGAGCAGTTGATGCCGATGAGACGGTCGCAAAGGTGGCGAATGGCCCAAGAGGGCAAGTTATGGAGCACTCCGCCGTCGACGTAGCGGTGGCCGTCGATGGTTACGGGGTCGAAGATAATCGGAATCGAGCATGAGGCGACGATGCGCTCGGCCAAGGGGCCCTCGGTGAACGCCTTTTTCATTCCGAGGTCGAGGTCGGTAGCTCCGATGACGGTCTTGATCGGGAGGTCTTCGACATTGCGGTAGGGGATTATCCGCTCCAGGCGCCGGCGGAAGCGCTCGAGGGAGAAGAAAGACTCGCGGGGCACGTGGAGTTCGGCAAATTCGCGGAAGCGCGAGTCGGTAAACATTTCGAGCAGGGGGTCGCGGGCATCGTCGTCAAGGAGGCCGGCGGAGTAGAATGAGGCCACGACGCTTCCGGCGCTCACACCCGCAATGATGTCGGGAATGAGGCCGAGCTCGCGCATGGCACGCATGGCGCCTATGTGGGCAAATCCGCGGGCTCCGCCACCGCTGAGACATACGCCGAGCCGGTAGGGACGCTGATGACCTGAGGGGATTTTCATTGCCGGGAGTTACTTTTCGCGCATGAAAATGGAAATGGGAGTGCCGGTAAAGTCCCAGTTTTCGCGAATCTTGTTTTCAAGATAGCGGCGATAGGGCTCCTTTACCCACTGAGGTAGGTTGCAGAAGAACACAAAGGTCGGGATCCGCTGCTCCTTGAGCTGGGTGACGTATTTGATTTTCACGAACTTGCCCTTGTTGGCAGGCGGAGGATAGGCGGCAACGGCGTCGAGCATGACCTCGTTGAGGCGCGCGGTCGGAACCCGGCGCTGACGGTTGGTGTAGACTTCCGTTGCGGTTTCGAGGACTTTGTGGATGCGCTGTTTTGTCAGCGCGGAGCCGAAGATGATGGGGAAGTCGGTGAAGGGGGCGAAGCGGTCGCGGATTGCACTCTCGAAGTGGTCGATAGCCTCCTGAGTTTTGTTTTCAACGAGGTCCCATTTGTTGACGCAGACAACGAGGCCCTTCTTGTTCCTCTGAATGAGCGAGAAAATATTGGCATCCTGCGCTTCGATTCCGCGGGTGGCGTCGATCATGAGGATGCAGACGTCGCTGGCCTCGATTGCACGGATTGAGCGGATAACGGAGTAGTATTCAATATCTTCATTGACCTTGTTCTTTTTGCGTATGCCGGCGGTGTCGACGAGATAGAAGTCGAAGCCGAACTTGTTGTAGCGCGTGTAGATCGAGTCGCGGGTCGTGCCGGCGATGTCGGTGACGATATGGCGGTCTTCGCCGATGAATGCGTTGATAAGCGAGGATTTACCGGCATTCGGGCGGCCGACGATTGCGAACTTGGGGAGCGACTCGAGGTGTGCGGCCTCGTCTTCGTCCATTTCAGGGAGTTTTTCAACGATTTCGTCGAGGAGGTCGCCGGTTCCGAAGCCGCTGACGGCGCTGACGGGATAGGGCTCGCCGAGGCCGAGGGCATAGAATTCGGCGATGTTGTAGAGCCACTCGTTGGAGTCGACTTTGTTGGCAACGAGGATTACGGGCTTCTTTGAGCGGCGCAGAATTTCGGCCACGCGGTCGTCGAGGTCGGTGATGCCGTTCATTGCGTCGACAACGAAGATGATTTCGTCGGCCTGCTCGATTGCGAGGTGCACCTGCTTGTTGATTTCGCCTTCGAAAATATCTTCGGAGTTGACGACCCAGCCGCCGGTGTCGACGATTGAGAATTCGCGACCGTTCCAGTCGACTTTGCCATACTGGCGGTCGCGGGTAGTTCCGGCGGTTTCATCGACGATGGCCCGGCGCGACTGCGTCAGGCGGTTAAAGAGGGTGGACTTGCCCACGTTCGGGCGTCCTACTATTGCAACTAACTGTCCCATATGTGTTCGAGGCTCCGCCCCGAGGTTATTTGCGGCCTTTGGGCCGCGGTTATGGGCGCCTGCGGCGCCGGTTATGGCGGCCTGACGACCGCGGTTATTTTTGAGGCTGTGCCTCAATGGTTAATTTCTTCGCTTCGCTCAGAGGGTTAGGGGGCGAGAGTTAAAAGTTAAAACATTAACCGATTAACCGTAGCCGTCAGGCTGCATTAACCGGCGCGGAACGCGCCCCTAACCGCGGCGCGAAGAGGCCGCCCTAACCGGCGCGGAACGCGCCCTACTGAATGTAGCCGAAGGCTTTGAGTTTGTTGTCGCGGTTGCGCCAGTTGGGCTCGACCTTGACGAAGAGTTCGAGATATATGCTCTTGTCGAAGAAGCGCTCGATGTCTTTGCGGGCGGCGGTGCCGACTTTTTTGAGCATTGCACCCTGACGGCCGATGAGGATGCTCTTCTGGGAATCGCGCTCGACGTAGATGACTGCCATGATATGAATCGAGGCCTTATTCTCCTCGAATTTCTCAACGATGACTTCGGTCGAGTAGGGCACCTCCTTGTCGTAGTTCTCGAGAATTTTTTCGCGAATGATCTCGGTCACGAAGAAGCGCGCGGGCTTGTCGGTCAGCGCGTCCTTGCCAAAGTAGGGAGGCGAGGGGGGCAGCAGCTCCACGATGCGCTTCATCAGGTTCCCGACGTTGAAGTTTTCGGTAGCGGAAATCGGGAAGATTTCGGCGTTGGGGAGGCGGTTCTGCCAGTCGTTGACGATGTGTTCGAGTTCACCGCCGTCGCCGCTGAGGAGGTCAATCTTGTTGATTACGAGCAGCACGGGGACTTTCTCCTTTGCCACTTTGGCGAGGAAGTCGGCATTCTTTTCAGGGTCTTCAACAACGTCGGAGACGTAGAGCAGCACGTCGGCGTCGGTCAGAGCCTCCTGACTGAATCCGAGCATAGCCTCCTGCATCTTGTAGCGCGGTTTGAGCACTCCGGGGGTGTCGGAGAAGACTATCTGGTAGTCGGGAGCGTTGACAATGCCGGTTATGCGATGGCGGGTGGTCTGCGCTTTGGAAGTTATGATGCTCATGCGTTCGCCGACGAGGCGGTTCATCAGCGTAGACTTGCCAACGTTAGGATTGCCGACAATATTGACGAAGCCGGCTCTATGTTCTTGTTTTTCTTCCATTTTAGGCTTGAATTTAGGATATGTTACTTCTAAAGTAACGCCCGGCGGCCGCGTCCGGTTTTCCGGAGTCGGGAGATAAAAACATGCGCGCGGTTGCATGCCGCCGTCATCGGGCGATAGCATCCGCGCGTATCAGTTCAGTCAGAGCCGGCTCAGATATCCCAGATGAGATACATTGCACCCCAGGTAAATCCTGCACCGAAAGCCGTCAGAAGCAGCTTGTCGCCTTTTTTGAGGCGGTCTTTATATTCGGCGATACAGATGGGAATCGATGCTGCCGAGGTATTGCCGGTGTGCTGGATGTTGACGAGGACCTTTTCGCGGTCAATGCCTGCGCGGTCGGCCACGGCTTCGATGATGCGGAGGTTAGCCTGATGAGGAATGAACCAATCGACGGTCTCCATAGTGAGGCCGTTGCGCTGAGCGACCTCCATGGAAGAGTTCAACATGTTGGTAACGGCATGCTTATAGACTGCGCGGCCTTCCTGGTAGACGTAGTGCTCGTGGGCGTCGATGGTTTCGTGGCTTGCGGGCTTGGCGCTGCCGCCGGCTTTCATGATGAGGTTATGGCAGCCGTTGCCGTCGACGTAGAACTGCGCGTCGATAATTCCGACAGGTTCCTCGGTGGGCTCGAGCAGCATTGCTGCGGCGCCGTCGCCGAAGAGCGGACACGTTGTACGGTCGGTATAGTCAGTCATCGACGACATTTTTTCGGCAGCAACGACAACGACCTTTTTGCGGAGGCCCGAGCGGATGTAGGCGGCACCGTCCTGAAGGCCGACGAGGAAGCCTGCGCAGGCCGCCTCAAGGTCATAGCTGTAAGCGCCGGAGAGTCCGAGGTCATGGCAGATAATTGAGCCGGTCGAAGGAAAGCGATAGTCAGGATTGCACGTGCAGCAGATGAGCAGGTCAACCTCTTCGGCTTTGGTGCCGGTTTCGGCCAGAAGTTTGGCCACGGCCTGAGAACCCATATAGGACGAAGCCTTGTCGGCGTCTTTGAGGATATGGCGTTCTTTGATGCCGACGCGTGTGGTTATCCACTCGTCGTTGGTGTCGACCATCTTCGACAACATCTCGTTGTCGAGAATATCTTCGGGCAGGTATGATGCTACCCCGGCTATGCGAGCATGAAGCATGTCAGTGTTGGTTGGTTCTTTGAGGGGTTATCAGATAGCCTCGGCCTTTTCAATGACTACGTGGCCGCGATAGAAGCCACATTCGCCGCATACGGTGTGATAGATGTGCCATGCGCCGCAGTTGGGGCATACGGCAATCGTGGGCATTTGGGCTTTGTCGTGGGTGCGACGTTTGGCGGTACGGGTCTTCGATTGTTTGCGTTTAGGATGTGCCATTGTTTTTTATCGTTTTTGCGTTATTATTTTTATTGTCGGGATTTATGCTAATCTTCAGTGTCGGCGTCGGCGGTGGAGTCGATGAGTTCCTGTTCGAGTTCGGCGTCTTCATCGTCGGCGTTCCTGACGCCATATTTCTTGTTGAGGGCGCTCATCGCGCGGTTACACTTGCCCTGGGGGTGGACATGGCGCGGGGGAATTGCGAGCACGGCGGTATCGTAAATCATGTAGGCGACGTTCAGGTAGTTGTCGCTTTCGGGAATCACGAGCAGGGTGTCGCTGTCGTCGTTGTATTCCTCGCCATACTTTACCGTGAGGTTGTAGGTCGCATCAATCGGGAGCACGAGTTCGTCGAGGCAACGGTCGCAGAGAACCGTGAGGGTTCCGGTCAGATGAAAGGCCAGGACGTAGGCGTCGCCGCGGTGGTCGACGTCGAGTCGCACCTGCACGTCGGCATCGCGCACGTCAGCGTTCTCCATATTAGTGAAGAATACCTTGTCGAGATGATACTCAAAGGAGTGTGCACCCTGAGGCAGGCTTTTGAGCATCAGTTTGTAATCGGTAAACTTTCCCATGCGTGACTACGAGAGTATGGTTTAAAAAACTGCGCAAAGTTACGCAATAATGTCGAATTACGCAAACTTTTCGCAAAAAAAGGCCCGACGTCGGAGCCGGACCTCTATTGCGGGAAAAGTTAGTGCGGAAATTAGAACTGCCAGCCGAGACGGAACGAGGGTTCAGCGTAGAGCTTCAGGTCAAAGTCATTGCTCTTGGGGCCTTTGGGTGACTCGTAGCTGTCATCCCAGGTTGTATTGCCGTTGTTGTCGGTCACTTCGCCGCCTTTGGTGTAGGTCGACACGAAGTTCTTCACGCCGATCTTGAGACCGAGTTCAGCACCGATGTAGAGGCCTTTGTAGACGAAGAAGTCGATGCCGGTGAAAGCCTTTGCATAGAAAGCGTTGTAGGAGTCGCCCGTGTTATGTTCGGTAGAGCTGACGATCTTGGTTATGGGGTTGCCGGCTGTGTCATAACCGGTGGTGTACTCTTTCTGATTGGTTTCCTTCTCGCGGTTGAGTTCAAAGGCGAGGCCGGCGCCGGCATAGAGGTTCACGCGCTTGTAGCTGTAGACAGTGTGCTCGTAGCCGAGATTGATGCTGAAGTTGCCCTTCTGGGTTTTGCTCCAAACCTCATCTTTTTCGGGGTCGGAAGTGCTTTTGTGGGTACCTACGCCGAAGCCGAGGCCGATGCGGAGAGCGCCTTTGTCGGAGATAAACCAACGGGCTTTGAGTTCGGGAAGGGTGAATACGTCGTCGCCAGAGAAGGGGTTGAACTGCATTTCGAGGCTGAAGTTGCCTGATTCGGGGGCGTAGCTCTCCTCTGCATAAGCGTTGGCTGCAACAGACATAACGACAACGAGAGCAATTGCTTTAGTAAGTTTCATACTTGAATGTGTAAGTTAAATGTGTGGGTTAAATGATGAATTTAAGCGTTCCCGCGACCGCAAATTTACATCTTTTTTTAATACCTAACAAATTTTTAGGAAATATTTTGCAAATCAGCACCCCGACACCCCCCCCCGACGACCGCCTATTTCAGCGATCGCAGAGCGTAGGTTTTCGCGCGCAGGAAAGCGCCGAGGCTCTCGGGGGTCGCGGCATGGGGGGCCTGCTCCTCAACGCTGACGGGTTCGCCGATGCTGACGTGGATGGTTGTGTTGACCTTCCGCATGACCTCGCGTGGGAGCATCAGCGAGCGCAGGGGCCAGCAGAGATGACCCATGATATTGAAGAGCTGGGAGTTGGAGCCGTGGAAGTAGACGGGAATCACGGGCACTTTGGAGCGGTGGATGATGCGGAGCACGGAGTCCTGCCAGGGGCGGTCTTCGAGCTGCCACTTGAGATTGGTCTTGCTCATGGCGCCGGCGGGGAAGAAACCCATTGGCCTGCCCTCCTTCAGCTGGCGCAGGCATTCGGCGATTCCGCGCACCGAGACGGCGCGCTTCGCGGGGTCTTTCTGAGCCCAGGCATCGACGGCGATGAAGTTGGAGCGCATGCCGCCGATGCGGTTCAAAATCATGTTGACCATCACTTTGAACTCGGGGCGCCGCCGGCCTATGAGGGAAATGAGGGCAATGCCGTCGAGCGCGCCGAAGGGGTGGTTGCTGACGGTGATGAACGCGCCTTCGGGAAGACGGTCGAGAATTTCGGCATTGTCTACGCGAAGAGTGATGTTGAAGGCTTCTTCGATCAGACGGCGGGCACACTCGGGGCCGGGCGTCGTGCAACACATTGCGTGTACGCGGTTGATGTCGTCGAGCTTGACCCAGTGAACGAGCTTATGGACCAGTTTCGGGTGATTTGCGAGCCGAGGAACCATCTGCATGATCTCCTCGTCGGTCAGCACTTCGGGGCGGACTTCGGGTATTTCGGTGGCAGTCATTTCGATTTATTGGGGGTTACATATGCGGCATATCGGTCAATAAATCGCGCAAAGGCGGGGATTTTCATCAGTCCGTATTCAAAAACGATAAATCCGAGCAATGCGCAACCGATGCCGAGGGTTACGTCGATAATATAATGATGGGAAGTATAGACGGCCGTGAACCAGATGCCGAGGGTGATGAACCCGAGGGCCACGCGCCAGGCATTCGGTGAGCGCGACTTCATGGCGTAGATGAAGGCAACGAGGGTGTAGGCGCTATGGAGCGAAGGCACGGCGGCGAAAACATTGGAGTTGCGGGCATAGAGGGCATCGAAAATTCCGAGGCCCGTCATGCGGTCAAAAGCGCCGAGACCGGCAACCGAGCCGGGGGTGCCGAAAATCGGTTCGAGGCCATATTGAGCCACGAACCACGGCGGGGCGGCGGGGTGGATGTAGTAGCCGGCAAATCCGATGAGGTTCACCAGCAGAAAGACCAGCGAGAAGCGCAACGACCACTTTTCGCGTCCGCTGAAGTAGAGCCACAGGCCGAAGGCAATCGGCACGGGGACCCAGCAGAGATAGAAGAGCCCGCAGAGAAAGTCAACGACGGGCGAGGTATGGAGCGCGAAGAATTCGTTGGGTGTCAGCAGCGAGCCGTCGGCGGTATGGACCCCGAAGAGCGACTTTTCGGCAGCATAGAGGCCCCCGACATCAACGGGGGTGACCTCATAGTTGGGCACGATGTTCATCCAGTCATAGCTGATGCCGAACACAATGAACGGCAGCAGCGCGACGACCAAACGCCGAGACGGGGCGGAAGCAAAAAAGAGCGCCGCAATCAGCAGGGCAAGAACGGGGTGTTCGGGGCGGAAACCGACGCAGAGCGCCGTCACCAGCAGCCACACTGCCAGGGCCGTGAGGCAGACGAGGGACTCTTTGCGGTTGGGCAGAGTCATTTGCGAGCGTTTAGCGCCTTGCGGCAGTGGTTAATGCGGGCAAATGCCGTCAGATTGGCGAAAACGGCAACAATAACCATTGCGCCGACGACGAAGACGTCGGGATTGAAAGAGTCGCCGGGAGCCTGACAGACGCCATAGACTCCGGTAGCGATTATGCCGGCAGTGGTAACGACCACTCGTTCGGGGCGCTGCATGAAGCCGATCTTACACTCGATGTCAAGACCTTCGGCGCGGGCACGCACATAGCTGACCATCAGCGAACCTACGAGGGCGATAAACGTGATGATAGCGCTCCAGAGGGCGCCGCGCTGGATGAGATAGAAAGCCAGGCCTCCGAGAGTGAACATCTCGCAGTAGCGGTCGAGAACCGAGTCATACATGGCGCCGAATGTCGACGACATGTTGCCGAGACGGGCGACCTGACCGTCGAGCATATCGAAAAGAGAGAAGGCAAGAATGATGATACCGCCCCACATGAACACCTCATATGGATTCTCGCCATGCGAGGCGAGATAGCCGGCCCGGACCATGAAGGCAGCACCGGCAATCTGGCCGAGCAGACCGACGGTCGTCACCATATTCGGAGTCACGCCAATCTTTATGAGCAGGCGCACGAAGGGATTGATAATGCAATAGATGCCCTGCTGGAGAGCGTCGCGCCATGTCTTTGCAGTTTTTTTGATATCCATGTTACCAGATGAGGAAATAGTTGAGGACAAAAAGTATGACGGCGGAATAGAATCCGGCAAGCAGGTCGTCGGCCATCATTCCGTATCCCCCGGGCAGACGCTCCATACGTCGGATTCCCAGGGGTTTGTAAATGTCGAAAAAGCGGAAAAGGGCAAGCGAGAGCAAGATTTCCCACCAGGGGCACATAACCACCGGAATGAGCGAGAACCATTGGCCGACGGTTTCGTCGACGCAGGCAATCACGGGGTCCGGGCCCCAATATTTCTCGCTGACGGAGCTCGCCCAGGTGCCGGCAATCGCCAGAAGCACGGTTGCGGCGGCGGTAATTCCGACAGTGAGCGTCGGGGGTGCCCAGATAAATAGCGGCAGCCAGAGAATTATTGCGAGAATCGCGCCCCAGGTTCCGGGGGCCTTCGGCAGATAGCCGACGCCAAGCGATGTGCATATCAGCTTGGGCAGCAGCGGAAACTCCGCGTCGCGGCTATGGTCAATTTTGCGGTGAGGTTCGGCGTGCATGGTTTCAGAACTCCCTTGCGGGACGGTCTTGATAGAGTTTTTTCAACGGATTTGCAAATGCCTCGGCATGGCGCTCGCGGTTGCGCAGCGCATCGATGGCAAGATAGATCGCCTGGCGCATTGACTGCGGGTCGGCCAAACCCTTTCCGGCAATGTCGTATGCCGTGCCGTGGTCGGGGCTGGTGCGGACGTAGGGGAGTCCGGCAGTGAAGTTCACTCCGGCGGTTCCGCAGAGGGCCTTGAAAGGAATGAGGCCCTGGTCATGGTACATTGCGAGGATGCCGTCGAAGCGGGTGTGATGGCCGGCACCGAAGAAGCCGTCGGCCGGATATGGGCCGAAAGCTTGAATTTTAAGATTGTTGGCCTCGGCAATGGCGGGTTCGATAATGTCGGTCTCCTCCTTGCCGATGAGGCCTCCGTCGCCGGCGTGAGGATTGAGAGCGAGCACCGCTATTCGTGGCGAATGCACTCCGAAGTCGCGTATCAGCGAGAGGTTGAAATCCTCCAGCCGCTTGACCAGCAGCTCGGTCGAGAGCTGGGAGGCAACCTTCGCCAGAGGGGTATGAATCGTTGCCGGGGCAACACGCAGGCCGCTCTCGGAGGCCATGATCATCAGGGCGCGGTCACCCTCCTCGCCGAGCGAGGCTTCGAAATATTCCGTGTGGCCCGGAAAATGGAAGTCGGGGCCCTGGATATTCTCTTTGTTAATCGGCGCAGTTACGATGACGTCAATATCGCCGGCCTTCAAATCGGAGGTTGCACGCTCGAGCGCGGCGATTGCGGCGCGTCCGGCAGCCTCGGTGTTGCGGCCGGTTGCGAGCTGCTCGTCGTCGGCAATGACATTGACGAAATTCAGATGTCCATCTTTTGCCTGAGCGCCTGATTCGGCGCGGTTAACGGGGACGGTCGGGATTTCGAGCTGCTTGCGGTAGGCCGCGGCAATGCGCTGGCTGCCGTAGACCACCGGGGTGCAGAGATCAAAAATCTGAGGGTCTTCCATCGCTTTGAGAATGACCTCGTAGCCGATGCCGTTATAGTCGCCGTGGGTGATTCCCACTTTTATTTTTCTATCTTCCATGGAAAATGTCGATTTGTAAGAGAGTGCAAAATTACAAAAATTTTCGTAATTTTGCGGGCATAATCATAATATTCATGCATTACGCCATTTTAGCTGCAGGAGAAGGGTCGCGCCTCAACATGGTCGCCACCAAGCCGTTGGCAACGATTCAGGGGCGCACGCTCGTCGGACGCCTGCTTGACATCATCGCAGAGCGCCCGGGAGTCGGGGATGTTGTTGTTATCACCAACAACCGGAAACCTGAAATCGAGGCCCACATCCGAAGCCTCGCCCTACCTTTCCGCCCGGAAGTCATCGCCGCCCGGACCCTCTCAGCCGCCCATTCACTCCGGCGTGCGTTGGAGGCTCTTCCGGTCGGGGAACCGGTCATTGCCCTGACGGTCGACACGGTTTTCCTGGCATCGGAATTCTACGATTATGTCACCGCTTTCGAGTCGATGACCGAGGCCGACGTCCTTATGGGCGTCACGCGATATGCCGACGACGAGAAGCCTCTCTATGTCGAGGTCGACGCCTCGGGACGCGTGCATGCATTCCGCGACTTTGCCCAACAGGGGGCGGAATTCGTGTCGGCAGGCATTTACGGCCTTAACCACCGCGCCCGCATGGCCCTGGAGCGGGCAATCGACACAGGCATAAACGGTTTACGCGAGGCCCAACGCTCCCTGCTGCTCCAGGGCATCGATGTCATGGCGTTCAAAATGGGTAAGGTTTTCGACGTTGACCGTCCGCAAGATTTGCTGAAGGCACGCGAGTTTTTGTCGGAGAATGAGTGATGATTGTCAGTGTTGCAGCAATATTGAGAGCCGGGCATTTTTCGCCCAACAACGTCAGCCGCGATGCGGCAATTCTCAACGACGTCGCCGCCGAGCTGCGCCGCAAAGGCTTGCAGGTCAACATCTATAGTGAAGAACAATTTATTGCCCACGGAATCGGCGCGGAACAGATTGTCATGGCAATGACACGCGACGAGCGCGCGACGACCCGCCTGCTCGCCCTGGAACGCACGGGCCGCGAGGTCGTCAATAGCGGCCACGCAATCAACCATTGCACCCGGGCCAACATGGTGCGGGTCTTTGAACGCGAAGGCATTCCCCAACCGGCAACGGTTGTTGTCAACACAGACGAAGACGTGCGCAGCCAACTGGCCGAGGCCGGATTCGACCAATGCTGGGTCAAACGTGCCGACTGCCAGACCATACATAAAGAGGATGTTGTACGCGCCCGCCATATCGAGGAAGCCCAGGAGCTTCTGAGCGAATTCTTTATACGCGGAATCCGCAAAGCCACCGTGGCCGCCAATGCCCGCGGGCTTCATCTGAAATTCTATGGAGTTGACACAACGGGCTTTTTCCACTATTTTTTCACCGCTGACGCCCCGGCCGAACCGGTATTTGACCCGGCAGAGTTCCGCAGTGTCTGCGAGCGCGCCGCCCGCGCTTTAGGAGTAATCGTCTATGGAGGCGACGCGATTGTCGACCCGCATAGCGGACAGTTCGTAATCGTCAGTTTCAACGACTGGCCGGCGTTTGCACCATGCCGCCGCGAGGCGACGAAAGCGATAACCAAATACGTTGCGGGCCGCGCACGCAAAATGATGAAACGATGATCAACGGCGACTTCAAATCATCACTCAAAAGCCTCGACACGGAGGAGCACATCGACATCTGGTTCTACCGCCGCATCGGATGGGTCGAGGCCCGCATCGCCGCCCGGCTCGGTATCTCGCCCAACGCAATAACCATCGCATCGATTTTCATCGGCGTCGCCGCGGGGCTCTGCTTCTATCCGGCCGACCTGCCGACCAATATTGCCGGCCTGCTGCTGCTCATACTCGCAAACTCCTTCGACTCGGCCGACGGCCAGCTCGCACGCATGACCCGGCAATATTCCCAGCTCGGACGCATTCTCGACGGCATGGCCGGCAACTTCTGGTTCGCGACAATCTACGTGTGCATCTGCCTGCGCACTAATGAACATGTTGCCCTGTTCAACGCCCACACATGGGCAATCTGGAGCCTGGCGATATGCGCGGGCGCAAGCCATGTCTTTCAGGCCGCCATGGCCGACTTTTACCGTCAGATGCACCTGCGCGCCGTCAATGGCTCCAGCGAGTTCGAGGGTTCGGCGGCCCTGCGCCGCAAGCTCGCTGACGCCCGTGGCCTCAGGCGCCTGATTCTGCGCCTTTATCTGCGCTATACCCTCTTTCAGGAAGCACTGACTCCGGAAGCCCTGAGGCTATGCGATGCCCCTACCCTCCCGGCCGGATTTCGCGAAGGTTCCCTGCCGCTGATGAAATGGGCCAACGTGCTGACTTTCAACTGGCGCTCGATAACATTGGCAATCTGCCTGCTCGCTGGCGCCCCCTGGGTCTATTTCGTTTGCGAACTGACCCTCGGCAACCTGATTCTCTGCTATATGATTGTCAGCCACGAGCGCATGTGCCGCCGACTGGCTCAGGCAAGGCACTAAAAAGGAGGGGCGGCGGTTCATCACCGGGCCCCTCCCCTCACGTTTCAACTATTTATTTATGAGAGCCTCTGCACCCAGTTTCTCAACTCAGTCGCAGAGGACGAGGGATGCAAATCAGTTCACATAATTTCAATAGCTGACTTTTTAACGCCCGCAGGCCAACGAAAGTTAGCGCCGAAAGGCCAAAAAAACTTAAAATCAACTGTTAACGCGTTAACACATTCCCCCCACTCGCCCCGCCCACCCCGCCGGTGTGAACCAATCGGAGGGCGGAGGCGTTGGTTTGATGTAACCGAATTTCAAACCAAAAGCATTTATAACTATGACAACCAAAAAAAAATCTATCCAAGGCACCAAGACCGAGGAGAACCTCGTGGCTGCATACATGGCCGAATCTGCCGCCTACAGCCGCTACACATACTATGCAGCCCAAGCAAAGAAAGAAGGCTTTTTCCCCATTGAAAAGGTATTCACCGACACTGCCGCCAACGAATTGCGCCACGGCAAGGTCTTCTTCAAGTTCCTCGAAGGGGGCCGGGTTGCCGTTGACCTGACAGTCGACGCCGGTGTTATCGGCAAGACTGTCGACAACCTCGAGATCGCTGCCGAAGAAGAGCGGCGCGAGGGCGTAGTTGCCTACATTGACGCAGCCAAAACCGCCGACGAGGAGGGCTTCCCCAAAATCGCCGCACACTTCCGCGCAATCGCCGAAGTGGAGGGACGCCACGAAAAACGCTTCCGCAGGCTCATCGAGCAGATTAAAGCAGGCACCGTCTGGAAACGCCCCGAGCCGATTGAATGGCAATGCATGGTCTGCGGCTACGTTTATTACGGCACGGAACCCCCCGCTACGGCCTGCCCGGCCTGCGACCATCCCTATCAGCACTACATGCCTCTCGACCTTGACCCGGATTGACGCAACATCATATACACTCCCGCGACGGTGAGAGCCGCGGAAACCGCACTGAGGGCGGGGGTTGACACCGAGTCAATTCCCGCCCATATCGTCATCACGGCCAGGGCATTATTGACCACATGGCAGCCGACGGCAAGCCATAGTGACCCGGTCCACACTACCGTATAGCCGAAAAATGCGCCCAGGAGCATACGCGGAAGCAGACCGACGGCCTGACCGTGCATGGCAGCGAAAATCGCCGCCGTTACCCAGACAGCAACGTGAACGCCCGCGCCCGAACGGAACAGGCCCTGCATTGCCCCGCGGAAAAAGAGTTCCTCGCTCAATCCGGTCAACACGGCCATAATCATCAGCGCCAGAGCGAGGTTTGCGCCCGTATGGGGCCCGACGACCTCGAGAGTGGCCGCCAGGGCAGCGGCTTCGAGGTCAAGCACCGGTTGCGGCCACGGGAGCATGGCGCATAGGGAGTTCAGACCGTCGATGGCGGGGATGGAGACAACCAGCGTGGCGAGACCCAGCAGGGTCATCCGGGCCGACGGAAGCGAACGCAGGCAGAGGAAGTCGGCCGGCAGGCGCGTGATCAGCAGAGCGGTCAGCAACGCCGGCAGCACGAAGGCCAGTAACTCCTGGGCAACGATGGTTATGCGGGTAACGGCCAATCCGTTGTCGGTCAGCCGACCGAGCAGCATCTGAAGAGCTGATGTCAGGAAAAGACCGACTGTCATCAAGAGGACGAGCAGCACAATGCGCTGCCAAAACGTCAGGGCAAGCTTCATAAATAGAATGCAGAGGTTAGGGTTTTATATTCCGGAGAGTTCAGGACCATAGCACGCCGAGTGCAGCCGTCGGCATCGCGCCCGAAGGTTGCAACCACGCGGCGCGGAGGCGCGGAGGGCTTGGTCAGTATTTCGCAGATGTCAACGCAGTTCAACCCTGCAATCCCTGCTGCGAAAGTCCAGGCGTCCAAACGGTCGGGCGGCAGAATGACACACACCGTTCCCCCCGGCGAAAGCATACCGGCGGCCCGGGCCATGAACGCCTCGGCCGGCAGCAGGACTTCATGGCGTGCGGCGGCGCGACGCGGGTCGGGTGCAAGTTGCCCGGTAGCGAAAAACGGCGGATTGCAGACAATGGAATCGAACGGCTCCACGGAGTCGAAGAGCAGAAAGTCCATCGTCAGGATGCGTACCCGGGACGCCCAGAGCGACGCCGCGGCATTGGCGGCAGCCTCTCCGGCAGCGGCGGGGTCAATATCTATCATCACGACGTTGTCGGCTCCGCGCTGCGCGAGCATAAGTCCGATAAGCCCGCAACCGCAACCTACGTCGAGCACACGTCCTCGCGCCGGAGCCATAGCCCCGAGGGTCACCCCGTCGGTTCCGACTTTCATGGCTGAGGCTTCATGGCTGACGGCAAACTGCTTGAACCGAAACAACCGTTCGCTCATATGCTGAAATGCAAAGCGAGAAGCAACACCGCCTGCGGGGGTCACTTCTCGCAATAAAGTTGTCCGCAGCGCGGATTAGTTCTTTTTGGTACGGTTGCCGTAGCGGCTCATGAACTTGTCGACGCGACCTGCGGTGTCGACGAGCTTCTGCTTGCCGGTGAAGAAGGGGTGAGAGCTGGAAGTGATTTCCAGTTTTACCAGAGGATACTCAACGCCATCGATGGTAATGGTTTCCTTAGCGGCCACGGTGGAGCGGGTGATGAACACCTCTTCGTTGGACATGTCCTTGAATGCGACCTCGCGATAATTGGAGGGATGGATGTCTTTCTTCATATTGTAAATCTGTTAATTATGCGTAGAAAAGCGAATGAATTCATCGGCTGGTAAGGCCGATTCTATTCGTAATGGCGCGGCAAATTTACGGAAAATTTCCGACATAACCTCATAAATTGCAAAGATTTTTCGTCAACGCCCTCCGCAAAGCACCGCCACGAACCGCGGAAACAGGAGCGCTCCGACGTAGTAGACGGCCAGACTCACACCGACAATTCCGGCAAATCCGAGAAAATATGCCGCAATAAATCCGGCCGTGCTCACGGGAGCTATGGCGGCGACGACCGCACCTTTGACCGTCGGGGCAACAATCAGATGAAAGGCATACATAAAGAATGTCGACTTCGCGATGAATGCCGCCGGCTCCACTCCGCGGCGGGCCAATGCCGCACATGTCGACAACATCGCCGGCACTCCGCACATGATGGCAGCAGCCAGGAGCCTCGCTCCGGCCTGACCGTCGGGAAAGATGACGCGCAACGTCACCACAACGGCAAACAACACAAAAATCGCCCGGGCAGCAGCCCCCGAAAGGATCAACGGGTCACGGCGGCGGATTGCAAAGGCCGCTCCGAAGCAGAAAAAGCTGACTCCGGTCAACGAGAACCAAAAGCAAGCGTCAGGCCATACACCAAAGAAGAACAACAGGACAAGCACACCGCAGAAGGGCACTCCGGCACGCGACTTCAAGACCCGATATATCAGGGGAGTGAGGAGCATTATGGCCATCAGGTCGCGCAGGAACCACAACGGCATATCTGCGGGCACACCCGAAGGGTCGTAAACGCCCAGCATTCCGTGTGACGGCACAAGCGAAAAGGGTCCGAACCCATTAACGGAATCAGACACCGACGGCAGAGCACGATTCTTGAGAGCACTGAGCATCTGCGCGATAAGATTCCAAAGCAGATACGGCACCAGCAGAGTCCGCACCCGACGTCGTAGTTGCCCGGAGAAAAAGCCACGGGCCTCAGGCGCTTTCTTATAAAAGAAGAGAAATCCGGACATGAAGAAAAAGAGCGGCACCGCCACGCGCGCCACCGTATGAGAAAGCGCAAAAATCACATCGGCGGCAACCGGCGTCATCGCATCGGCCGGGAAACGGTCCATAATGTCGCTATGGATCAACACAATCAGCAACATCATCGGGAAACGCGCCAAACTGATAGTCTTCGAGAGAATGTTTTCGGAAGTCATAGATGAATAACAAAAACATCCTGCCGACCGAGGTCAGCAGGATGTTTCCACTATTGTGTCCGAAATGAGACTCGAACTCACACGGCCTAATGGCCACTACCCCCTCAAAGTAGCGCGTCTACCAATTCCGCCATCCGGACAATAGTTCAGAGCGAAAAACGGGACTCGAACCCGCGACCCCGACCTTGGCAAGGTCGTGCTCT
>CAZKOF010000005.1:0-61318 GCA_964554335.1 uncultured Bacteroides sp.
GAATGACTCCTGAGATTTTTTGTCTGTTAATAGTCGGCTTAGTTCGGATGGTTACCTTTATGGAGCGGGAGGATATGAGAAGTGGCGGCTGAAAAGCCGCCACTGTCATGTAGGTTATTTATGGTGGTTGGGGTTTAGCGGATGACGATTTTGTTGGCCTTGTCGCCGCGCTGCTCGACGTAGATGCCGGTGGTGAGGGCGTCGGGGTTGACGCGGCGTCCTGCGAGGTCGAAGTAGACTGCGGGGCCGTCGAAGTTGCCGGCATTGATGACCTCGTCGATGCCGCTCTGGTAGTCATTGACCACGGTCGATGCAGGGCTATAGAACCCGGGGTCGTCGCCGTTGGTGCCGAGAGCGTTCATCAGCTGATAGTCGGCGTCGTTCTTTTTTTGATACACGCGGACGTAGTCGAACTGGGTCAGGTAGGTGTGGCCGGTGTCGGGTTTTGCGGCCCAGCTGCCGTTGCCCACGCTCTGGTTGATGATAATGTAGAATTTCTTGTCGAAAGGCCATGTAACCGCTTCTGTGTAGTAGGGCGAGCCCTCTTCTGAGTAGTGCATGTTCTTGTATGAGAAAATCTGCTTTCCGTCAATATACCAGCGGAGTTCTTCGGCGTCCCATTCGAGGGCATAGACGTGCCATTGCGAGGGGTCGCTGCTGACGCTGGAGGTCTTTGTGGGCGATGACTGCTTGGGCGCGGGCCAGCCTGTGTTGTCGCTGCTCCAGTTGGCCCAACCGCTATGGATGGTCGTATAGGCGGTTTGCTCGGTGTTGATCTGTTCCCAGATGTCAATTTCACCGTTGTTGGGCCAGGTGTTGATGTCTGTTCCGCCGAGTTTCGACTCTGCGGGCATCATCCAGAATGCGGGGAAGCTGCCGGAGTAGGGGTTGGTCTTGGCGCGGGCTTCAATCCTGCCGTAGCGCACTTCGAGCTGGCGCTGGGTGATGAGTGCTCCGGTTACCATCGGGGCGGTTTCTCCGGGGAACTGGCTTGCCGGGAGGGCGTAGGAGTTGTAGTAGCCGTTATCCATGACGTTGGCTTTTGCGCGTTGTTCGGTTGTCTGGGCCATGCAGTAGTTCCAGGCCGCAGCGTAGCGCTCGTTGTAGCCCCAGCGCTTGGTGTCGACTGCGTCGGTCGAGAATTCGTCGCCCCAGACTTTGGTCCATTCGCTATCGGCGCTTTCCGAGAAGAGGGCGTAGACTATGAAGTCGCCGTCGATGAGTTCGGCGGGAATGGTTACCTTTCCGTCGGAACCGAGTTTGATCGAGTGGTCAACATATTGGCGGTTGCCGGAGATGAATTCGCCGTCGGTGATGTTGTGGCCGTGGCGCACGATGATGGAGTCAACTTCGAAGCCGGGCAGGGTGGGAAGCACCTGCAGGTCGAGGGCTTTCATGGTCGGGAATGTTTCGGCCAAAGCCTTGCCGTCTGCGCTGAGGATGATGCCGTTGAGGGCATTGGCGCGGAAGTTGGCGGTGGGGCCGTAGACGTTGATGAGGAAGTCAACGACGCAGTGGTCAGCGGCTTCGAGTCGAGCGCGGTAGACGCCCGCAGCGGTTCCTTCGGGGAGTTTCATGTCGCCGATTTGTGTCAGTGTGTTGCCCTCGTAGAGGGGTTCGGCGAATATGCCGCGCTGGTCGGTGTCGACATATACGCGATAGCTTTTGGCGTTGCCGCTATACTTACACTGCATCGTGAACGTGCCGTCGGCGGGGAGGTTGAATGCGTGGTTAACGAAGGTATAGGTGCTCAGAGAAACCACGGGCTGCTCTTCTCCGTTGAAGGTGATTGAGGTGATGCCCTGTTGTTCGGTCTTTTCCGAGTCGTAGGGAGAGTCGTAGTCGAAGAATGCGCCGCTGCTTGCGGGGTCAACGAAGAGTCCCTCGATGGTGCCGTGAGTGTAGAAGTCGTTGAGTGAGAGCGAGACTTCGTTACCGGTAGAGAGATGCTGGACAACGGAGTTGCCGATATTCTCGTCGGCAAAGGTCGTGCCTTCGGGGGCGGAGAGCACGTTGATGACGTTGACGCCCTTAAAGACGCACTTGGGGTCGGGCAAGCCGGTGACGGTGAAATTGCCGTCGGCGTCGGGAGTCGAAAGGTCGAGCGTGCCGTTTTCAGCCTTTACTGTGATGTCGGCGAGCGAGCCGGGAACGGCGGGCTCGGTAATGTAGGCCATGACGTCGGCAATGCAGCCGCCAACGGTAATGTCCGGACCTGTGGGTTTGCTCTCGTCGGGTTTGCGGCCTCCGGGGTCGACGTCGCTGAAGTCAATTTTGAAGCGCATACGGTAGAGGCCGGGCTCGAGATCGGGCACGGTGATTTCGGGCAGCAGCACGGTGTTGCCGAGAACATTTTTTGAGTCGATGGCGTCCTCGCCGGCGGAGTTTTTGTTGCCGAGGTTTGAGAACGCCAGAATGTCGCCTGCGGGGTCGGGAAGGTTGTCGTCGGTCAGCAAGGCGTCGAACTGACCGTCGTTGCCGCGGTCAAGATAGACATAGCTGTTCATCCAGTTGCCCTCCCAGTTGAACTCGATTTTTGCGGGAACTCCGGGGTTGAGCACAACGCACTGTGAGGTCAAATCTATGAAGAGGTCTCCTCCCGACACTTGACCGACGGTGACATACTGGTCTGGCAGGTTGCCGACTTTAAACGTGACTCCGTGGAGAATACGTTTGGGGTTGGTTGCAGTTTGTTGAGTGCCTTCGGGAAAGTTCAAGTCGTAGGCGGCGAAGGCGGAGAGAGAGGCCGCGGCTACGAATGCAGAAAGAAAGTATCTTTTCATGGCTGGTTTATAGAATATGGAATTGAATTATTACTGCAAAGATAAGTTTTTTTTGGGGAATTTCAAAATCGGAAATCATGCGAGGGCTGCCGCCGCCGAGGGCTGGGCCACGAGCCAGACCACGTCGCCTTCGCGGAAGGCTTCGTCGGGGTTCAGTCGCACAAAGGCTCCCTGACGCTGCAGGGCGACGACGAGAGCGTGGTTGCGGTTGCGCAAATCGGCCTCACGCATGGTCTTGCCGGGCAGGGGGGAGTGGGGCGAGAGTGTGACTGACGAGAAACGCACGTCTTCGCGGCGTCCTTCGGCGGCCGAGGCGTCGGCGCCGAGTTCGAGCTGAGTCATGAAGTCGGAGATATTTTCTTCGGTTCCGATAACGCCGACAACGTCGCCGGGAAAGAGGCGCTCGTCGCCGCCGGGCACGGGGATGACTTTGCCGCCGCGCTGAATGGAAGCGATGTTGATGCCGAACTTGCGGCCTACGTTGCTGATGCAGAGGCGGTCGCCGACGAATGGGAAATCGTATCCCACGGTGCCGTAGGCCAGGTGCATGTCGCTGACGAGGTTGTTTTTCGAGCCGGTGCGGCGCAGTTCTCGCTCGTTGAGGTTATCGAGAAATCGCGACTCCAGGCGAGCCAGACGGTGGTGGACCCTGCGCGAAACGAATATGAACGTCAGGATGAAGACCGCCAGACCGAACGTTATTCCGAAGCCGAAGCCGAAGAAGCTGCCTATGACGTAGATTATGAACATCACGCACATCAGAAGGCGGAGCAGCGCCATGACGGCCAAAGGCACCGAGGCGCGTGAGTTTAGCTTTATGAGCAGCTGGCGCTCGGCTCGGCGTGAGGAGTGGTAGGTCAGGGCGAGCAGGAATGGCGACATCATTATGAGTTCCAGAGCGCAGCATATCAACCGTCCCCACGTTCCGGAGATGCGGCCGAGAATCAGCGGTCGGATGTAGAGGTTGGAAATGAGTATGATTGCAATCAGCAGGGTGCCGTAGAGAAGAATGCGCCAGACGTAGCGGCGCAGAATGTTCTGCCAGACGCGACGGCTTTCGCTTTCGGTGGCTGCCGAGGCCGAGTAGCGGTCGATCAGGAATTGCCAGCGCTTTGGCAGGCGGGCGGCGATGAAGTTATATGTCGGGTCGGCGAGGCGGATGAAGTAGGGGGTGCCGAACGTCGTGATGACCGAGACCGCGACGATTATCGGATACATCGAGGAGTCAAGTACGCCGAGCGAGGTTCCGAGCGTTGCGATGATGAACGAGAATTCGCCTATCTGGGTCAGGGTGAAACCGCTTTGGACGGCGATTTTCAGCGGCTGGCCCGTCAGGAGCATGCCCGAGGTCCCGAAGATGATGCCGCCGCCGACAACCACGGCCGAGAGTAACAGAATCGGGCGCCAGTATTCAACGATGATGGTCGGGTTGACCATCATGCCGACGGAGATGAAGAAGACGGCGCCGAAGAGGTCTTTGACGGGGCTGACAACGTGTTCGATGCGTTCGGCATAGCTCGTGCCGGCAAGGATGGAACCCATCACGAAGGCGCCCAGGGCGAGCGAGAAGCCGCAGTAGACGGAGAACACGGCCATGCCCAGGCAGAGGCCCATGGATAGCACCAGCAGGGTTTCGTCGCTGAGGTGGCGGCGTACTTTGTTGAGCAGCGTCGGGAGCACATAGGTGCCGACCACGAACCAGATGATGAGGAAGAAGACCAGCTTGGCCATGCTCATCAGCAATTCGGAGCCTTCTACGGAGTTATTGACGGCAACCGACGAGAGCACAACCATCAGCAATACCGCAAAGAGGTCTTCGACTATCAAGACACCGAGAACCTGAGAGGAGAAGCGCCTGTGGCGCAGCCCGAGGTCGCCGAGGGCTTTTATGATGATGGTTGTTGACTGCATGGAAATCATGCCGCCGAGAAAGATGCTGTTGATGTTCGAGAACCCGAGCAGATGGCCGATGCAGAAGCCTGTGCAGAGCATACCGGTAATGACAATCAGCGCCGTCACGATTGCTGAGCCGCCGCAGTCCATCAACTTCTTGAAACTGAATTCCAGACCGAGGGTAAAGAGGAGCACGACGATGCCGATTTCGGCCCAGAAGTCGATGTTGTCGGCATGGGCGAGTGACGGCAGCGGCTCGAAATTGGGACTCGCGAGGAAGCCCGCAACGATGTAGCCCAGCACGACGGGCTGCTTTATCCATTTGAACAGGAGCGTCACAATGGCGCCAAGCACCATGATATACGCCAGGTCGGTAATCAGCGATTCAATCATTTTTGTCGGCCCGCGGCCGCATGGTTGGTAAGGGTTAGTAGGGTTAGGGGTTAATGGTTAGTTTGCGGCTATGCCATTATCGTATAACCATTCCGGAGCGATATCTGCCCCGTTGGACCAAAAGATGGTGTCATCCAGTCCGAATTGTTGAAATTTAGCCTCGTCTCTGAGCTCGGAATAGGCAGGAAAAGAGAGCAGGGGAGACATGTCGATTTTCTTTACCTCTCCTGAACTGAACGTGCAGAGCATCACATGGCCGCCAAGATATTTTGCGTTAATAACAGTCAAAGTATTCATTATCGTGAGATTTTATTTATTCTTTCGCCTTTTTGCGCTTTTTCCCATAGTTCACGCAGTTAATCAATATGCAGGTCCATAAACTCATTTACCTGCTGAATGACATTGGATGGAGCTGAGCCTGTAACAATGCGTTCATCTAACGTTATCGTGAAGTTATATTCGCCGTATCTGACGTGAATGTGTGGGGGATTATGGTCAAATCCGAAAAGCGAAATCAGAATTCCGTTTATAATGTATATTACGGGCATAAAGCGGGGGGAGGTTCTTAATTGGAGGGTGTTGCCGCTCAGGAGAGCTGGTTGGCTATGGAGATTGACTCGGTGGGGTAGACGCGAGAGAGGGCCTGGAAGAGGGCTATGTAGTCGGTGTGTTCGCGCAGGAGAACCACGAGGTTCAGCCGCGTGACGCCGGCTTCGTAGTCATAGTCCACGTAGGTGTTGGTCAGCGAGCCGTGGAATTCCCTAAGCGCGTGGCAATAGGGCTGCATGTCTGTGCAGATAGTCTTGACCTTCAGCCGGATAATGCGGCTTTCGGCACCCATGTCGAGGCGATGCTCAATGTTTTCGAGCTGCACGAGAATGAAGAGTATCAGCAGCGTTGCGCAGATTGAAACCACGTATAGCCCCACTCCGACGGCGAGGCCGATGATTGACGCCATCCAGATTCCGGCGGCGGTTGTCAGGCCGCGCACCGAGCCTTTTGCCTGGATAATCGCTCCGGCGCCGAGGAAGCCGATGCCTGTGATGACCTGCGCGGCAATGCGTCCAGGGTCACCGTTTTTCAGTCCGACATATTCCTGACAGACGTAGATGCTCACAATCATTGCCAACGTGGCGCCCATGGCGATGAGGGCGAAGGTTCGCAGCCCCGCGGGCTGACCTTTGCGCTTGCGCTCATAGCCGACAACGGCGCCTAAAATCAGGCTCAGACACAGACGCGTCAGGGCCTGCCACGTCGTGATGTCGACGCCGCAGGTCTGTTCGCGTATGTAGCTGAAGATTTCGGTCATTTGGTCATTTCAAAGTTGCGCGACGCCAGGCGATAGTTGTCGCAGAAGAGTTCAACGCGGTAGCTGCCGGGGGTGAGGGTCGAGTTATTGTCCCAGTAAATCGTTATGTCCGGGATTTCGTTGCCCTCATATTCAACGTCTTTCTTGGCGGTCGCCTCGAGGGTTGCGTCCTCGAAGGGGAAAGTGATGCCGTTGCCGCGCAGAAGGTTGCCCTCGGGGGTGGTTATGCGCATGAAGATGCTCTTACGGCCGACGGGTGTCGAGTTATTTTGCGGAATGGTAAAGGTGACGGCCAGTTGGCGTGCCTTTTTGATTTTCTTTTCGGGCTTGCCCTTTGAATTGAGCGCCTGCAGGTTGATGCCGCTGACGTTGAGTTTCTCGGCGAGCTGCATGCGCTGGCTGAGCACTTCGTTTTTCGAGGCGGTCTCCGCAACGCGGTTCGAGAGCTGACGGTTGCTCTGCTCGAGGGTCTCGTTCTTTGCGCGCAGCTCCTGGTTCTGCTGGTTGAGCTCGTCGATCTGCTCAACATAGTGGCGCATAATCTCTTTCAGGGTGCCGATTTCTTTTTGGAGTTCGGCAATGCGTTGCTGGCTGAGCCGGTCGCGCTGCTTGAGCTCCTGACGCAGTTGCTCGACTTTATTTTTCGCGGCCTCATATTCGGCGCGGATGCTGTCGTTGTTGAAGAGCACCATCTGCCCTTCGTGTTGGGTAAACGATGCCGAGAGTTCGTCATATTCGTTGCTCAGCTGCAGCTGCTCGTTGGCGAGCTCCAGTTCCTGAACTTTCAGCAGGGCCTCGTCGGCGGCTTGTTTCTGGCTGAGGAGCAGCCAAACCAGAACGCCGACAATAATCAGCGCAACGACGCCTCCGGCAATCAGGGGCGCCCAATTTCTTCCCTTGTTATCTTCCATAAGTCTGCAAACGTTTGTTGTTGACCGCAAAGTTACGAAATTTTTTGTCAAAGAAGGAATTTTTTGTACATTTGCAGCGCTTAATTGCAATAAAGACTTAACCAAATTCCAAAACTTTTTAACCAAACTAATTTAACTGCAATGGCTTACGTAATTACCGACAAGTGCGTGGCTTGCGGCACCTGTCTGCCCGAATGCCCCGTCAGCGCCATTTCCGAAGGCGAAATCTACCACATCGACCCCGATACCTGCATCAGCTGCGGTACCTGCGCATCTGTTTGCCCCTCCGAGGCCATCATCGAAGGCTAATCTATTGCCCTCGAATAAAAAGCGGCTCGCTCCCTCTGCGGAAGCGGGCCGTTGATATTTTTGTGTCTCAGAGATGGGGTGTATGGCCGGACGACCGATGGGTTTTCGGTTGTTGCCCCGGCGGAGTCCTTAGAGCTGAGTGTCGGGGTTGAGGTTGGCGCCTTCGATGTCTTTGAAGTAGCGGTAGGTGTCGACTTTGAGTTCGCCGCAGGCGTCTTCGTCGCAGACGATGATTGCGTGGCGGTGCATCTGCAGGGCGGAGATTGTCCATTGTTGTGAGATGCCGCCTTCAACGCCGTGGTGAAGGGCGCGGGCTTTGTTGTGGCCGTTGACCATCAGCAGCACCTCGCGGGCGGCCATGACGGTGCCGACGCCGACGGTGAGAGCCGTTTTCGGCACGAGGTCGAGGTTGTTTTCAAAGAAGCGCGAGTTGGCGATGATGGTGTCTTTGGTCAGGGTCTTCATGCGCGTCCTGGAGTTCAGCGAGGAGCCGGGTTCGTTGAACGCGATGTGGCCGTCGGGGCCTACGCCTCCGAGGAAGAGGTCAATGCCACCGTAGCTCTCGATTTTGGCCTCGTAGCGCTCGCATTCGGTTTCGGGGTTTTCGGCGTTGCCGTTGAGAATGTTGATGTTTTCGGCGGGTATATCTATATGGTTGAAGAAGTTCTCGTGCATGAATGTCCAGTAGCTCTGGGCGTGGTCGCGGGGAATGCCTACGTATTCGTCCATGTTGAACGTAACGACGTTCTTAAACGATACTTTGCCCTCTTTGTGAAGTTCAATCAGGCGTCGATACATGCCCAGAGGCGATGAGCCGGTCGGCAGGCCGAGAATGAAAGGATGTCCTGCGGTGGGTTTGGCCTCGTTGATGCGTCTGGCCACGTAGTTACCGGCCCAGCGTGAAAGCTCGGCATAGTTGGGTTCGATGATGAGTCTCATGATATTGTGGAGTTAAAAATGTGAAAAATTTCTCTGACTGCAAAGTTACAAAAATATTGTCAAACGGCCTCAATATCTCCCGCTTTTTACAAAATAAGCACCTAAGAGCGGGTGGAACGTGCTTATTTTTACCAAAAAGGTCAAAATAAGCACGGGTACAGCGCGCTTATTTTGATAAAAATGCGTATATTTGCCGAAAATATTGAATTATGACAAATTTCCCCGAAGAGCAAATATTGAAGCGGATGGTGGTTGACAATCCCTGGTGGGTCGACGGCAATATTTTTGACGAGTTCGACGAGATGCGTCCACGCATGTTTCTTGACCCGTTTATCGATTTGGTGACGTCGTTGCCCCGGGGTAGGAGCGTCCTTCTGCTGGGCCCGCGTCGGGTCGGCAAGACCGTGATGATATTCCATACCGTAAGGCATTTGATATCAACGGGGGTCAGCCCGCATAAAATCATCTACCTTTCGGTCGACACTCCTATCTACGGCGGTCTGAGTCTGGAAGAGATGCTCTCATTCGCGCTCCGTGCGCTCAAATCCAAAGGCGGTGCTGAGGGCTATTATGTCTTTTTTGATGAAATTCAGTATCTGAAAAACTGGGAGTCGCACCTGAAGGTGTTGTGCGACGTCAACCGCTACACGCGTTTCGTCGCATCGGGTTCTGCCGCTGCGGCGCTCAAGATGAAGTCGCTTGAGAGCGGTGCGGGCCGGTTTACCCACTTTTCGCTGCCCCCGCTTCTCTTTTGCGAGTATCTGCGAATGGTAGGTTTTGAAAATCTTGTGGTTAATACGAAAGTCGACTGGTTTGAGCGCGAGGTCGACGGTTATGATGTTGTAAACATCTCCGAGCTGAATGCGCGTTTTGCCGACTATATAAACTACGGAGGCTATCCCGAGGTTGTCACGTCGATGCAGATGCGCAATAATCCGGGCCGATATATCAAGGAAGACATTCTTGACAAGGTGCTTCTCAAAGACCTGCCCGGGTTGTATGGGATCAGTGATACGCGCGACCTCTACCGTCTGTTCATCCATATAGTTTTTCGTTCCGGCGAGGAGTTTTCTTATGAAGACCTGGCGAAAGAGTCGGGCATAAGGAAAGAGACGCTGCGCAAATATCTCGATTATCTCGAGTCAGCTTTCCTGATAAAGATTTTGCATAAGGTTGACGAGAATGCCCGTAGATTTCAGAGAGTGACGACGTTTAAGATTTATGTTACCAATCCGTCGGTATTTACGGCATTGTTTTCGCCGGTCAGCCCTTCAGACGGTGTGTTCAATCATCTTGTGGAGACCGCGGTGTTTGATCAATATACGACAGAGACTCTCGACGCCCTCTTTTATGCAAATTGGAAAAAAGGAAAACTTTCGGGCGAAGTCGACCTGGTCAGGCTATCGGCAATCTCGCAGAAACCCGCCGGGGCGGTCGAACTGAAATGGACAGACCGTTATGTCAAGAATCCTGGAGAGTTGAAGTCGTTGCTCGGATTTATGGAGATGAACTCGATGGAACGGGCGTTGGTCACGACGGAGACTGCAGCGACTGTACGTAGTATGCAAAAAGTAACCCTTCAATTCGTGCCGACAGCTCTGTATGCTTATACGATTGGGTGCGAAAGTGTAAAAATAAGCACGTAAGAGAGGGTGGAACGTGCTTATTTTTACCAAAAAGGTCAAAATAAGCACGGGTGGAACGTGCTTATTTTGTCCTTTTTGAAGGATGAGCAATATTTTGTGCGGCCGGAGCGTTTATATAGCGTGAAAAAGAAATTATTACTTTTTTTTACGATATATTTGGTTGCTTGGGGAATCGGTGCTACCGAAATCGACTCCGGGTCTGAAGACCGACATCTTCAGCTCGAGGAGATCATTGTGCGTCTCAGGCGTGAGAAATATTCCAAGAAGAACAACCCTGCGGTCGAGTTCGTGCGCAAGGTGATGGAGCGTCGCAACATGACGGATCCGCGTCTTAATAATGAGTACTACAGTCATGGAGTCTATGAGCGCATCAACATCGGAATCATCAACTTTCCGGTAGATTCGGGCGGGGCGCTGGGCTTTTTGAGCGAATATGTCGACACGACGGAGCTCTCCGGGCGTCCGGTGCTGAACCTGTCGGTGAAAGAGAAGGTCAGCGACGTCTACTATCGCCGCGACCCTAAGTCGCGTCGCGAGGTCGTGCGTCTGCGCCAAAGCCACGGTTTTGACGACAAGCTCGCCGACGTGGCTTCGGTCACGACGATTTTCGAGGATGTCATGAGTCCGGTCGACCTCTATGACGCCGATGATATCACCTTGCTGCGCCAGAAGTTTGTCAGCCCTCTCGGGCGACTGGCAACCGATTTCTATAAGTTCTATCTCTCGGATACCATTGCCGACGCCGAGCGAGGCGATTCGCTCGTGGTGCTCTCGTTTGTGCCCCACAATGCGTCGATGGCGAGCCTCAACGGCCGCCTTTACGTCGTCAAGGGGGACTCGGCGATGTTTATCCGACGCGCCGAGATGCACCTGCCAAAGGAGGCCAATGTCAACTTCATCAACAACATGTATCTGCTCCAGGAGTATGACCGCGGTCCGGACGGTTCGCGCTTGAAGACGCGCGACGAGGTCATCATCGAGGCCCGATACGTTGGCATCGATGCATATGCGACGCGCCTGACTGTCAATAATTCCCATAGTTACCTGCCGCCGCGCGACATGTCGCTCTTCGATTCGCGCACCGAGGTTATTGAGCGCAATGACCTCGGAGGCTCGATTGCCTCGTTTCGCCCGGCCGACTCGCCGAGCGGTGCCGGTCGCATCGGCTCGATGATGGAGCGGCTGCGTGAAAACAAAGTCTACTATTGGGGCGAGAAAATTCTCGGCACTCTTATCAGCGACTGGGTGCGCCCCGGCGGCGAGAGAGGTCCGGTTGCCATCGGGCCGATTTTCTCCACCCTCAATAATAATGGCCTGGAGGGATGGCGTGTCCGCCTGGGTGCGATGACAACCGGGAGTATGTCGCCACACTGGTTTCTGATGGCCCACGGGGCATACGGTTTCAAGGATCGCCGCTGGAAATATGGCGGCTCGGTTGAATATAGCTTCAACCGCAAGAAGCATCATCCCGGCGAATTCCCGATCCGCTCCCTGCGGCTGAGCCATAGCTACGATGTTGACCGCCTCGGTCAGACCTATGGCGCGACGGGAACGCTATTCAATTCCGTCAGCCGCGGCAACAACGACATGATGACTTATAACCGCATGACCCGGCTGGAGTTCAACTATGAGACCGACCGGCATCTGACATTCTCCCTCGGCCTGCAGCATAGCCGCCGGGAGGCCACACCATATGTTGAATTTGTCAACGGCAGCGGCCGGCGCTACTCCCATTTTCAGCAAAGCGCCATTGTCGGTGAAATCCGCTGGGCCCCCGGTGAAAAATACTATCAGTATGTCAACGGGCGCGTTAACATCGTGACCGAGAAGCCGGTGATGCACCTGACCCACACATATGCTCCCGCAGGCATATTAGGCACTCGCTGGGGCGTCAACAAGACCGAGTTCTCGATCGACAAGCGCTGGTATCTGTCCTCCTGGGGGTATGTCGACTCACGGCTCGGTGCGGGCCATGTGTGGGACCGCACGGTCTTCCCCTCACTGCTGACCCCCAACGCCAATCTGAGCTACTTTTTCCAGCGGCGCGCATTTTCGCTGCTCAACTCGCTGGAGTTCATCAACGACACCTACGTCGAGCTTCATATGAACTATAGCATGAACGGCGCGCTGCTCAACTACATTCCCGGCGTCAAGAAACTCAAACTTCGCGAGCTCATCGGATTCCACGCAATCTGGGGCACCCTCAGCGACCGCAACAATCCGGCCAAGAACCCCTCGCTGCTCCGCTTTCCCGAGTCAGCCGGAACGACATCAATGGGTTCGATGCCCTACATGGAATTCAACGTCGGACTGGGTAACATCATGCGCATTTTCAGCATTATGTACGTTCACCGCCTGACCCACCGCGCCCCCGGCCTCCCTCGCAACGGCGTCCGCGTCGCCTTCCACTTCAGCTTCTGATGAGGCGGGTGGGGCTTGTTGGTGGGCGGTTTTATGGCGCCCGTGGGCGCGAGGGTTGTCGCGGCGGGGCGAGGGCTTGAAAGCCCTCGCTCCATGTCGGTCGCTCCGGTTTTGCGGCACCTGGAAATGGAAGAGGGGCGGCGCCGTTGCGGCGTCGCCCCTCTGTTTGAATGTTGTAGGAAGTCTACTTTGCGGGATCAATGGTTACGCAGCGGTCGATGTAAACGTTGTCCTTGCCACCGAAGCGGTCGGAGGCGTTGGTGGTTACTTCGAGCTGGTCAGCATTCACACCGTAGGAAACGAGGATGCGCTTAACGTTCTCGGCACGCTTGGTGCGCAGGCGGGCGTTAACGGCATCGGAACCGGTGTAGTTGTCGGCCCAACCGCAAACGACGTACTTCTTGGAGGTGTCAGCTTTCATTGTAGTGGCTACGCTCTTGAGGACGTTGCGGTCGGTAGCGGAAACGGTGGCGCTGCCAATGCGGTAGTAAACGGTTGCGAGGTTCTGGATGCAGGGAGCTGCTTCGGGAGCCTTCGGAGCGGGGCGACGGAGGCACTCGTCGAGCTTGCGCTGAGTGTCCTGCAGACGGCCTTCGCATTCAGCCAGGCGGGCCTTGATGGGATCGCAGTCTTCGATAACGGGGATAACCGGTACGATGGGAGCGGTCCATGTGCGCTGGTTGAAGAGGTAGGTAACGCCGATGAGTGCGGCGAGGTTGTTGTTGATGCCGTTGTAGATCTTCGACTCGCGGTTGTTGCTAATTGCGGTGTAGCGGATGTCGAGGCTGAGGGCAACCTGACGGCTGACGTTAAAGCTATTGATGATGCCGCCGCGGAGAGCGAGCGAGGTGTCGAAGTCTGTGTCCCATCCGTCGTTGTTGCCATCTTTGAACTTGTGTTGGAAGCCGAAGTAGGTGGCGCCACCAACATAAGCGATGAAGTTGTAAACGCGGTTGGGCTTGTAGCCACACCACCAGTTGGTGATGTTCAGCATGGCGTCGAAGTTGATGCCGAGCTGACCGACGTGGGTCTTGTAGTAGTCGCCGTCCGTCTTGTACTGGCCATTCTCCATGGTGAGGCCGTATACGCCGCGGTTGAAAGCGTCCTGATTAGCGGCGCCTTTCTGGCCGAGGTAAGTAGCGCCTCCGCGTATGCCGAGGATGGGCGAGAACCATTTGCCGGCCTGCAGACCGAAAGCGGGGGCGATGCGGTCACCGAAGCCGAGAACCTTGTCGGTTTGGCCGAAGATGACGTTTATGCCGCCTTCAGCCTGAATGAACCAGTTGTCTTTGAAGCGGTTGAAAGTGTAGCCCTGAGCGGGGTCTTCAACATAAGTGATCTCGGGAACTGCTGCCATGACGGTATTAGCCGACACGAGCGCTGCGCATGCGAGAGCAACAATAGCACTTTTCTTCATAATTAGTTATGAGTTATTGAGTTAAGTAAATAGTTTTACGTGTTATGTCCATGTTGTGGGGAGAATTAACGGCGCTAAGTTACGCATAAATTTTCACATTTGCAAAAAAAATGTAAAAATTTTTATCGTTGTCCGAATATGGATGTTCCGATGCGCACGATGGTTGCGCCGGCATTGATGGCGTAGGGCCAGTCTCCGCTCATGCCCATGCTGAGCTCGGTCGCGTCGGGAATAATATCGCGAACCAGGACCCCGCAGGCGGCAATGACTCTGAAGTCGGCTTGAATGCGCGCGGCTGAGTCGGTGTTCGTGGCCATTCCCATAACTCCGAGCGTTTTTATGCCGGGCAGGGTGCGGGCCAGGCGGGCCATCGCTTCAACCTCTTCCGGGGCGAAGCCTGTTTTGGTCTCTTCGGCGGCAACGTGGACCTGGAGCATTATGCCGATTGTGCGACCGGCGCGCGCGGCTTCGGCGCTGACGACGCGGAGCAGGCGCTCGGAGTCGATGCTTTGGATGATGTTTGCGTGGGCAACTACGCTGCGGACCTTGTTGGTCTGCAGATGTCCGATGAAGTGCCACTCAACGTCGGCGGGCATTGCGGCGGCTTTGGCTGCAAGCTCGTCGGCGCGGCTTTCGCCAAAGCGGCGCTGGCCTGCGGCATAGGCCTCGAGCAGGGCCTCCGGGGGCCGGAATTTGCTGACGGCAACGAGTTTGACTCCGTCGGGGAGCTCCCGGAGAATAGCCGCGAGGTTATTGCTGATTTGTGCTTGGGGCATCGAGTTTGGCGGCGTAGACGTCGAGAATGGGGGTTTCGGCAATGGAGACGATTTCGAAATCGGCCATGGTGCCTTTCATCCCCTCCATGAAGTTTTCGTAGGCGTTCTTGAAGTTGGTGCCTGCGGTGAGAATGAGGGAGACGGCGCGTTTTTCGGTAGCGGTTTTCTCGTCGATGGTGATGAAAGCGACCTTGACGAGGTACCATTTGTCGGCGGAGTCGTCGCGGAAGATTTCGGAGATTTTGGTTTTCTTTACCGAGGTGACGTCCATATCGCCGCTGACATAGGGCGTTACTTCTTCAATAACGCGGGCTTCGGCTTCGGTGAAGCTGAGGGCATCGACCATGAAAGTGTCGGTGACTTTTTTCTGTACGCCGTTTTCGACCACCTTGTGGTAGGCGACTTTACATTCGAACCAGTTCATTGGGGGTGTGAAAGTGTGGGAGTGTGGGTGGTGTGGAGATTAGCAGGGACGCTCCGAGGAGCGTCCCTTTGTTAAGCGATTGGGGGTTAGGGCCGTTTACTTCTCGGCGCGCTTGGTGACTTTGGAGCCGATCAGGGCGTAGAAGAGCAGGTATGCTGCGCAGGCAACCACTACCCAGAAGCTCTGGATGTAGCCTACGACGTCGGCAACCGAGGCCTGAATGAACACCATTACGGCGCAGCCGAACACCATTGTCATGAATATGCCGGAGGCGATGGCGGTGTACTTGCCGAGGCCTTCGACCGCCATATTGAAGATTGCGCCCCACATAACCGAGGTGCAGAGGCCAACGAGGAGGAAGGCGAAGATGCCCACGGGGATCTCGGCCCAAATGAGCTCGAGTTTGCCCCAGTCAACGCCGGGGAAGGACACGAGCACGTTCTGGGGGGCGAACATGCCGAAGAGCACGAGGCAGAGGGTTGCGATGCTGACGGTGGTGATCATTGCGCGGGCGCTGATTTTGCTGCCGATGCTGGCGCCGACGAGGCGACCGATGAGCATCATGAACCAGTAGACGGCAACGAGCAGGCCCACGATGCCGCCAGCCATGCCGCGGTCATTGATCAGGTATTGCTGCACGAAGTTGGGGACGCCGACTTCGATGCCCATGTAGAGGAAGATGCCGAGGGCTCCGAGGGCGAAATGGCGGTAGCCCATGGCTTTCTTGACCATGCTGATTTCAACGGGTGCCTGTTTGGGCTCTTCGATTTTGGTGAAGCTGATGACGATGAATGCAATGACGAAGATTGCGAGGGCAATCATCAGCGCGGGGGTGGTGTCGGCTATTTTAGCTTTGGTGGCGTCGGCGATAAGCGCGCCCATGAGTATGTAGCAGGCAACTGCAGCGGTTGAATTGAACACGCCGCCGGTCTGAATGAGCTGGTTGCCTTTGTTGCCGCCGCCGCCGAGAATGTTGAGCATGGGATTGACAACGCAGTTGAGGATACACATGCAGAGACCGGCAACGAATGCGCCGCAGAGGTAGACGCCGAAGACGAGGTCGTTGTCGCCGTTGTCGATCAGACCGCTGACCCACTGGAGCAGAATGCCGGCGATGCCTACGGCCAGGCCGATGAGGGCAGTCTTCTTGTAGCCGAACTTCGAGATGAGCATGCCGGCGGGAATACCCATGACGAGGTAGGCGATGAAGTTGCCGTAGTTACCGATTTGTGCCAGTACGTTCGAGATGTCGCCCTGGTTCTTGATGATGGTTGCCATCGGCGTGCAGAGATTCGTCACGAAGGCAATCATGGCGAAGAGCGCAATCATCACGATGATGGCTCCCCATTGCTTTTTTTGTTGACTCATAATGATTGGTTAATATTGATTTGATGAATTTTCATGGTCGTAGATGTGTGCAAAGTAACGAAAAAATCATCTTTTTCGCAAATTTAAAGTGCGTGAATGCTTATTTGTCGTAATCTTGTTGCAAAAAAATGTAAAAAATTTGGTGGAGTCAGAAATTTTTGCGTAACTTTGCACTCGCAAAAGCCCCTTGCGAGGCTTGGAATCAGATGGTGAGCATAGCTCAGTTGGTTAGAGCGTCGGATTGTGGTTCCGAAGGTCGTGGGTTCGACCCCCACTGTTCACCCCATCAAATCATTATCACGCCGGAGGCCCCCGAACAGGTTTCCGGCTTTTTATTTTGAAATGAAATTCCAACTTCAGGCGACCGCGCCCGACACCAACGCCCGCGCCGGACTGATAGAGACCGACCACGGAGCCATACAGACGCCGATATTCATGCCCGTTGGCACAGTCGGCGCTATCAAGGCCGTGCACTTCTCGGAAATGAAAGAGCAGGTCAAGGCCCGGATTATTCTCGGGAACACCTACCACCTCTATCTGCGTCCCGGACTCGACACTCTCCGCGCCGCCGGCGGACTGCATAAGTTCAACGGCTGGGACCGCCCGATTTTGACCGACAGTGGCGGCTTTCAGGTCTTCTCGCTTGCTGAAAACCGCAAGTTGACCGAACAGGGCGCGTATTTCCGCAGCCACATCGACGGCTCCAAACATCTGTTTACCCCCGAAAAGGTTGTTGACATCCAGCGCGTGATCGGCTCGGACATAATGATGGCGCTCGACGAGTGTCCTCCCGGCCAGAGCGATTATTCATATGCCTCGAAGAGCCTCGACCTGACAATGCGCTGGCTGCGTCGCGGCTGGCAGCGTTTCAAAGAGACGGAATGTCCTTATGGCCACTCGCAGACGTTCTTCCCGATAGTTCAGGGTTGCACCTTTCCCGAGCTTCGCCGCCGTGCCGCCTCGGAGGTTGCCGAACTCGGCGCCGAAGGCAATGCTATCGGCGGACTCGCCGTCGGCGAGCCTACGGAGGTGATGTCTGAAATGATTGAGGTTGTCAACGAAATTCTCCCCGCCGACCGTCCCCGCTATCTAATGGGAGTCGGCACGCCGGCCAATATCCTCGAAGCCATTGACCGCGGCGTCGATATGATGGACTGCGTCATGCCGACCCGCAACGGCCGCAACGGCATGCTTTTTACCGACCACGGCATCATGAACATGCGCAACGCAAAGTGGGCCAACGACTTCTCGCCAATTCAGGAAGACGGTGCCGCCGAGGTTGACCGCATATATTCCAAAGCCTATCTGCGCCATCTTTTTCAGGCCGGGGAGATTCTCGCAATGCAGATTGCCTCAATCCATAATCTCGCCTTCTATCTCAGCCTGGTGCGTCAGGCCCGCGAACACATCCTCGCCGGCGACTTCGCACAGTGGAAAAAGACCAAAATCGCCGCAATTACTACTCGCCTCTGAATGTTCAAGATTCTCGACAGATACATAATCCGCAAGTTCCTCGGCACCTACGTCTTCTCCCTGGCTCTGATTCTTGCAATCACGGTGATGTTCGACATCAACGAGAAGTTCGACGCATTTCAGAAAGCCCCCCTGAATGAGATAGTTTTCGATTACTTCCTGAACTTCCTTCCATATTTTGCCAACCAGTTCAGCCCGCTCTTCGTCTTCATATCCGTGATATTCTTCACGTCGAAACTCGCGGGTAACTCCGAAATCATTGCAATGCTCTCGGCCGGCATGAGTTTCAACCGCCTGGTGCGCCCCTATATGGTGTCGGCTGCGGTCATCGCGGCGGCAACTCTGGCGCTCAGCGCATACGTCATTCCCCCGGCCAACGCCAAGCGTATTCTCTTCACCAACACCTACGTCAAGGACAAGCGCGTCACGGTCATCTCCAACGTGCAGATGAAAATCGGTCCCGGCCAGGTTGTCTACTTCGGCGACTTCTCGGCCCACAACAAACGTGGTTCGCGTTTCAGCCTCGACAAGTTCGACGGCAACAAGCTGACCTCGCGTCTCACCGCGGGAACGGCAATTTATCGCGGCGGCTACTCATGGCGCCTGCGCAACTACACCGAACGCACCTTTGGCGAGAACCGCGAAATTCTCCGCACGGGCCTCGACATGGACACGGTCATTCCCGTCGCTCCGGCCGATATCATTATCTCGCGCCAGGACCAGGAGAAAATGACCTCGCCCGAACTCGCCGAATATATTGACCGTCAGCGCGAGCGCGGCGTTGCAAACATCAAGCAGTTCGAAATTGAATATCACCGTCGCTACGCATCATGCGCGGCGGCATTCATCCTGACGCTCATCGGCGTCAGCTTGTCGAGCCGCAAAGTCAAAGGGGGCATGGGCCTCAATATCGGCATAGGGCTGGCCCTCAGCTTCACCTACATCCTGTTCATGGGCGTCACCCAGACGTTTGCAATCAGCGGCCTGACATCGCCGGCTGTGGCCATGTGGATTCCCAACATTGTCTACGCCATCATTGCCGCCGCCCTCTATGTCAAAGCCAACCGCTACTGATCAATGCATTCATATTTTTAGAACGGCAATTTGTTTCCCGGCTCAATTTTTACTAACTTTGCTTCATAATAGTTAATTCAAAAAGTACATGATTTACGTTGCTAATAAAGAAAGAGCTATCCGTGCGTTGGTCTGCCAAGCCGTAGATTCCTATGCCTCTGCTTTTTCCGACCGTCATATAAGGGAGGCCGATGATGAAAACGGCACCATAAACATGAAGATACATAATGTCTTCATTGCAGCGCTTGGCGCAGATATACAGTATTATTCAGCTCTGGCGCGTTCGTTAGATAGCAGTTTGGGAAATATGCTTGAAAGAATGGCAATAAATATCGCCAAAATTACGTATGATGTAAGTCAGCATGTGGAGGGGATTATCTATAAAGAGCAAACTGACCGAATTGCAGAACTTTTGGAACAATATAAGAATACTAAAGGAATCAATCATAAGAAGCCTGAGATTTCAGATTATGAGGGTATTAGCCGGCTATGCTCGGCGACTTCACACAGTAAACGGCATGAGAGCGACTACTATCTCATAAAGCCTGAAACCGGCGAACATTATCTGATTGAACTTAAAATCGGTGGAGATCTTGATAACAAAAAGGCTCGCTCGGAAAAAGAGGCACTTTTGGAGCAATACTGCATATTGGCCAATTCACTCGGGACGGAAGAGAAAATCAAGATATATTTTGCTACCGCATATAATCGCTATGGAGAAGGAAATCCCTGGAATCAAGGTCGGGTATTGCAATTCTTTGATGAGGACGAACTGTTGATTAGTAGTGCGTTCTGGAATTTTGTATGCGATATGCCTAACGGCTACGAGATTGTTATTGATGAATATCGAAAGCATGCTTATAAAATAGTTGATGCTCTTCAAAAAATCAAGAATGTCTACCTGCGCTGAAAACGATGGACAATCCAAATTGGCAAAAATGTACGCTTTGTGCTGATAGTAAAGAGATAATCAAGAGAATTCCGGATAATTCGATTGACTTCATATTGACAGATCCTCCGTACAACTTGGGCAAGCATTCTACAGGCAATATACCGTTGCCAGGTAGGGCTCCGATGAATAATGATGTAGCTCAGTGGGACATGGAGGACTTTAACCCTGAAGAGTGGGCAGATGAGTTTATACGAATACTGAAGCCGACCGGCAATTTGTTTATATTTACATCGTATAACCAACTTGGACGCTGGTATAATTGTTTGGACCATAGATTTGATACAACCAATTTTATGATATGGCATAAAACAAATCCGGCGCCTAAGATTTTCAAAGCGGGGTTTCTTAACAGTTGTGAGATGATATTCACGTGTTGGAATAAAAAACATACGTGGAATTTTAGTTCACAATCTGACATGCACAATTTTATCGAAAGCCCAATATGTATGAGGCCTGAAAGATTGCAGGCACCCAAACATCCGGCTCAAAAACCTGTGTCAATCTTGAGCAAGATGATTAAGATTGCGTCTAATCCCGGAGACATTGTATTCGATCCATTCATGGGTACAGGCTCGGTTGGTGATGCTGCCCTGAGATTGGGGCGTCGTTTTATCGGCGTGGAGAAGGACCGTCTCTACTTCGATGCGGCTAAAAAAAGGATTGAAGATCTTTTGTGTCAGCGAAATGCGTCTATTTTTAATGGAGTAAAAGAAACAGATACGTATTATGGGTGCAAAATCGACGAATTGACCAGTTTCTTTAATCAAGATGTTGAAGACCAGTTTCAACTTGAGCAAGCAACTCCAACAAATTTGTCTCCGATAATAAAATGGCCCGGAGGGAAGGAGAAAGAGTTAACCCACATCATACAAAATGCGCCGCGATTTCGGCGGTTGATTGATCCGTTTGTTGGTGGCGGTTCTGTCTTTATGGGTATATGCGCACGTGAGTACGTAATCAACGATTTGTCGACCGAACTTATCGATTTGTATGAGAGCATCGCAATGCAATCTGAAGAGTTCTATCGATATGTTGAAACCATTGATAAGTGCTGGTCAAACGCAGATAGTTTTTTGGAAGTTCATCCCGAGATGTTGTCCCTATTTTACGATATTCGACAAGGTGTTGTTATTCAGAGCGATATATCCATACGGGTTCAAGCCTTTTGTAAGGAGAATGCGACTGAAATTTCACAAATATTGTTAGCCCCTTTTAATGGATACTCTGCTGTCCTAATTAAAGAATTGCAGTGCAATCTTTCGCGGAAACTGTCTCGCATGAGTGTGTTGGAGGTTCAGAAGAATATTCTTCCTGATAGGGATGTTTATGATAACATATTGACCGCAATTAAGAGTGCGATATATATGACGTTCCGCGTTCTTTATAATGATAGGCGGATTCGTGAGGAGAATAAAAATCTACATACTGCACTTTTTTTCTTTATCAGGAACTATGCCTATAGCGGAATGTTTCGTTATAGCAGTTCCGGAGATTTTAATGTGCCCTATGGCGGAATAGCATATAATAATAAGCTGTTATTTAGGAAATTATCATATTATCGTTCTGTAGAGGTTGAGAGCCTCTTTAAAAAAACGTCGATTTTTAATCTTGATTTTGAGGAGTTTCTTCGTGAAGTTTCTCCAACGGTCAATGATTTTGTGTTTTTGGATCCGCCATACGATTCCGAGTTTAGCACGTATGCACAAAATCCATTTACACGGCAAGATCAAATTCGCCTCGCTGATTATTTGTTGTGCGAGTGTGAAGCGAAATGGATGATGATTATCAAAAATACTGATTTTATATATAGCCTTTACAATCAACCGGGCATCAATATCCGTACATTTGACAAAGAGTACCTTGTCAGTTTCATGAACCGAAATAACCGAAAGGTTACACATTTGTTGATTACCAATTATTAAACATGGGGAAGTATCTGACTGTCGGGGGAGCCGGTGAGGCGGCGTTTACGGAGAAGCGGAGCCGGTTCCTCGGATTTGCCGGGCCGGCGGCGACCGTTGCCGAGGCGAAGGCGCGCATGGCGGAACTGCAGCGCGAATATTGCGACGCGCGTCACGTCTGTTGGGCGTGGGTCATCGGCACGGACGACGCCCCCGAAACCTATTCGACCGACAACGGCGAGCCGTCAGGTACCGCCGGAAAACAGATTCTCGGACAGATAAACTCCCGCGGGCTGCGCAATGTCGTTGTCGGGGTCGTGCGTTACTTCGGCGGCATAAAACTCGGAACTCCCGGACTGATAGCCGCATATCGCGAGGCGGCGTCGCTGGCTCTTGACGAGGCCGGCACGGTTGAGCGCGAAGAGATGACCGAGGTTGCCTTCACCTTCAGCTATGCCGCCATGAACGACGTCATGAAGCTGGTGAAGACCGACGGCGTAGAAATCCTTGACCGCGCGTTCGACAACACCTGCTCGCTGCGCATCGCCCTCCCCAAGACCCTCGCCGAAACTCTCCTCCCCCGCCTCACCCCCTACGTCTCAATAAGTTAACCCGAATTGCCATAGCGGCACGAACTCGTCGTGGCCATGTTCGATGTCGTCGCGGACCACGAAGCCGTTCGGGTTGCTCTCCAACTGACGTTTGCCTTTTTTGTGGCCTCCGATTTCAAAAATGTTATCTCCAATCTTGAAATCAGTTATTTTTGAGGCTACGACTTCGTGGTTGACGCGCATTTGGTTGTAGAAGAATGTTTCCCTGACGTTGCCGATGTTGGCATTTTCTTGTCCTAAAGAGTAGATCAGGTTAGGATTGTCGAGATATATTTTCTCGACCTTACCAAGACCTCTTATGCCGCCGGTTTCGTCGCGGAGTTGTCCTATCATTCCGGCCATTTCGAGATAGATGAGATAATCCGGCAGGTCGTTGCGGCTAACGTTCAATTCAACGCTGAGGTTTGAGATGTTGGGTTTGAACGGGACCATCGTAGAAATCAGCGACAACAGTTTCTTGAACTTACGTGAGGTAGCCACGTTCATTCCTGCATATTGGGGAATGTCAACCTCCAGGGTTTGGGTAATAACCTGTTGGAGTCTCATTTCGTAGGCAGCGAGGTTGCAGAACGGGAAATATCCCTTGCGGAGATAGTCGTTGAATAATGGAAGCGGATGAAA
Organism: uncultured Bacteroides sp.; assembly: GCA_964554335.1. Classification (GTDB taxonomy): domain Bacteria; phylum Bacteroidota; class Bacteroidia; order Bacteroidales; family Muribaculaceae; genus UBA3263. Next base: position 23,222 of record CAZKOF010000005.1, read on the forward strand.
GTCGTCAGGTATTCTTACTTTGCCGCCAATAATCTCCCCGAGCGTATATTGCGGCAATCTGACGTTGCAGAACAATGCGAGATATTCCCTGAACGAGAGTCCCTGCATGTTGAAGATAAGAGCCCTGCGGCTCAGGTCGGCCGACCCTTTGTGGATGTCGAGGACGCTGCTTCCGGTGAAGATTACATTCAGTCGCGGAAATGAGTCATAAATCTGCTTCAATTCCTGTGACCATCCTGCGTAGCGGTGAATTTCGTCAATGACGAGATAGCGGCCGCCCTGTTTTACCCACGTGTCGGCAAGCCCTATCAGCGAGTTGTTGCCGAACCATACGTGGTCGGCTGAAACATAAAGCCATTGAGAATAATCGTCGTTGCTCAATATGCGTTGCTTGACGAGCGTAGATTTTCCGACGCCACGCGGTCCAACGAGACCAATCATGCGGTCTTCCCATGGGATCCGCTCATACATGTAGCGGCGAAAATCTGTTGGTGTCCGATCCAGCGCCTCGCGCATGAATTCCTGAAGGTTGTAGTCGATCATAATTGAAGGAAATTTTCCGCAAATATAGCGATTTCACCTTTAAGGAGCAAATTTTGGGCGAAATTGTATGCTTGAAGGCGCAAATACCTTTTGTGAAACCTGCCGCGTAGTGGCGACACAGTTGTTTCGCCGCTACCGCGGCTTTGGGTGGGGATGGGACGGCGCGCTAACCCCGGGCAGCAACCGCTGACGCGGTCTTTGCCCGGGGCTACATATGGTTGGCGGCGCTCTGCGCCTTTAGGCTGCTCTGCTGCGGCCCGGCGGGCGCACGGTTTGTCGCGCCGAGGCGAGGGCTTGAAACCCCTCGTTCCATGTCGGCGGTTACAGGTTGGCGAGAGGGTTAGCTGACTGTGACGTCGAGGGCGGTTGCGGAGGCGATGCGTGAGGCGATGGCGCGGAGTTCGTCGGGGGCGACGGCGCGTAGCAGTTCGTCGGGGGTCTTGCGGTCGATGGAGTAGAGCATGACCTGACGCGGGCGAATCCGGCGGTACGCTTCTATTAGCGCCGAAATCTCTGTGTCGGTAGTGTTGTCGATGCCGTCGCCGCGGAGAATCATTGTCTGTATTATGCCGGTGCCGGCAAACTGTTTCAGTTGTTCAATGACCCCATTGACCGAGAATGACTTCGACGTCGGGCGGTCGAGGCGGCGCATTGTCTCCTCGATGCCGGAGTCGAGTTTCAGAATGTTGTTGTCAACGCGATTGAGCGCGCGGCAAACGGCCGGGTTATCCAGGCGGGTGGAGTTGGTGAGCACGGAAATTTTGACCTCGGGATAGAATTCGTCGCGAAGGTCAATGACGTCGTTGACTATGCCCTCGAACTCGGGGTGGAGCGTAGGCTCGCCGTTGCCTGAAAAGGTGATTACGTTGAGCGGCGCATTGTCGGCACGCATCGTTTCGAGTTTCAGGCGCAGCAGGGTGCGTACCTCCTCGCGCCGCGGTAGCCCGGTAGTGCCGGTCCCCTGGGCGTTGAATCCGGCCTCGCAATAGAGGCAGTCAAAGGAGCATACCTTGCCGTCGCGCGGCGAGAGGTTGACCCCGAGCGAGGCGCCGAGGCGCCGGCTATGGATGGGGCCAAAAATGGTGTCGTGAAAAAGTACACGCTGCATCAGGCGAGTTTTGCAAGAGCGGAGGCGATGCGGGACATGGCTTCGCGGATGTTGTCGTCGGAGGTTGCGTAGCTCAGACGGATGTAGCCGGGAGCGCAGAATGCCGCGCCGTCGACCGTGGCCACGTGGGCTTCGCTCAGGAGGTAGAGGGCCAGGTCGCCGGAGGTTTCAATAACCGTGTCGCCGGCTTTCTTGCCGAGGAAGGCGCTGACGTCGGGGAAGAGGTAGAATGCCCCGGCGGGTTCGTTGACCTTTAGTCCGGGAATTGCGCGCGCAAGACCGACAACGAGGTCGCGGCGGCGCTCAAAGGCGCGGCGCATCTCTTCGACGCACTCCTGCGGGCCGGTGTAGGCGGCTTCGGCTGCCTTTTGGGCAATCGAGCTGGCGCCTGATGTGTATTGGCCCTGGAGCTTGTTGACGGCTTTGGCAATTCGGAGGGGTGCGGCGCAGTAGCCGATGCGCCATCCGGTCATTGCGTAGGCTTTCGAAACGCCGTTGATGATAACCACGCGGTCGGCCACTTCGGGGAACGTGGCGAGCGAGCGGATTTCGGCGCCGAAGTTTATGTGCTCATAGATTTCGTCGGCCATTATGATGACCTCCGGATGCCCGGCGAGGACGTTGACCAGCCCCCGGAGTTCCTCGGGAGTGTAGACCGAGCCGGTGGGGTTCGACGGCGAGCAGAGAATGACCATACGGGTCTTAGGGGTGATTGCGGCCTCGAGTTGTGAGGGAGTGACTTTGAAGTCACTGTCAATGTCGGTGGCGACGGTGACGGCCACGCCCTCGGCGAGTTTCACCATTTCGATGTAGCTGACCCATGCAGGGGTCGGGATGACCACTTCGTCGCCCGGGTTGATTGTTGCGAGGATAACGTTGCAGAGTTCCTGTTTGGCGCCGTTGCCGACGACGATTTGCTCAGGTGCGAAGTCTACGCCGTTTTCCCGTTTAAGTTTCTCGCTGATGGCTTTGCGCAGCGACATGTAGCCTGCCACGGGGGTGTAGAACGAAAAATTGTCGTCGATCGCGCGTTTGGCGGCTTCTTTGATGTGGGCCGGAGTCGGGAAGTCCGGTTCGCCTACGCTGAGGTTGATGACATCTATGCCCTGAGCCTTGAGCTCGGCGCTCTTTTGCGACATTGCCAGGGTGGCGGACACTGCCAACGCCTGCACTCTCTCTGAAATCATGATTTTATTAAGTAAGAGTTTAAGAATTCGGTGAAATAATTGTCGCGCGAAACAATATTGAAGTTCGCGTCGGGATATCCTTTGACAAAATCGGCCGGGACCACAGGCTTTTTGTTGCCCCATTTAAACTCAAAGGCGTTGAGCTTGCCGGGTTCGGTCTCTTCAATGAGGTCAATTTCCTTGCGCTGATATGTACGCCAAAAGTAGTAGTTGTTGTGCAAGGCAAGGTTGTTATTGATTTTGAGTCGCTCGCTTATGAGATAGTTCTCCCAAAGCGCTCCTACGTCCTGGCGCATGTCGATGGGTCGGAAATCTCCGATGACGGCGTTGCGCACGCCGTTGTCGGAGAAGAACCACTTGCTGCTTTTGACCAACTCATTCCGAAGGTTTTTAGAGTAGCTGCCAATACGATACAATACGAAAACCTTGCTGAGTAAATCAAGATAACGTTCTACGGTATTGCGGCTCATACCTGTGTTTCGGGCCAATTCATCCGAAGAAACTTCCGATCCGACTTGGTAAGCTATCAGTTGCAGCAGTTGGCGCATTTTTGCGGAATTCTTGACGCCATCGAGTGCGAGAAGATCTTTAAGAAGGTAGGAGTTGGACAGGTCGCGAAGATAATCTTCCTTGTCGCCGAAATTCTCCTCTTTGATAACGTCGGGGTAAGAGCCAAAAATCAGACGCTGGGGCAGCGCTGACATCGATTGTATGGGATTTTCAATTTGAGAAATCTCTTGTTGGGAGAAAGGAAGCAATAGAAATTGAGATGCACGGCCAACCAGAGGCTCGCCAACCTGCTGCAGGAGGTCGAACGACGCCGAGCCGGTAGCTATGACTGCCAATTCCGGCATCTCATCGACTATAAGCTTCAGAATCTTGCCGATTTCGGGGATATTCTGAGCTTCGTCAATGGCGAGCAACCGCGTTCCGCTGAAGAGGCCGCGGTAGTTTGCAATGGAGCGGTTGGCTAACATTTGCGCGGTCATCGCGTCTTCACCGTTGAGCAGCATTGGCGCGTCTGCCTCGTGGTTTTTGATGATATCACGAAGCAAAACCGTCTTGCCAACACGTCGCGCGCCGTATATTATCGTAGCCTTACCGGGAATAATCTTGCGGTTAACCTTATCTTGGATTGTGCGAATTATTTGTGGCATAGCTATGTAAGTTATGATTTCGCGGCAAAGTTACGAATGTTTCTGCTAAAATGCAATAATTTTTAACTAAAATTCGTCAGCTGAGAGACGGAATTTTACGGAAAATTCGTCAGTTGAGAGACGGAATTTTACGGAAAATCGTCAGTTGGGAGACGGAATTTTTAGGGAATTCGGGTCAGTTGAAGGACTTGACGGGTTTGAAGATTCGGTTCCAGCGGATGCCGAGGAACCCCTTTTTGTCGGGGTCGAAGCTGATTAGCACGACTTCGGGACGGCCGACGACGTGGTCTTCGGGAACGAAGCCCCAGAAACGGGAGTCGAGCGATTTGTGGCGATTGTCGCCCATCATGAAATAGTAGTCCATCTCGAAAGTGTACTCGTCGGCGGGGTTGCCGTCGATGTAGGCGCGTCCGTTGCGCCATTCGGCCGTGTGGGGCTCGTAGTGGGCAATGGTGTGGCCATAGCGGGCCCAGCCGTCGCGGTCGAGTTTAACCGTCATGCCGCGGGCGGGAATGGTGATGGGGCCATAGTTATCGAGGGTCCATCCGAGGTCCATCGAGGTTGCAAGCGGAAAGAGGAAGTTGTCGTAGGGTGTGAACGACATGCGGCGCACGTCGCTGACGTCGGGGTCAGAGTTGAGTTTGGTAACCTGGGCGGCGGTAAGGGCAACTCCCGAGCGGTCGTGCAGCGGGTCGTGGACGCGGTCGGCTTTGCTGACTTCGAGGGCGTCCCAAAAGGCCTCGCGCTGCGCGGGTGTCATCGATGCCCAACGCGAGTGGTTGAACGTGTAGTTGTATTGTATGTATTCGTAGTCGGGAAGTTTGACCCCGTCGTTGAAGATTTCGCCGTCGACAATTTTGAACTCCTGACCCGGGAGGCCGACGCAGCGCTTGACATAGTTCTCGCGACGGTCAGCGGGACGATAGATTATCTCGCCGAACGTCTGCGGATTGGCTTTGACGTAGCCCAGGCCGTAGGCGCGCACTGAAGCGTCACGTTCAATCTCCTCGCCGCCGGGTTCGGGGGCGGCTCTTTGGGCAATCATCTGCTCGCCAATCATGCGGGTCAGGGCGTAGATGTCGGGGTTTTGTTGCAGCAGGGCAACGGTGTCGCCGGCCGGAAAGTTGAAAACGACGATGTCTCCGATTTCAATGGAGCCCATGCCTTTGAGGCGGTGGTATTTCCACTGCGGGTTGTCGAGGTAGCTCTTTGTGTTGACAATGGGAAGGGTGTTCTGCACCAGAGGGAAGTGGACCGGGGTCATCGGCACGCGCGGACCATAGGCAGTTTTGTTGACCCAGAGGAAGTCGCCGGTCAGCAGGGTCTTTTCGAGCGACGACGACGGAATCTGATAATTCTGGCCGATGAAGGCAAAGACGAAGTAGACCAGCACCAGGGCATAGACGATAGCGTCGACCCAGCCCATGACGGTGCGTGTCACCGACGACTTTGATTTTTTCCACCAGGTAAAGGGGATGTAGCCGGTGATATATATGTCGAACAATAGCAGCCACCAGAGGGCTACCCACCAGTTGCCGAGCCATGCTACCCACGCCAGAAACACGAGCGAGACCAAGCCGAAGCGCACCCAACGCGTCGGTCGGTTTCCGCTGATCCGGCATTTGAAATCGAGAAGGAATTTATTCATTGTGTCCAATTATTTCATCCATCATGTTATCGATCGAGTAGAAGCCATTGCGTCCTTTCAGCCACTCGGCGGCCATGACGGCGCCGAGTGCAAATCCTGCACGCGACTTGGCCGAATGTTCGAGAGTCAGCGAGTCGACTTCGCTCTCCCATGTGACGCGGTGAATTCCCGGCACTTCGGCATGGCGGATATGGTTGATGAGCAGTTTGCCCTGTTGCGGCTCCTCGCTCCAGCCGTCGAGCGTAGGGAGTGTGTCTATAATCTGCTCCGCGGCCATCAGCGCCGTGCCGCTCGGGTGGTCGAGCTTGTGGATATGGTGGGTCTCGGTCATGTCGGGGGTGTATTGCGGGAACTTCGACATCAGGCGGGCAATGTAGCGGTTGGCGGCGAAGAAGAGGTTCACCCCGAGCGAGTAGTTGCCGCTCCACATCAGCGCGCGCCCTTCGGGCAGCGATTGGCTTACACGCGCAAGGCCGTCGGCCCATGCCGTAGTGCCGCTGACAACGTCGACTCCCTGCTCCAGGGCAGCCCTTACGTTGCCCTCGGCGGCTGAGGGTACGGTGAATTCAATGGCGATGTCGGCCGAGCGGAACTCGTCGGAGTCAATCTGCGTCGGCGTTGCTTTGTCGACGATAGCTACTACCCGGTGCCCCCGGCTCAGGGCCACCTGTTCGATGATATGGCCCATCTTGCCATATCCTATCAGTGCGATATTCATTCGGAGTCGTGAATTTTGCTACAAAGATAAGGTAAAAAAATGAGATATGCCAATTTATTTGGTTAACAAACAGAACAACGCCCGTCGCCCCGTTGCCGAGGAGATGGGCATTGTTGCTCGGATGCATGATCGTTTAGAGGCGCACTTTGCGACCGTTGATGATGTAGAGTCCGTGGCCGGGATTGGCAACGCGGCGGCCCTGCAGGTCATAGATAACCTCGGTTTCGCCCGGAATCGACGGAGCGGCGACCTCTTCGATTGCGTTTTGGGTCTGATCGATGAAGCGGTAGGCCGTGCAGTCAATCAGGCCGATTGTGCCGAAATATTTGCCGGCGGTGCCGGTGAATTCAATGTAGCGGCCAATGTTCGAGGGGTTGTCGGCGAGGTTGACGTCTTTGCGTACGTCGGTGCCGTTGGAGAGCTTGACCGGGATCAGATAGTCACGGTCGGTCTCGTCGGCGGCGTCGGCGAGCAGTATGTTGCTGTTGAGCACGTTGCCCGAGGCGTTGAAGTGCACGCCGTTATCGCTCCAGTTTGATGTCCAGCCGACAATGTATCCGCGCACGTTGATGCCCGAGCCTCCTTCGCCTGCAAGAATGTCGCCGACCGTGAGATAGTCGCCGCCGATTTCTCCGCCGGGATTGTTGTTAGAACCGGCGTTCTCGCTGACGGTGAACATCACGCCGCCGTCGACCGTCAGTTCAATGTCGTCGATGTCGATGCCGGTTGAGTTGTTGTTCCACCACTTGGGCGAGTAGGATGTCACCTGATGCGTGCCGGGGAAGCAGTCGCCGCCGTTTCGGGTTGACTTTTCGGCCAGGCCGTCGGCCTCGATGAGGTCCACGCCTTGATGGCTCTTGACGTTGTTGACTTCGTTGAGTTCCCAACTGGAGTAATTATAGTCAACGTGCCAGATGAGCATACCGGTGGCGGGCAGATACTTGTCCCATCCTTTCTGCTGGCGGCTTTCAATCAGATAGAATTCGCCGGAGTTGGTAGGATTGGTGATTACGAGTGCCTCGTTGGAGTAGTTGAGCTCGGGAAGGATTACGTCGCCGGCGTCTTCGGTGAGCTCTTTGAGGTCAATCCAACCGATGGCATTGCGTTCAAACGCGCTATAGGCCGGCGGGGTGCGTCCGTCGTTGTTGTAAGGACCGTAGTCGAGCACGCTCCATGAGCCGGGAGTGTAGGTCGCGTATGCGTCTTCAGTGTGGTAGAGGTCGGGGAGGCCGAGAATGTGTGAAAATTCGTGAACGAACGTGCCGATGCCGTCAGGGCCTCCTTCGCCGCCGTTGGTGTAGGATTCCCATTCATTGGAGCAGCCGTAGGTGTCGAGCAGGACGCCGTCGAACTCGAGATTCTTGCCGGCGCCTTCAACGATGCTCCAGGAGTGGGGCCAGACGGTATTGCTGGAGCCTCCCGATGCTTCGCCCTGGCCGGCGTAGATGACGTAGACGTTGTCGATGATGCCGTCGTTGTCGCGGTCATACTCGCTGAAGTCGACCGTCGCGTCGAGCTGCTGGCAGGCTTCGATGACCATCTCCTCGGGGCGCAGGTCATTGCCATAAGAGTCGTTGCCGCCATAGTAGCTCATGTTGTTATTGAGCGTGATGGGGCCGTAGACGTCGAACTGGCAGTCAAACAGGCCGTTGCTCGAGTCGATGAAGTACTCATGGGCCGAGCCTGTGCCGTTATACTGGCTGAAGCCGTCCTCGTTGAGCATGTTTGTGAAGTAGGTCTTTGCCTGGGCGTCGGTGCCGATGCGGAATTTGACGTCTTTATATTCAACGAGCACGACGATGGCCTTCTGTTTGCCTATGGCCGGGAATGTTGTGCCGGGGAATGTGCCTATCCGGCCGGGAACTTTTGCTGCGGCTTTTTTGCTGCGCGCTTTGATGGCTGTGTTGCGCTTTTCGAAGCGGGCGGAGCGGTGGGTGGTTATCTGATTGATGAGGTCTCCGGAAGCGCATTCCAGGCGCTCGCCGTTATCAATCATCGTGCGGCCGTCGGCGTCGACCCAGTAGTGGCCGAACTCGTCGCCGATGAGTTGTACGGCGACGGGTTGTCCGTCGGGTCCGATTTTTTCAATGAAGCCGCGTCGTGCGGGCACGGCGAGGGCCGATGTCATCGCAACGCAGGCAAGTAGAAGGGCGAATAGCTGTTTTTTCATTGTGTGAGATTGTTTTAGCCGTGCGTTAATGGCTTTATTCAGTATATAAGTAGCGCTTGATAGATTTTTTCGGCGTTTTCTCAAACTCTTCGTCAATGAATTTGACGGATGAGATGCGGCTGTAGGCCTCGAGCGTGGGGTTAAGCGTTACGATATCCTGGTTGATGTGCTCCTGGACCTGATCGCGGCTGAGGCCGTCGCGCTGAGCGTCGTCGAGGTCAGGATATATGAGGGCTTTCAAGCGTCCTTCGCCGGCATCGATGACCAGGCTTTCGGCAACGTAGGGGAGATTGTTGATTTTCTGTTCAATCTCTTCGGGATATATATTCTGTCCGTTGGGACCGAGAATCATCGTCTTATTGCGGCCTCGCAGGAAAATATTGCCTTTCGGGTCGATAGTGCCGACGTCGCCGGTAAGCATCCAGCCGTCGGGACGCATGACTGCGGCCGTTGCCTGCTCGTTCTTGTAGTAGCCGAGCATGACGTTGTCGCCCTTGACCATGAGTTCTCCGGGAATGTGTTCGGGGTCCGGCGAGAGAATTTTTGCCTGCATACGGGGAACCACGGCTCCACACGATGTCGGGATGAATTCGCGGTCGTGTTCGGGGTGGATTCCGCGGGCGTGGGAGTAGCCGATAAGGGGGGCGCATTCGGTCATGCCGTAGCCGACGGTCACGGGGAAGTTGATGCGGTGGAGAAACTCCTCGACGTCGCAGTTGAGACCCGCGCCGCCGACTATCATCATTTCGAGCTGACCGCCGAACGTCTCCATCAGCGCGGCACGCACCTTCTCGAGCACTTTCTTGTCGATCAGCGGGGTGTGGAGGAGCAGGCGGTTGAGAGGACGTTCAAGAGTGGGGAAGACTTTGGTCTTGATTATCTTTTCGATAATGAGGGGGACGGTGATTATCAGTCGCGGACGGGCCGTGCGGAACGCCTCGATGAGCACTTTCGGCGAGGGCTGGCGGGTCAGGAAGTAGAGGTGAGCGCCTTTGCAGATGCCGTGACACATGTCGATCACCAAACCATACATATGGGCCATCGGGAGCATGCAAACCATTGAGTCTCCGGACTTGGGCAGGTCGTGGAGCAGGTTGAGAATAGCCTCGACGTTGCTCCAAATTGCGCGGTGGGGAACCATCACGCCTTTGCTGAATCCGGTGGAGCCGCTGGTGTAGTTGATGAGGGCCAGAGAGTCGGGGTTCGCGACTTCAAAATATTTGACGTCATCGGGGGTGAAGCGTTCGGGGTATTTTTGACCGAAATATTCGTTGAGGTGGGCGCGGGCACGGTTGAGTTGCTCGTTGCGCGAAAAGAAGAGCGAAAAGTCGTGAATGCGCACAATGCCTTCGACATTGGGCATCAGTTCGGGGTCGAGGTTTTCGTAGATGTGGCTGTCGACGAAAAGCAGGCGGGCGTCGGAATGGTTGACCAGATGGTGGAGATTGTCGGGTTTGAACTCATGGAGCAGGGGTACGACCACGGCGCCATAGCTCATGATTGCGAAGAACGAAACGGCCCATTGGGCAGAGTTTTTCCCGCAGAGGGCAATCTTGTCGCCGGGTTTGATTCCGGTGTGCTCGAAGAGCAGGTGGAGCTTGGCTATTTTGCGTCCGAGGTCCTTATATTGGAGCGACTCGCCGTTGAAGTCGGTGAGCGCCTGACGGTTCCATTCCTTGCGGATTACGTTTTGGAGAATATGAATGATGTCTTTTTGTTCCATGGCGGGTGAAGTTGTTGAGGAGGGTGCATCAAAATTCCGGATTTTGACACGTTTTTCCTCTGACCTTAGATTGACTTGCGGAGGATGTCGGCAGCCTGCACGAGGCCTTCGGCGTCTTTGCCGCCGGCCTGGGCGAATCCGGGTTGTCCGCCTCCGCCGCCCTTGATGGCTTTTGCGGCTTCGCGAACAATCTGCGAGGCGTTGAGGCCTCCCTCCTTTACGAGGTCTTCGGTGAGCATCACCGTCAGCAGCGGTTTGCCGTTGGTGTCTTTGGTGGCGGCTATAAATGCCGTGGCTTCGGGCGAGAGGGCGCGGATGCTGAATGCCAGCCCTTTGACCACCTCGGGGCCCATCGGGCCGCCGACTTCGATGACCTTGACGCCATCGCGGGGTTTGGTTTCTTTGACCAGACGGGCGGCATGTTCCTGAATCCTCGCCTTTGCAGCTTCTTCGGCCTGATGACGCAGCTCTGAGTTCTCGTCGAGGGCCTTGCGGATGGCACCGGCAATGTCGGGGGCGTTGTTGAGCCTCGAGGCGATGGCCGAGAGGGTGTCCTGAACCGTATCAAGCAGTTTTTCGGTCGCGGCGCCGGTGATGGCTTCGATGCGGCGGATGCCGGCGGCGGTGCTGCCTTCTGAGACGATGCGTATCATGCCGATGCAGCCGGTGTTAGGCACGTGGGTGCCGCCGCAGAGTTCGATGCTCTCGCCGTAGCGTATGACGCGTACCTCATCGCCGTATTTTTCTCCGAAGAGGGCCATGGCGCCCATTGCGCGGGCCTGATCGATGGGCACGCAGCGGTGTTCGTCGAGTTCGATAGCCTTGCGCACCATTGAGTTGGCCAGGTGCTCGACTTCGCGGAGTTGTTCGGTGGTTACCTTCTGGAAGTGGCTGAAGTCAAAGCGCAGAAATTCGGGGCTGACGTAGGAGCCTTTTTGCTCGACGTGGCTGCCGAGGACCCTGCGCAGGGCCAGGTGGAGCAGGTGGGTTGCCGTGTGGTTGCATTCGGTTGCGCGGCGTGCTTCGGTGTCGATTGCGGCGGTGAACTCTGCCTCGGGGTCCGAGGGGAGTTCGTCGGCGAGGTGTACGCTCATGCCGTTCTCGCGCTTGGTGTCGTAAATATTTATGGTCCGGCCGGTGAGGTTGTCGGTCAGGGTGCCGTGGTCGCCGACCTGACCGCCCATTTCGCCGTAGAAAGGCGTCTGGCTGAGCACAATCTGATAGTATTCGCGGCCTTTTTGCTTGACTTTGCGGTAGCGCAGAATTTCGGTGTGGCAGGCTGTCAGGTCGTAGCCGACGAATTTCTGCTCGCCGGGGCGCAGCGTGACCCAGTCGGCAGCCTCGACGGCGGCAGCGGCGCGTGCGCGCTCCTTTTGTTTCTGCATCTCGGCGTCGAACTCAGTGTGGTCGAGCGTCATGTTGTTCTCTTTGAGAATCAGTTCGGTGAGGTCGAGGGGGAAGCCGTAGGTGTCGTAGAGCACAAAGGCCTGTTTGCCTGAAATTTCGGTCTTCCCGGTGGCTTTGGCTTCGGACATTGCGGCTTCGAGCAGGCGGATGCCGTTTTCGAGCGTGCGCAGGAAAGAGTCTTCTTCCTCTTTGATTACGCGCATGATGAGCTCGCGCTGCTTGGGCAGTTCGGGATAGGCCTCGCCCATCGATTCGATGAGGGTGTCGACGAGCTGATACATGAAGGCTTCGCGTCGGGCCAGGAAGGTGTAGGCGTAGCGCACGGCGCGGCGCAGGATGCGGCGGATGACGTAGCCGGCTTTGGCGTTGCCGGGGAGTTGGCTGTCGGCAATGGAGAAAGCGATGGTGCGCACGTGGTCGGCAATAACGCGCATGGCGATGTCGACTTTGTGGTCACGGCCATATTCCTTACCGGAGAGTTTCGAGATGGTGGCGATAAGAGGGGTGAAGACGTCGGTGTCGTAGTTCGACGTCTTGCCTTGAAGGGCCATGCAGAGGCGCTCGAAGCCCATGCCGGTGTCGATAACCTTGGCGGGCAGCGGTTCGAGAGAGCCGTCGGCTTTGCGGTTGAATTGCATGAACACGAGGTTCCAGATTTCGATTACCTGGGGATGGTCGTGGTTGACCAGCTCGGCGCCCGGTTTCTCTGCGCGCTCGGCGTCGGAGCGGAGGTCGATGTGGATTTCGGAGCAGGGTCCGCAGGGACCCGTGTCGCCCATTTCCCAGAAGTTGTCGTGCTTGTTGCCGTTGATGATGTGGCTCCCGGGGAGGTGTTTGGCCCAGATTGCGGCGGCTTCGTCGTCGCGGCTCAGGCCCTCCTCGGGCGAGCCTTCGAACACGGTCGCATAGAGGCGCTCGGGGTTGAGCTTGAGCACGTCTACAAGATATTCCCATGCCCAGTCAATGGCTTCCTGCTTGAAGTAGTCGCCGAAGCTCCAGTTGCCGAGCATCTCGAACATGGTGTGGTGGTACGTGTCCATGCCGACCTCCTCGAGGTCATTGTGTTTGCCGCTGACGCGCAGGCACTTCTGCGAGTCGGCGACGCGGGTATATTTCGCGGCTTTGTTGCCGAGAATGATGTCTTTGAACTGGTTCATGCCGGCGTTGGTGAACATCAGCGTCGGGTCGTCTTTGATAACCATCGGGGCGGAGGGCACGATCTGGTGGCCATTCGACTTGAAGAACTCCTTGAAAGAGTCACGAATTTCCTTTGCTGTCAGCATATGTAAATTATAACGTTATTAACGCGCAAATTTACGCAAAAAAGTTAAGAGTTAAAAGTTAAGAGTTGAAAGTGGCTGAAAATCAGTAGGGGTAAGTGACGTCGGCGAGGTAGAGGGCGTGGGCGGGCATGGAGGTGCCGGCGGCGCATCGGTTTTTTGCGCGGATAACTTCGGCGAATTCTTCAACGGTCATTTTTCCGCGGCCAACTTCGACGAGGGTGCCGACAATGGCGCGTACCATATTGCGCAGAAAGCGGTTGGCGGTGATGATGAAGGTCATTCCGCCGCTTGCGGGGTCGGCGACCCATTCTGCCCGGCTTACGCGGCAGATGTTGGTCTTGGCGTCGGAGTGGAGTTTTGCAAAGGATGTGAAGTCGTCGGTTTGGAGCAGCAGGGCAGCGGCGCGGTTCATGGCGGCGTAGTCGAGCGGGCGGGTGAACCAGGTCAGCGGGTAGAGGAAAGGCGTGCGATGCTCGACGGCTCGGTAGTGGTAGGTGCGCGAGGTTGCGTCGAAGCGCGCATGGGCGTCGGGGGCAACGGAGCGCACGTCGTAGACCACGATATCGGGAGCCACCAGGGCGTTGATTGCCCGAGTGTCGGGGGCTTTCGTGGCGTCGAAGTGGGCAACCATTTTAGACGCGTTGACGCCGGCGTCGGTGCGTCCGGCGCCGACAACCGTCGTCGGGGTGCGCAGAATGGTTGTCAATGCCTGCTCGAGGGTTGATTGCACCGTGCGCTCGCCGGGCTGCGACTGCCACCCGTGGAACGGCGCCCCTCTGAACCCCAATGTCATGAACCACCTGCTCATTTCAACTCGGATTCGATGTCTTCAATCGACGGCAGGGAGCTCCTGAGCTCGTCGGGGATGAATTTTGTCAGCTGGAATTCCGATACTCCGATAGGTTGCGAGGATGCCTCCAGGGCGTATTGAACCAAGATGTTATCTTTGTCTTTGCAAATCAGCATTCCGATTGTCGGATTATCCCCGTCTGATTTTAAAATATGGTTGACGGCGGTCATATATGTGCCGAGCTGACCGATATCGCCCGGACCGAAAGATCCGGTTTTAACTTCAATCACGCAGTAGCAGTGCAGGCGCACGTTGTAGAATAGCAGATCGATGAATTGTTCGGTATTTCCGACTTGTAGACGATATTCCTTGCCCACGTAGGCGAACCCTGACCCAAGTTCGATTAGAAAACGAGAGAGATTGTTGATAAGTGCGTCTTTAAGTTCGCGTTCCTTGAAAGGTTTTGTCATTCCCGTGAAGTCGAAAACGTATGGGTCGCGGGTCAACTCTTGGGCCAGTTCACTGTCGGCGGCAGGGAGCAGTCTCGAAAAACTTGAAATCGCTTTGCCCTTTCTAAGGTGAAGATTGGTGTCGAGAACTGATTTGAGAATGTTTCTGGACCAACCTTCCTGAACGGTTTTTCGGATGTAGAAGAGGGCGGCGTTGACGTCGTTTTTCTCGAAGAATCGGTCAAGAATCACGCAATGGTGGCCCCACGGTATTGAGAAAATAAGGTTATCTTCTGATGAAGAATCCGATATGGCTATGGAATTGCCAACAATTTGTTGGCAATTTGTATCTTTCTTACAATAAAGAAGATACATCTTTTTCATGTATTGCAGACTCTGTCTTGAAAATCCGACCGAGTCGGGGAACTCGCGGCGAAGGTCGCTGCTTAGGGTTGCGTAGAATCCTTTGCCGTATTTGTTGTCAACATCGCGGGCAACGATGTCGCGGCCCAAAGACCAGTAGAACTTTATCAGTTCTTCGTTGACGCGCGTTGCGACTTTGATTTGGGCGCGACGATAACGCTCTTTCAGCTCGCGGAGCCAAAGGGCGTAGTCTTCGTCGTTACGGTTGTTGAGGCGTTGACTCATGGGGAGGGTCAGTCTTTTTCGAGGTAGGTATAGCCGTAGAGCCCCGAGCGGTAGTTGCTCAGGAAGGCGCGGCCCTCCTGGGGTGAGATTTTGCCGGATTTCATGGCTGCGGTTACCCAGCGCTCAACGTTTCGCACCAGGGCTTTTGGCGAGAACTGGACGTAGTCGAGCACTTCGGCAACGGTTTCCCCGTCGATTATCTTGTCGATCTCATAATGGTCGGGATAGACGTCGATGTGAACTGCCGAGGTGTCGCCGAATAGGTTGTGAAGGTCTCCGAGGATTTCCTGATAGGCGCCGACGAGAAAGACTCCGATGTAGTAGGGTTCGCCGGGGCGGATGGGGTGGACGGGCAGCGAGTCGCTCACTCCCGCTGAGGTGATGAAGTGGGCGATTTTACCGTCGCTGTCACAGGTCATGTCCTGAATGGTTGCGTAGCGCGTGGGCTTCTCGTCGAGGCGGGAAATCGGCATGATGGGGAATATCTGGTCAATGGCCCAGTGGTCGGGAAGCGATTGGAAGAGCGAGAAGTTGCAGAAATACTTGTCGGGAATCATGCGGGCGATTTTGCGCATGTCCTCGGGCGGGTGTTTCATTGAGTTGCCGAGTTCGGCAACTTCGCGGGCAACGCTCCAGAAGAGTTTTTCGACCTGGGCGCGGGTACGCAGGTCGATAATGCCGATTGAGAAGAGTTCCAGGGCTTCTTCGCGGATTTGCAGGGCGTCGTGCCAGGCTTCATAGAGGTTGGCAGTGTCGAGTTTGTTCCAGATTTCATAGAGTTCGCGGGCAAGTTCATGGGCGTCGGAAGGGAGTTCGTCGTTGTCTTTCCATGCCGGCAGCGAGGTCGATTCCAGGGCCTCGAATATGAGAATAGAGTGATGGGCTGACAGGGAGCGTCCGCTCTCGGTGATGATGTTGGGTTGGCGCAGGTCGTTTTTGACGCAGACGTCGACCAGGGCCGAGACTGAGTCGTTGGCATACTCCTGGATGGAGTAGTTCATTGATGATTCCGACGATGAGGATCGGGTGCCGTCATAGTCAACGCCGAGGCCGCCGCCAATGTCGACAAAGTCAATGGTGAAGCCCATTTTTGAGAGCTGCACATAGAATTGCATGGCCTCGCGCAGGGCGTTCTTGATGCGGCGGATTTTGGTAATCTGGCTGCCGATATGGAAGTGGATGAGTTTGAGCGATTCTTTCAGGCCGTTGCGTTCCAGAAAATCTACGGCTTCGAGCAGTTCGGAGGAGTTCAGACCGAATTTGCTCTGGTCGCCGCCGCTTTCCTGCCATTTCCCGGATCCGGAGTTGGAGATTTTAATGCGGATGCCGATGTTGGGAAGAATCTCGAGACGCTTGGCCACGCGGGCAATGATTTTCAGCTCGTTGAGCTTTTCGACCACGAGAAAGATGCTGCGCCCCATCTTTTGGGCCAGCAGGGCGAGTTCAATGTAGTTCTCGTCTTTGTATCCGTTGCAGATAATCAGGGCGTTGTCGGCTATGTTGGTGGCCAAAACGGCGTGGAGTTCAGGTTTGGAGCCGGCTTCGAGGCCGATGTTGAACTTTTTGCCGTGGCTGACGATCTCTTCGACGACTTCGCGGATCTGGTTGACTTTAATGGGGTAGATGACGTAGTTTTGCGCGCGGTAGTCATAGGCTTTGGCAGCCATGCGGAAGCAGCTGGAGATTTTCTCCACGCGGTTATCGAGGATGTCGGGGAAGCGCAACAGAACCGGTGCCTGGATGTCGCGCACCTGCAGCTCGTCCATGACCTCTTTAAGGTCTATGGTGGCCAAACCCTCTTTAGGGGTCACTTGAACGTGGCCCTTATCGTTGATTGAGAAGTAGTTCAGGCCCCAACCGGTAATGTTGTAGAGCTCTGCACTGTCTTCAATACGCCATTTTCGCATTAAAGGTAAAAGTTAAAAATTAAAAGCTAAAAATGAAAAATGAAAACTTTTTTCGCACTGCCCACTGCCCACTGCCCACTGCCCACTGAGTTCGGAGAGCTCAAAGAGCTGAAAGAATCGCCTCGCGTGAGTGGTTGATGAGGTCGGGATCGGAGGGGTCGATTGGAGCGTGGATTGTCAGGCGGATGGTGCCGAACATAGGAATCCGCCGGGTGCGCGGCATCACGTCGAAAGCGCCGTCGATTGTCAGGGGGACGACCGGAAGCTTATAGCCTGTGGCCAGGGTGTAGGCTCCGCGCTTGAAGCGACCGACCTCGCCGGTAAACGTTCGGGCACCTTCGGGGAAGACAACCAGGCTCATGCCGTGGGCCAGGAGGTTCTTGGCGTTGCCCATTGTGCGGGCAATGGCCGCGGGCGTGCGGCTATCGACAAATACCTGACCGGCGCGCCTGCAAGCCCAGCCGACCAGGGGGATACGCTCGAGGCTCTGCTTCATCATCCAGCGGAAATTATGCCCCAGGTAGCCGTAGATGGCAAAGATATCGTAAGCGCCCTGGTGGTTGGCAACAAAGACATAGCTTTGTGATTGGCGGATGTGGTTGCGGCCGGTGACTTTTACGCGCACCAACGTCAGCCGACACATTATCCGGGCCCAAATCATCGGCGGGTAGTAGCCCCACCAACGACCGCCGAAAACCATGCAGCCTACCGAGGTCAAGACGGCGGTCAGCGCCGTGGTCACGAGCATCAGCGGCATCATTATCAGCAGCTGGTAGATGCGATAGAGAATGAGGATCATTTCTGAGTGAATTTCCAGATAACGGCGCCGTGGGCCGGCACCTTTGTTGTGAAAGGCAGGGTTGAGAAGACGGCTTTGCGGGCGCGGCGCCCTGTGAGCAGCTCCGTGGCCGAGCATTCCTGCTCGCGAAGTCCGAGGTAGTCAAAGGCGTGGCGCGGAATATTGATGCGCATGTCGGCCTCCGTGTCGCTGAAGTTAACGGCGATGAGCACCGTTTCGGATCCCTTGTTGCGCAGGTAGATGAAGTGGCGGTGGGGGTTGACTCCGGCGCTTTCGTAGTTGACATACATCAGGTCGAAGAAGCGGCCTTCGGCGATTGCCGGCTCCTCGCGGGCGATGTTGAGAATGGTCATGTAGACGTTGCGCAGCTTGACCTCGTCGTCGGTTAGGTTGGCGGCCGACGGTTTGCCGCCGGTCAGCCAGCGGCGCAGTTTGTCGAGGCTCCAGTAGTCGTAGATCGAAGTGCGGCCGTCGCGCCTCGAAAATCCCTCGGCGTCCATGCCCCGTTCGCCGAGCTCCTGACCGAAATAAATCATCATCGCCCCGGTCGACAGTGTTGACGCAACCACCAGCGAGGGAATTGCGCGCCATGGGTTTCCGGCATAGAAATCCGAGGCAAAACGCTGCTCATCGTGGTTCTCCAGGAAGTTGAGCATGTGGGGCGCCATGTCGCCGACGGTCTGCCATGCCGCGGTCAGGCGGTCGGCGCCGACGCCGTGGCATTCGATTGCGCGCAGCGTGTCGTAGAGGTTCACTTTGTCATAAAGATAGTTGAAGCCGGCGTCGATAAACGTGCGATAGAGATTTACGTCGTAAATCTCGGCAATGAACTGCACGTTTCTGCGCGAGCGGCGGACCTTAGGAATCACCCAGCGCCAGAAGTCAACGGGAACCATGAACGCCATGTCGCAGCGGAAAGCGTCGACGCCCTTGCGCACCCAATAGCGCAGAATGTGGAGCATCTTGACCCACGTGTCGGGAACCGGCTGGAAGTAACACTGCGACCCGTTGCAGTAGTCAACGCCATAGTTGAGCTTCACCGTCTCATACCAGTCGTTGCGGTCGGGCGACGGCGAGAAGCAATCGTTGCCTGAGACGCGGGCCGGCTCCTCGACGTAGTTGCCCAGGTGAACGTTCGTCGGGTTGAAGCGTGTGCCCGGCAGGTAGTAGAAATTATTGTCGGGATGAAAGGCGAGCGTCGGGTCGTCGTTGGCGCCGAAGTCGCTGACGCCTTTGGGCGCAACGTCCGAGTGATATTCGCGGGCAACGTGGTTCGGCACGAAGTCAATCACCACCTTTAGCCCCTGCTCGTGGGTGCGGGCAATCAGGTCCTCGAACTCCTCCATGCGGCGCGCGGGGTCCGTGGCCAGATCGGGATCAACGTCATAATAGTCCGTGATTGCATATGGCGAACCGGCTTCTCCCTTGATAACGTGGGGATTATGACGCCGTATGCCGTAGGCCGAATAGTCGGGGTGGTGGGCATGCTCGATGACGCCGGTGAACCAAACGTGTGTGGCTCCGAGCGAGCTGATGGCGCGGAGGGTTGAATTGGTTATGTTTGCAAATTTGCCTGACCCGTTGGTCTCTATTGACCCGAAGGGTGCGCATGTCGGATTACTGTTGCCAAACAATCGCGGCAACATCTGGTAGATTATCGGTTTCATAAAGCGTGCAAATTTACAAAAAAATCCACAACATCGCAACCCCGCCGACCCGAGGGTGTTGCAGAAACGGCGGCCCGGTCGGGCTTAGCGGGCGAGGCGTTTGCGGCCGGATTGGATGTAGAGCTGGCCGGGGCGGGGGGGGGTGGAGATGCGGCGGCCCCGGAGGTCAAACATCGGGGCGGCGTCGGCCTCGGTGTGGGTGATTTCGCTGATGGAGTCGTCGGTGAGTTCGGGCTCGAACTCGAGAGTTTCCGAGGCCGTGCCGTACTTGTTCGTGACAGAAATCGTCACCCAAGTGTATTCCGCCAATGTCTGCTTTTTGGTCGTGACGTTGGCCGTGCCGTTGACGCCGTTGAACGTATAGGTCCTGACCAATGGCGAATATTCCTGCTCGAGGCTCACTGTTATTGATTCCGCGCCGGTAAAGTGAGGGTGCTGCGGGGCATTTATTTGCGGCGCGAGAGGATGTGGTCGAGCAGGGCGAGGAGGGCGTCGCGGGCGGGCGAGGGGTCGAAGGCGCCGGTGAGGGCGCGGGTGGCGTCGTCGGCGAGGGTTTTCATCTTTGCGCGGGCGTAGTCGATGCCGCCGTTGTCAATGGCATATTGGGTCAGGCGGTTGATTTCGGCGGTGTTTAGGTTGTCTTTGGCTACGAGGGCGAGCATTGTCGGGCGCGAGGGGGCGTCGTCGCGGAGCAGGACGCTCAGCAGCGGGAGGGTGATTTTGCCTTCGCGGAGGTCGTTGCCGGTGGGTTTGCCGATTTCGTCCTGACGGGGGTAGTAGTCGAAGATGTCGTCGGTTATCTGGAAGCAGAGGCCGAGGTTGCGGGCGTAGAGGCGCAGGGCTTCGAGGCGGGGGTCTGAGTCGTCGGCCTCGGCGGCGAAGGCTCCCATGTCGGCGCAGGCAACGAAGAGGGATGCGGTTTTGTAGTTGATGGTTGTCAGGTAGGATTCTTCGCTGAGGCGATGGTGGCGGGCGTTGTCGATTTGGTCGAGTTCGCCCATTGCGAGCCTGCGGCCGAGAGCTGCGAGGGTGTCGATTATGCGCAGGTCGGCGGTCCGGGCTGCGAGTTGTAGGGATGTTGAGGTGAAAAAGTCGCCGACGAGCACGGCGATGTGGTTGTCCCAGATGCCGTTGATTGTGGGCTCGTTGCGCCGGAGCTGCGATTCGTCGACAACGTCGTCGTGGATCAGCGAGGCGTTATGGAGCATCTCGACCGAGGCTGCGGCCGAGATGATTTTCGGGGTTGTTTGCCCGCTGAAGAGGCGGGCGGCGAGAATCACCACGATGGGCCGGATCTGCTTTCCCTTGCGCCGCAGATACTCGCGCACGATGCCGTTCATCATGTCGTTTGGCGACGACAGGGCGAGGAGTATGCGTTGGTTGAGCTCGCGGAGTTCGGGGGCTATTGCGCGGGCAATGTGGTCGAGAGCCGATGGGGCCGGCGTGGTTGGGGGCGTGGTCATTATTTGCTGTCGAAAAGTGTGGAGAGTCGTCCAATGGCGTCGTGGGCCGTTTGGTCGGGGCGTATGGGGACGACGGTGATGTAGCCGCGGTTGAGCCAGTAGTTGTCGCCGGCGGGTTTTTGGGACTCAAAGTCTTTGTAGACTCCGGTCAGCCAGTAGAAGCGTTGGCCGTGGGGCGAGGTATAGTCGGTATATTCTTCGGTCCATCGACCGGGGGAGCAGGCGGTTGTCTTGATGCCCCGGGGAGTGCAGTCTTTGGGCATGTTGACGTTGAGGCATACTCCCGGGGGGAGACCGTTATCGAGCACGGTGCGGATAATGCGTTGAATGAAAGGGGTTGTAAGGCTGAAGTCGGCTTCGGGGTCATGGCTGAGCAGCGAGAAGCCGATTGCGGGGATGCCGATCATGCATGCT
This sequence comes from uncultured Bacteroides sp., assembly GCA_964554335.1. Taxonomy (GTDB): domain Bacteria; phylum Bacteroidota; class Bacteroidia; order Bacteroidales; family Muribaculaceae; genus UBA3263. The sequence continues at coordinate 44,303 of CAZKOF010000005.1, forward strand.
TCCATGGCGGCGCCCATGGTGCCGGAGTAGATGTTGGAGTTGCCGGAGTTGGAGCCGTGGTTAACGCCCGAGAGCATCAGGTCGGGGTAGCGGGGCAGGGCAGCGTGTATTCCGAGTTTGACGCAGTCGACGGGGGTGCCGGTGACGGCAAACATGCGGGCGCCGTTGTAGTCGGGGTGTTCAATGATGTGGAGGGGGGCGTTGACTGTGATTGCGCTGCTCATGCCGGAGCAATGGCTTGCGGGGGCCACGGCATAGATGTCGGCGTTGAGGTCCATGTCGTTGACGCAGTCAATGAGGTGGCGCAGGCCGCGTGCACCGATGCCGTCGTCGTTGGCAATGAGTATGAGTGGCTTCTCGGTCATTCAGGGAGCAGACAGTATTTAATTTTTAACTTTTAACTTTTAATTTTTAACTTACACCAGGTGTGCCACATTTTCGTCGCGCGAGCCGGGCAGGAGGTCAACGACGGGGATTTCAATCATCGTGTAGCACCCGGGTTGCTGGCGCATGGAGGCACGGGCGGCGCCGACGAGAATCTGTGCCGTCAGGGCGGGGTTGTTTATGGCCATGTTGAATTCCAGGCGTTGTGAGGGGGTGCGTCCCGAGGTCCCTTTGCGGGTCATGTTGACGCCGTGGCCCATGTCGCGGACGGCGTCGACCGACTTGACCTCGATTACGTGGGTCTCGTCTGAGGCGAAGTAGGGGTCGGCCTTGATTGCAGCGGCAACGTCGGAGAGTTCGGCGCCGGGGAGGAGTTCAACGTATACTATGCGGCGGTGTATTCCCGTGCCCAGGGGAATGGTCATCGACAGGGCGTCTTTCACGCCCTCTTTCGAGCGGGCGCAGACGCTATGGCCCATGCTCATGCCGGGGCCGAAATTGGTGTAGGTGACTCCTTTGGGTGCGGCGGCTTCCATCAGCGCGCGAACGATTGAGTCGCTGCCGGGGTCCCAGCCTGCGGAGATGACGGCAACCGTGCCGTTGGCGCGGGCAACCTCGCCGAGGTGGCTGCGCAGGGCGGGGATGGCGCCGTGGATGTCGAAGGAGTCAACCGTGTTGATTCCTGCGGCAAGATATTTGGCGGCGTTTTCCTCGACGTGGCGCGTCGGGGTCGCGAGGATGGCAACGTCGACATTGCCGAGTCCGGCAATGTCGGTAACAACTTTAAAGTCGCGCAGCTCGGCAGGGATGTTCTCTACCGAGCGGCGCACGATGCCGGCGAGTTCCATGTCGGGAGCTTCGAGCACAGAGTCGAGGACGTAGCGGCCGATGTTGCCGTAGCCCACTATTGCTACTTTCATAATTTTTCTACGATTTCTTTGGTGTCGCGGGCAATGGTCAGCTCCTCGTCGGTGGGGACCACCACGACTTTTACTTTCGATGCTGGGGTCGAGATGACGGTTTCGGTACCGTGGACCGTGGCGTTGACGGCTTTGTCGATTTCCACGCCCATGAACTTCAGGGGTTCGCAAACGTTCTCGCGCACGCCGGTCTGGTTCTCGCCGACGCCGCCGGTAAAGACGATGATGTCGACGCCGCCCATTTCGGCGGCATATGCGCCGATATATTTGATGATGCGGTGTTCATACATGTCCAGGGCGAGGGTTGCACGCTCGTGGCCGGCGTTGACGGCGGCTTCAATCTCGCGCATGTCGTTCGAGATTCCGGAGATGGCAGCGACGCCGCTCTCTTTGTTGATTATCTTCTGGATGTCGGCGTCGCTCAGGCCGTGGCGCTCCATGAGGTAGGTGAGGGCGCCGGGGTCGACGTCGCCGCAGCGGGTGCCCATCATGAGGCCCTCGGTTGGGGTCAAGCCCATGGAGGTGTCGACGCTCTTGCCTCCGACGATAGCGGTGATTGAGCCGCCGTTGCCGATGTGGCAGGTGATGATGCGCTGCTTCGCGGGGTCAACGCCGAGAATTTCGCAGACGCGCTGCGAAACGTAGCGGTGACTCGTGCCGTGGAAGCCGTAGCGGCGCAGACCGTCTTCTTCATAATATTTGTAGGGCAGGGCGTACATGTAGGCCTTCGGGGGCATGGTCTGGTGGAAGGCGGTGTCGAAGACCCCGACCTGCGGAACACCGGGCATCAGGGCGTCGATTGCCTCGACGCCGGTCATGTTCGCGGGGTTATGGAGCGGGGCCAGAGGGTAGCATTCGCGAACCATTTCCTTGACTTCGTCGGTGATGAGCACGGAGCCGGAGAACTTGGTGCCGCCGTGAACGAGGCGGTGGCCAACGGCGTCGATGTCTTTGAGCGACGAGATGCAGCCGAACTTCTGGTCGGTCAGGATGTCGAGCACGGCGCTGACGGCACCGTTGTGGTCAACGAGGCCGAGCTCCTTGACTTCTTTGGAACCGTGGAATTTGAACTTGAGAAATCCGTCGGCGAGGCCGATTTTTTCTACGCCGCCTTCGGCCAGCACTTCTTCTGTTGAGGTGTCAATGAGCTTGTATTTTACGGAGCTGCTTCCGCAGTTGAGAACGAGAATTTTCATGTTTTTTATGGGGCGCTTCGCGCCCGGTTAATGGGTTATGGGCGTCGGAAGGGAGCCTTACTGATTGCAGGTCATTATGATGGTTTTGTAGATGTCTTCCCATGAAGCGCCGCGGCTCAGGTCGTTGACCGGAGCGGCGAGGCCTTGGAGAACCGGGCCGATTGCCTGGGCGCCGCCGATGCGCTGCACGAGCTTGTAGGCTATGTTGCCGACTTCGAGCGAGGGGAACACGAGCACGTTGGCGTGGCCTGCAACTCCCGAGCCGGGAGCCTTCTTGGCAGCAACGACGGGCTCGAGGGCGGCGTCGGCCTGCAGCTCGCCGTCGAGGTCGAGCCCGGGCGCCATTTCGCGGGCAATTCTGGTCGCTTCAACTACTTTGTCGACGCGTTCGCCCTTGCCGGAGCCTTTGGTGGAGTAGCTGAGCATGGCAACGTGGGGTTCGATGCCGGCGATGTTGCGGGCGGTTTCGGCCGAGCTGACGGCAATCTGGGCGAGCTCGCGGGCGTCGGGGTCTGGCACGACGGCGCAGTCGGCGAACACCATGATGCCGTCGCTGCCGTAGTTGACGCCTTCGGGCATCAGCATTACGAAAGCGCCGCTGACAACGTCGATGCCCGGGCGGGTCTTGATGACCTGGAAGGCGGCGCGGAGCACGTTGCCCGTGGTGTTTTCGGCGCCGGCAACCATGCAGTCGGCGTCGCCGGTCTTGACGATGAGGCAGCCGAGATAGAGCGGGTTTGCCGCGGTCTGCTCGGCCTGCTCGGGAGTCATGCCCTTTTTCTTGCGGAGCTCGAGGAACACCGGCGCATAGCGGTCGATAACGGCCTTGTCGGCGGGGTCGACGATTGTTGCCCGTGATATGGCGGAGAGATTTTCAGCCTCTGCCAGGGCGTTGATTTCGGCGGGGTTGCCGATGAGGGTTACCGAGGCAAGCTCCTCGGCGAGAATGCGGTTTGCTGCCTTGAGGGTGCGTATTTCCGTGCCCTCGGCGAGCACTACGCGACGCTGACGCCGGCGTGCGCGTTCGGTCATTTGCTTTAAAAGATTCATAGCTGAACTTGAAGTATGGTCATATAATGCGCAAATTTACGCATTTTTTCGAAATCAATGGCTCTTGCCCGCGTTAATTTTTCGGAATGAAAGAAATCGGGCATGTCTGAGGTTTCAGACATGCCCTGAGGTCTTGAATTTTCGGGGTGAGGGGGTTATTTGCGCTTGCGTGCGCGGTTGTGGTAACCGTAGCCATAGGAGCCGTAGACGCCGTGGATCGTATCGGTGGCGTTGAGCACCAGGGAGAGGTTGTTGTAGCGGTGTGATTCGTAGAGGTTGCGAAGAACTTTCAGGTCGGTCTTTTCGAAGAGTCCGCTGCGCATGACGAAGATGGTCATGTCGACATAGGGGTTGAGCAGGCGGGCGTCGGCCACTATCTCGATTGGCGGGCAGTCGAAGATGACGTAATCATAGCATTCGCGCAGATCGTCGACGAGTTTTTCGAGGTTGGGCGAGTAAAGCAACTCGGTCGGGTTCGGCGGGATGAGACCTTCGGGGAGGATGTCGAGGTTTTCGATGCCGTCGACGTTCTTGACGATGAGGTCGTCGAGGTTGGTGTTTTTGCCGACGAGGTAGTCAACGAGGCCCTTGCGCGGGGAGCCGACGTTCTGGCTGACGGTGCCCTTGCGCAGGTCGAGGTCGACGAGGCATGTCTTTTTGTTTTTGATTGCGAAAATTGCCGCGGTGTTCAATGCGGTGAATGTTTTGCCGGAGCCGGCGTTGAGGCTGACAACCATGATTGTGCGGCCATGGTCGAGTTCCCGGCGATGGTTCATCGAACCCATGAAGTCGATGTTGGTGCGAATCATGCGGAAAGCCTCGTTGGCGAGGTCGACGGTTTGGGGTCGCACCAACAGTTTGCGGGCGGGCGAGGGGTCGCCGTGGCGGCGGCGCTTCTTGATGTTGAAATATTTGTGTTGCGGCACGTTGATCATCGGAATCTCGCCGAGGAATGGAATCGGCAGGTCTTCAATGTCGCGGCGCGAGCGCACTTTGGTGTTCGTTACCTCGCGGAGGTAGATAATCAGCGTCGGAACGAGAATGCCGATTATGAATGCAACCAGGAGTATCAGCTTCTTGTTGGGCGAGGTCGGGGTCGGGTTTCCGAACGGTTCGGTAATCATGCGGGTGTTGTAGACCGTGAACGCCTGGCTTAACTCGTTTTCCTCGCGGCGCTGGAGCAGGAAGAGGTAGAGGCTCTCCTTGACTTTCTGCTTGCGCTCCTCGCTCATCAGGTACTTGGCCTGGCCGGGGGCGGTTGCGAGTTTGTCCTGAGTGTTGCTGTCGACCAGCGAGATGGCCTTATAGCGTTTGTTGAGGGACTCGAGGGCTGCGTCGACCGAGGCGAGAATGGCTTCGCGGGTGCGGAGAATAGCTTCGGCTTTCTGCTTCATCAGGGGGCTCTCTTCGGGCATGGTTTCGAGTTTGATGTTGCGGTCTGAAACGGCTTTGTTATACTCGGTGACCATCGCCTGAATGTTAGTGCCGCCGATTTCGGCGGTTGCGGGGAGCAGGCGGGTGACGTCGCCGTTTGACAGTTCGTTCTTGAGGTATCGGCCAATGGCGATTTCCTGAGTCAGTTCGTTGAGGGCTTTCTGGTTTTCGGAGCTTTGGGCCAGGTATATGTTGGCCATCGACTCCATGTCGAGCATGCGGTGTGAGCTTTTGTATTGGGTAATGTTGCTTTCAACGTCGCCGAGCTCCTCTTCGATTGAGATGAGGCGGTCGTCGATGAACTGAGAGGTTGCCATGGTAATCTTGTTCTTGTCGGCTACCCAGTGCTGGTTGTAGGCCTCTACGATGCTTGTCAGGATGTCGGAGGCTTTCTTGGCCGAGGGCGCTGAAATCGAGAGCATCACGATGTTGCCCCGGTCTTCGTCGAAGCTGCTGTTGAGTTGCGAGCAGTAGCTGCGGGCGCAGAGCTTCACTGGGGTATAGGCGAAAGTGATTGAGGTGGGAATCGACTTGCTGCCGGGGACGGGCTTGTGCATGTAGGGGGTCTCGTCGATTATGAATGTGCCGACGGGAGTCTCGGCCGGAGTTCCGAATGCGACTTCAACATCATTGCCCGGGACTTTCTTGCCCGCTTTGCGGAATTTTGAGAGCACAACGCCGGTGGTGTCGGCACTGACGCGGATTTTGAACCCGTAGCTTACGGTGCGGTCGGTCAGGGTGTCAATGGCCCGGACGTTGACGGGCGAGGTCTTGTATAGCTCGAGCTTGCGCAGGCCTTTGCGGGTAGTGTATGTTTCGTTGAGTTTAAGTCGGTTGACCACCTGCTCCATGATTTCAGGCGAGGTCATGATGAACATCTCGTTGAGGATTTCGCTGGGCACGGGGTTCACGCCGAGCATTGAAAGGTCGGCGGCCACGCTCTGCGATGAGTCGTCTTTGAGGAGGATTTCGGTCGTGCGCGTGTAGTGTGGTGTTGCCGACATGAGGTAGAGCAGCGCGAGTAACAGGCATGCGCCAATCGAAACGGCATACCATTGCCATTTTGCGCGCATATGGCGGTAGAGGTCGGTCAGGGTCAGTTCAGGTTCGTCGTTGATGACGTCGGAGTTTGTGGAGAAAGTGTTAACTGCTTCTTCCATATCTGATCAGATTAGCGGGAGAGTGTGATTGCAAAGGTTGCGATGCTGACAAGCACCGATGCGAGCGAGGTCCAGAAGCCGACGCTCTTGAATGTGTTTTCGTTCAGGGCGCTTTGGCCGGCGCGCACTCCGTTGGGTTCAACGTAGATGACGTCGTTTTGCTGAACGAAATATGCCGGTGAGTTCATGAATTCAGTGCCTTTGAGGTCGAGCTTGTAGGCCTTGCGTGAGCCGTCGGGTTCCTCGCGGAGAACCCAGACGCCGTCGCGTTTGCCGTAGATGGTAAGGTCGCCTGCTGCCGAGATTGCCTCGAGCACGGTCATGTTGTCTTTGGTTATCGAATAGGTGCCGTTTTTGGCAATTTCGCCGATGGTCGAGAAAGTAAGGTTGGCGAACTGCACGGTGACGTTCACCGAGTTGTTCTTGACCAGATGGGCCCGGATGATGCGGTTCTCAACCTCTTCCGAGATTTCATGACGGGTAAGGCCTGCAACGTGGACATCGCCGATTTCGGGCATGTGTATGTTGCCTTTTGGACTGACGGTGTAGGGGAGAATGATGGCGTTGTTGGTCGCCGAAACACCCATGGTGCTGATTTCCGGACGTCGGCTGCCGGACATCAGCGAGAGGCGGGAGGCGATTTCGGGGTCGGAACAGGAGACGTAGACCATTATTTCGTCGCCGGGTTCAATCTTGATGGATTCGGAGGATATTTGCGTGATAACGGCCTCGGGGGTGAGGTTCTGCATGTACAGGACGTTTTTCGAGGCATTGCATCCGGTCAGAGCCATGACAGCCAGCATCCCGCCGATAGTCATGAGCACTGCTCGTTTAAGATTGTTTAACATGAATTTATGGTAGCTACTTAGATAGAAACGTGATTGTTAGGTGTGCAATCTCGCGCCGAATGCACGACATGACACGGCAAATTTACGAATTATTCACGACTTAGCCAAGCGAGTTATAAGTTTTTTTACGCTTTAGGAAGTATGAAATCAGGATATTCGGGCGCCGGGCAATGAGGTTTTCATGCGCGTGTGATGATTTGGCCTGCGGGGCCATGCTGCGGTAGTCGTTGTGGGCTTTCACTATTGCGCGGGCGTCGGCGAAATTGAAGGTCAGGATGTTTTTTGCCCAGGCAATCGTGTCGAGCAGGCGGCGGCGGGTCAGCGTGTCCGCTCGTTCGTCTTCGGGCAGGTTCTTGTGGAGCAGCAGGAGATTGTTGCGGAAGTTGAGGTAGGTTTTGCGCGGATTTCCCATGGCCAGGGAGCCTCCTCCGAGGTGCAGAACTTCGGCCGCGGGGACGGCGGCAATGGTGTTGCCCATCAGTCTCAAGCGCCAGCAGAGGTCGATTTCCTCCATATGGGCGAAGAATGACGCATCGAGCCCTCCTGCCCGGCGATAGAGGTCTGTGCGCACCATCAGGGCGGCTCCGGTTGCCCAGTCGCACTCGATGGACTCGTTATATTGGCCCGCGTCGGTCTCCACGGTGTTGAAAATGCGGCCGCGGCAGTAGGGGTAGCCGTTTCGATCAAGAAAGCCGCCGCATGCCCCGGCATATTCGAATTTCGAGGGGTCGCGCCAGCTCAAAATCTTGGGCTGGCAGGCTCCGCAGCGGGGGTGTGACTCCATGTAGTCATAGAGCGCGCGGTCCCATCCCGGTCGCGGAGCCACGTCGGAGTTGAGCAGAATCGTGTAGGGGGTGGTTACCTGCCCGAGGGCCAGGTTGTAGCCTCCGGCATATCCGTGGTTTTCGGCGAATTCCATTGTCGGGATGCCGAGCCAGTGGAGATAGTCGAGCGAGCCGTCGGTAGAACCGTTGTCGGCAACTATGACCTCCGAGAGGTCGAGGTCTGAAGCGTCGAGCACCCGCTGCAGATACTCTTTCAGCAGGTTGATGCCGTTCCAGTTGAGAATGACGATTGATAATTTTTTCATATCGGTTCGGCAATGAATTTGTCGGCCTCGGCAGATAGCGTCGCGAGTCTGACCGGAACCACCCGGTTCGCCAGGTCGGGGCGTGGGTCGGGGAGCTCGATGCGCAGGTAATTGTCGGTGAACCCTCCGGTGCGGCCATGACTGACGTGTTCGATGAGCGCCGGGCGTACGCTGCCGGTGAACGGCTCCGAAAAGGCGCGTTGCTTGGACGTGGAGAGTTCGGTCATCACCTGCATGCGCCGGTGTTTCTCTTCCTGGCTGACAACGAAGTCGATGTCGGTCAGCGCGCGGGTTCCGGGACGCTCGGAATAGGGGAATACGTGGAGGCGCGAAATTGCCAGCGAGTCAACAAAAGCGCGGCTCTGCTCGAAGAGTTCGCGGGTCTCGCCCCGTGCTCCGACAATCAGGTCCACTCCGATGAAGGCGTCGGGCATTGCCCGGCGAATGGCGTTGACTTTGTCGGAAAACAGAGCCGAGCGGTAGTGGCGTCGCATCAGTCGGAGAACCTCGTCGGCTCCGCATTGGAGCGGAATGTGGAAGTGGGGCATGAAACGCCGGCTCGAGGCGACGAAGTCGATGATGCCGTCGGTGAGCAGGTCGGGTTCAATCGAGCTGATGCGGTAGCGTTCAATGCCGTCGACGGCGTCAAGCTCGCGGATGAGGTCGAGAAAGTTGCGGTCGGTGCCGTTGCCGTAGTCGCCGATGTTTACGCCGGTAATGACAATCTCCTTTCCACCTTCGGCGGCAACCCGGCGTGCCTGGTCGACGAGCATGTCGATCGAACCCGAGCGTGAACGGCCTCGGGCGGCGGGAATAGTGCAGTAGCTGCACCAGTAGTTGCATCCGTCCTGGACCTTCAGAAAGTAGCGGGTGCGGTCGCCGCGGGAACATGAGGGCATGAACTCGCGCAGCGACTTCGACGGGATGACCTCCGCGGGTTCGGCGGCGGCAACGACATAGTCGGCAATGCGCAGCTTGTCGTTGATGCCGACTACCATCTCGACTCCCGGCAGGGCGGCGACTTCGACGGGTCGTAGCTGGGCGTAGCAGCCGGTGACGATGATTTTTGCCGCAGGGTAGCGCGAGTGGAGCGAACGGATCAGGCGCCGGCATTTACGGTCGGCCTCTTGGGTGACCGAGCAGGTGTTGACGATGCAGAAATCGGGCGTTTCACCCGCCGATATACGAGCAACACCGCGGTCAGCCAGAGCTGCCGCGATGGTGCCGGTCTCGGCGAAGTTGAGTTTGCAGCCGAGTGTGGAATAGAGCGCTTTCAATTATTTTATGGCGTTGGTGACGCGCAGATTGGTGACTTTTGACTTGAAGTCGCCGGCAACGTCGAGGGGGAACACCAGAGTGTAGACCTGAGCGAGCCGGTGGCCGCTGACGGGGTTTTTATTGCCGTCCTTGTCGGGTGTGCAGTAAACGAGCCATTGCACACCGAGGTCGTCGACGAGCTTGCCGTTGACATAGAGGCGGGTGCTCTCATTGTTGCCGGTAACTTTGACGTGGAGTTTCTCGCCGGGGCGCACTTCCAGACGGAACTGTTTCAGCAACTCCTCGCGCGAGAAGCCCATGCGGCCGGTAACGGGGTCGCTGAGCCAGAATGTTGCGTCGGGACTTTCGAAGAGTTTCGTGCCTTTGGTCTCTTCGGCGCCTTCGATGTCGAATTCAACGGTGTAGTCATAGCCGATTTCGGGAATAGGGAGCTTCATGCCGGGGGCGACGACGTCGAGCGTCAGGATTTCTTCAGCAACACTGGGAGTGCCGTAGCGTGACAGGTAGTTCGTGCCGGGTGCCTCCATCATCTTTGAGCTTTTGTCGATGAACTCCTCATAGGGCACGGTTACCTTTTCGGCGCTCCAGGTTTTGGCGGCTATGGTCGGCAGGGCGTGCATGACGCGGTGGGCAATGTCCTTGACCGTTAGGTTGTTGGTCGGGGTGTCGTTCCAGACGGCAAACATGCCGCCCTCAATCTGCTTGACGGTGTCGCCGGTGAACGTGACGCCGCCGATGGTTGCGGGAGTCCAGCGGTTATAAATCAGGTTGTTGTCGAGGTAGTCGTGGTAGTAGCCGGCCTGGGGAACGATGTAGGTCCAACCGTCAGGGATGGAGACCACGCGGTAGCCCTGCTCGATCATGTCTTTGGGGTTGGCATATCCGTTGTTCCAGCAATACATCAGCACGCCGTCGCTCTTGACCGGGGTCTTGCCCTTCGCGTGGGTCAGCGAGCCCCAGATTGCGGGGCGCTTGCCGTGGGCTTCGGTGAACTTGATGTATCGGTCTGTGAATCCGCGGAACTGCTCCATGGTCAGCGAGTCGCCCTGATATTCGTCGGTGCCGATATGGAAGACGGAGCCGGTGAAGACCGGGTCGTCGCCGCCGATGTATTCCTCGAGCAGGGCCTCGAGGAACTCGTGGGTCTCGGGCTTGTTGATGTCGAGGTGGTCGCGGCCGTTGCGTCCGGTCGAGGCGATTTCGGGCTTCAGGCGGGTAAAGGCGAGCGAGTGGGCCGGGAAGTCGAATTCAGGAATGATTTCGATGCCTTTCGATGCGGCATACCTGATCAGGTCGCGGAACTCCTGCTTGGTGTAGGAACCGTTGCGGGCCGTCAGCTCGGGGAATGTCGACGACTCCATGCGGAAAGCTGCCTGAGTCTTGTCCCAGTCGTTGTCGTAGAAGCGGGGGAAGCCGTTGTCGTTCAGGTGGATGTGGAGGATGTTCATCTTGTAGTAGCTCAGCGTGTTGACCAGGGCGTAGAGATAATCCAGGGGAATGAATTTGCGGCCCGTGTCGATCAGGAAGCCGCGCCAACCGAATTCGGGGGCGTCGGTAATGGTGCCGACGGGGAGCGAGGCACCGTCTTCAGCGTTTTCGGTCATCTGCAGCAGGGTGCGTGTTGCCCAATATAGACCACGTGCTGTCGGGGCGGTGACAGTGATGCCTTTCGGGGTGATATCGATGGCATATGATTCAACGCCGGCCTTTTTGTCGGGTTTGATTTTCAACGAAATGTCGCCTTTCTGAACCTTGCCGGCAACGACGGGAAGCTCCGTGCCGCTCATCGTGTTGTAGTCCCGGCTGAACATCCGGGCGATTTCCTGAGCCTCGGGACTCTTGGGGTCCGGAACGATTCGGGTGGTCTGTGCCGAAGGTTTGAACGAGCCTTCGCCGCCTTTCCAGCCGCTCACTTCGGGAACGGTAAAAGGTTTGGGGTTTGCGGCATAAGCCACGGCAGCGCCTGCAAGCAGCACTGCTGACATGAAAAGTTTCGTCAGTTTCATGATATGGGTTAGAATTGAGGTTAAATTTCCGCAAAGTTACGCAAAAATCCCCGTATTTTAGCAAAAATGCGGGATTTTTAGGGAGCGCAGCGGTGTTTGTGTTTTGGAGGATGCGTTCAGCGGGGGATGTCGGTGAGGGTTAGGGCGGGGAGGGTCAGAAGGGCGGGGAGGAGGGTGGTGGAGTGCGGTTCGTGGCCGGTGAGGGGGTGCCATGAGTCGACGTGGCCTTCGAGGGTCATCTCGGCGATTACGGGGCGGGGATCAATGCGGCCCGTGGCGAGGTCTATGGTGCCGTAGAGGAGTTTAGTCATCGTTGCGGTTGAAACGCGAGGCCCGGCGGCGCAGGTTGTTGTAGTCGGCCGAAATCATCCGGGTGCGTATCAGGCGGATGCTGTCGATGTAGGCCCTCTCGCCCGGTTTGGGCTCGAGGTGCATGTAGCCGTAGATGCGTTTGACTCTGAGGTTGCTGTCAAGCTGGATTTTGATTTCGTGGCGCCGTTCGTCGCCGGGATATTGGCGGGCAATGACGGCGTCGGTCGTGCGGTTTCGGTTGGCGTAGTCGGCAATCAGCGATGTCGACATGTCGGAGAGGGCGTTGTCGAGCGCGAAGGTCAGGGTCAGAACGTCGCCGCGCTCCCAGGTGGAGTCGGTCGGTATTTCAAAGACCAGGAAGTTTGAGGGCTCCGAGCGGGCGAAGCGCGCCGACGGGGCCAGGGGCCATACGTTGACTGAGTCGCCGGCGGCGGCGCGCAGGGCGAGGTTTTCGGAGCGTTCCAGGCGGCGGAGGGTGTCGGCCAGGAGGGTGTCGGCGCGGTCAATGACTTTCATGAAGCGGGGGAGCTGGGAGCCGTACCAGCGGAGCGAGGAGTCGAGAATGGCTTCGTTGACGCCATGTTTGGCAAGAATAGAGCGCCGGAGTTCGCGGCGCATGGAGTCGGAGTTCGAGCTTCCGAGGTTCTGCTGCATGCTATAGGCTTCGGCGAGTTCGAGGTCGGCGATGAGCCGCGCCATCGGTTCGCGCTTGAGAACCATGCCGGGCACCCGCTCGCAGGCGGTCAGCAGCGTTAGGAGAAGGAGCAGAATCAGAGGGAGGCGTTTCATTATTTCAGGTCGTCGCGTGCGGGTACGTCGGTGATGCTGAGGTCACCCGAGTAGAAGAGGATGAGGACTATGACTCCGACGCTGACGGCGGCATCCGCGATGTTGAAAATCGGGTGGAAGAATTCGAAGTATTCGCCGCCGATAACGGGCATCCACTGCGGCCAGTTGAAGTGGAAGAGCGGAAAGTAGAGCATGTCGACGACCTGGCCGTGGAGCATCGGCGCGTAGCCTCCGGAGGAGGGGAAGAGGGTCGCAACGTCCGGGGGGGCCGGGTTGTTGAAAATCAGGCCGTAGAAAGTGCAGTCGATGAGGTTGCCGATGGCTCCGGCAAGTATGAGGGCCACGCAGACGCAGAGCCCCGTGCGCACCCGGCTCTTATGGAGAATCTTTGTCAGATACCAGAAGCCGAAAACTGTGGCGACAAGGCGGAAAAGGGTAAGCGCGAGCTTGTTGCCGAGGCTCCAACCGAAGGCCATGCCGGGGTTCTGGACATAGAGCAACTTGAACCACGGGAGGATTTCAAGTTCCTCGCCGAGGTAGAAGTTGGTCTTGATCCATATCTTGAGCCATTGGTCGGCAATGATGACAAGCAGTATGAGGCCTGCCGACAGCCATGCTAAGCGCCTACTTCTTGGCATCGATGCTGAGTGTTGCGTGGGGAACGGCGCGGAGGCGTTCCTTAGGTATGAGCTTTCCGGTCTGGCGGCAGATGCCGTAGGTTTTGTTCTCGATGCGGATAAGGGCGTTCTTGAGGTGCTCGATGAACTTGCGCTGGCGTTCGCAGAGACGGGCGTTTTCCTCCTTGCTGAGCACGTTGGCGCCCTCTTCGAGGGTTTTGAATGTCGGCGAGGTGTCAGACGTGTCGTTGCCGTCCGAGCCGACGAGGTTGGCCCGGAGGTTTTCAAACTCGGCTTGTGCCGTTGCGAGTTTTTCAAGAATCAGTTCTTTGAATTCCTGAAGTTCCTCATCGGTGTATCTTTCTTTTCCCATGGTAAAATCGGATGTATTGTATGTCAGGCAAGCTGAAGCGAAATGTTTACTTTGAGGCCGTCTATATCGAGGGTGTCGTCGTTGGCCGGGAGGTTGGCGTCGGTGGTGATTGCGTCGGCAAGAATCTGACGGGCGATGTAGTCGCCATATTCGCCGAGGGCGTCGACCACTTCGGCAACGGGCTCGAGGCAGACGGTGATATGGTCCGTGATGTTGTAGTCGCGGCTCTTGCGGATGTTTTGGATGCGGTTGACCAGGTCGCGGGCCATGCCCTCGCGGCGCAGGGTGTCGGTGACGGTGATATCGAGGGCCACGGTGACGGTGCCCTCGTTGGCAACGAGCCAGCCGGGGATGTCTTCAGAGAAGATTTCGACGGTGTCGGCCGTAACCCGGGCGGTGGTCCCGTCGCTGAGCGTCAAGTCGATGGCTCCGTTGCGCTCGAGTTCGAGGATTTGGGCCTGCGCCATTGTCTGCACGGCTGCGGCAACGGCTTTCATCTGTTTGCCGAAGACGGGACCGAGCTTCTTGAAGTCGGGCTTCACGCGCTTGACGAGTACGGTTTCCGACGGGTCGAGCAGTTGTATCTCCTTGACGTTGACTTCGTTGAGCACAAGGTCGATAATCGGTTCCACCATTGCGCGTTGGGCGTCGTCGACCAGCGGCATCATCAGTTTGCTCAGCGGCTGGCGCACTTTGATGTTGGCTTTGCGGCGCAGGGCGAGCACCATCGAGGTCAGCTGCTGGGCCAGGGCCATGCGCTGTTCCAAAGGGGTGTCTATCAGCGACTTGTTGGCCTCGGGCTGGCGCTCGAGGTGGACCGACACGGCTTCGGGGTGCAGGTCGAGATAGAGGCGCTCGGCATAGAACGGGGCCATCGGCGCCATGAGCAGGGCAACCGTGTTGAGACATTCACAGAGCGTGCGGTAGGCCGCGAGCTTGTCGGCGGTCATCTCCTTGCCCCAGAAGCGCGGGCGGTTCAGGCGCACGTACCAGTTCGAAAGCTCGTCGACAAACTCTGTGATTGCGCGCGTCGCGGGGGTCAGCTCGTAGTTGTCGAGTTGTTCCTGTACGGTGGCAATCAGTGTGTTGAGGCGCGAAATTGCCCAGCGGTCGATTTCAGGACGCTCGCTTACGGGAACGTTGCCCGACGTTTGCGGGTCGAAGTTGTCGACGTTGGCATAGCGCGCCATGAAGTTATATGTGTTGAAGAGGGTTGCGAAAAATTTGCGCGAGGTTTCAATGATGCCGGCCTCGTCGAACTTCAGGTTATCCCAGGGCGACGAGTTCGAAATCATGTACCAGCGCAGGGGGTCGGAGCCGTATTTCTCGATGGTCGTGAAGGGGTCGACGGCATTGCCCAGGCGCTTGCTCATCTTGTTGCCGAACTTGTCGAGCACGAGACCGTTTGAAATCACGGCTTTATAGGCTACGGAGTTCTTCACCATGCCCGAAATCGCATGGAGCGTGAAGAACCAGCCGCGGGTCTGGTCAACGCCTTCGGCAATGAAGTCGGCGGGGTAGACCGAGCCGTTGTCGACCTCCTGTTTGTGTTCAAACGGATAGTGTTGTTGAGCAAATGGCATGGCGCCCGAGTCGAACCATACGTCGATGAGGTCGAGTTCGCGTTTCATCGGCTTGCCCGAGGGGCTGACGAGGATGATATCGTCGACATAGGGGCGGTGGAGGTCAATCTTCTCGTAGTTCTCTTTCGTGTAGACTCCGGGTTTGAAGCCCTTTGCGAGCAGGGGGTTGGAGGGCATGAGCCCGGCGGCCACGGCCTTGTCGATTTCAGCCGAAAGTTCCTCGACCGAACCGATGCATAGCTCCTCGCGGGCGTCTTCACTGCGCCAGATAGGGAGCGGGGTGCCCCAGTAGCGGCTGCGGCTGAGGTTCCAGTCCTGAAGGTTCTCGAGCCACTTGCCGAAGCGGCCGCTGCCGGTCGAGGCGGGCTTCCACTTGATTGTGTCGTTGGCCTTCATCAACTGCTCGCGCACGGCGGTGGAGCGGATGAACCAGCTGTCGAGGGGATAGTAGAGCACGGGTTTGTCCGTGCGCCAGCAGTGGGGATAGTTATGGGTATGCTTTTCGATTTTGAATGCGAGGCCGCGTTGTTTGAGCCACATGCAGAGGCTCATGTCGAGCGACTCGGTCTCGTCGGTGGCCTCGGGGTCGTAGGCGTTCTTGACGAAGCGCCCGGCAAACTCGCCGTATGCCTCGGCGTCGACGTTGCTCCTGACGAATTCGGCGTCGAGGTCGTCGAGACGATAGAAGCGTCCGCGCAGGTCGACCATCGGACGGAGGTTGCCGTCGCGGTCGATCAGATGAAGCGGCGGAACGCCGGCGGCGCGGCTGACGCGCAAGTCGTCGGCGCCGAAGGTGCCGGCAATGTGGACGATGCCCGTGCCGTCGTCGGTCGTGATATAGTCGCCTGAAATCACGCGGAATGCTCCCTCGCCCGGGTTGACCCACGGGAAAAGTTGCGAATAGTGGAGGCCGACGAGGCCCTCGCCCTTGACGCGGTCGACGACCTGCCAGGGCACGAGTTTGTCGCCCTTCCGGTATGCCTCGAGGTCGCCGTCCTGACCTTTGGGGTTGAAAACGGAGCCGAGGAGCGCTTCGGCCACCACGCAGCTGATTTTTTCTCCGCTATAGGGGTTGAACGTGCGCACGATGCAGTAGTCAATCTGAGGACCGACGCATAGCGCCGTGTTGCTCGGCAGGGTCCATGGCGTCGTTGTCCAGGCCAGAAAGCAGGGGGTGCCCCAATCTTTCATGGACTCCAGCGGGTCGGTGCAGCTGAACAGGGCAATGCAGGTGGTGT
Organism: uncultured Bacteroides sp.; assembly: GCA_964554335.1. Classification (GTDB taxonomy): domain Bacteria; phylum Bacteroidota; class Bacteroidia; order Bacteroidales; family Muribaculaceae; genus UBA3263. The sequence goes on from CAZKOF010000005.1 coordinate 60,581, forward strand.
CCTTGACGTCGCGATAGCAACCGGGTTGGTTGAGTTCGTGGGAGCTGAGGCCCGTGCCTGCTGCCGGCGAGTATGGTTGGATGGTGTAACCCTTATAGAGCAGCCCTTTCTTGTAGACCTCCTTCAGCAGCCACCAGACGGATTCGATGTAGCGGTTGTCGTAGGTGATATAAGGGTCTGTCATGTCGACCCAGTAGCCCATCAGCGATGTCAGGTGTTCCCATTCGTCGGTGAACTTCATGACTTCGCGGCGGCAGGCTGAATTATAGTCGTCAACCGAGATTTTGCGGCCAATGTCTTCTTTTGTGATTCCGAGTGTCTTCTCCACCCCGAGTTCAACGGGCAGTCCGTGGGTGTCCCAACCGGCTTTGCGGTCCACGCGGAAGCCGCGCATTGTTTTGTAGCGGCATACGATGTCTTTGATTGTGCGTGCAAGAACATGGTGGATGCCGGGGTGGCCGTTGGCCGATGGCGGACCCTCGAAAAATACGAACGATGGGCAACCTTCGCGCTCGGCGATCGAGCGCTCAAAAAGATTAAGACCGTTCCAGCGGTCGAGGATCGATTTATTCACGCCGACAAGGTCCGGCGTCTTGTATTCATTGAATTTCATTATACGTAACGCTTTAGTGGCCGCAAATTTACTAAATTTTTCGTATAACGACAAAAAAAGCCACCGTGGCGGCAGGGCAACCGCATCAAAATTTGGCATTAAGAAGCATATCCCTAAGATAGTCG
>CAZKOF010000006.1:0-58260 GCA_964554335.1 uncultured Bacteroides sp.
ACCTTAGGACAGAAAGTCCATAAGGTCCCGGGAATGGGTTTTAGCGTAATCGGGGGGGGGGTTAGATGCCGAGCTTTGCTTTGACGTCGGCGGTAACGTCGACAACGTCGGTTCCGGTGTAGACGGCGACACCGTCGGGGAAAATCATAGTGAAGCCTTTTTCGACGCCGACGGCTTTGATTGCGTTAACGATTTTTTCCTGGATGGGGGCCATCAGGGTCTGCTGTTGGCGCTGGAGGTCTTGTTGAGCTTTCTGCTGGAAAGCCTGGATGCGCTGGTCGAGGTCCTGGATTTCCTGCTGGCGGCGCTCTTTGATGGCTGCGGGGGTGTCTTCGGCAAGAGCCTGATATTCCTGTACTTTCTTGTTGATTTCTTCCATGAGCTTGCCATACTCGTCTTCGTAGGTCTTCGAGGCTGCGGTGAATTGCTCTTCGGCGGTTTTAGCTTCGGGCATGAGGGTCATGACGTCCTGAGCGTTTACGACGCCGAATTTAGCCTGGGCGAAAGCGCAGGTGGGGAGCATGATGGCGAGAGCCAGTAAGAGTTTCTTGATCATAGTCTTTATGGTTTTTGTTAAATTTTTTCAGTGCGCAAAGATAGTGATATTATTTTGAATAGCCAAGTTTGTTGAGGACTTCGTTGGAGATGTCGATTCGTGGCGACGCGTAGATGATGTTGGCCGAGGAGGCTCGGTCGAAGATTGTCTGGTAGCCTTTTTCTTCGGCAATTTTCTTGATGGCGTTGTAGATTTCGTCCTGAATGGGCTCCATGAGGCTCTGGCGCTTCTGATAGAGTTCTCCTTCGGGTCCGAAGTATTTATATTTGAGGTCAGTCGCGGCTTTTTCGGCGTCGACGATCTCCTGCTCTTTAGATTTTTTCTGGGTGTCGGTCATGAAGACGAGCTCGGACTGATAGTTCTTATAGAGGTTTTCGGCTTCGGCGTTCTTGGCCTCGACCTCGCGCTGCCAGCGTTGGGAGAGCTGGTTGAGCTGCTCGTTGGCCATTTCATACTGGGGGTAGTTCTTGAGGATGTATTCCATGTCGACGAGAGCATATTTCTGGGCGGCGACGCCGAGGGCCGAGCCGATGATGAGCGCCGCGATGATGAGCGATTTTTTCATGTCGGTTAAGTGGGTTAAGGTCGTTAATGAATTCAGGACTTTAATAATATAGACAATCGGGCCGGAAGAAAGTTTAGAACTCCTGACCGAGGACGAAGTGGAAGTGAGAGCCGCCGCGGTTGCCGTAGGCGTCGTTGTCGAAGCCGTAGCCCCAGTCTACGCCCAAAAGTCCGACCATCGGGAGGTATACGCGGACACCGACGCCGGCGGAACGTTTGAGCTGGAAGGGGTTGAAGTCGCTGACGGAGGTCCAGGCGTTGCCGGCTTCGGCGAAGAGGAGGCCGTAGATAGTGGTTGTCGGCTGGAGGAGGAAGGGGAAGTGGAGTTCGACGCCGAAACGGGTATAGGCGTAGCCTTCGCTTCCGTAGGGGGTGAAGGCGCCGTTGTCGTAGCCACGCAGGGCAATGGTTTCGGTTGCGTAGGTGTAGGAGCCGCTCATGCCGTCACCGCCGACATAGAAAGTCTCAAAGGGGGTTTTCAGGTATTTGTTGTAGGAGCCGAGCAGGCCGAAGTCTGCGCGGGTCATCAGCACGAGGGTGTAGGTTCCGTTGGGGTTTATCAGCGGGGTGTAGGTCTTTGAGTGGAAGCGCAGTTTCCAGTATTCCACCCATTTGTAGCGCTCGGTGCGGGAGGATTCGGTTTCTTCGGCGGCGAGGGCTTCCCAGTTGCGTCCGGGCATGAAGAGCGAGGCCGGGGGGGTCAGCTGGAGGTTGAGTTGGAAGGATGATCCGCTGCGGGTGAAGAGGGGGTTGTCGATGCTGTTGCGGGCCAGGGTGAGGCCGAGCACAATCGAGTTGGACGTGCCGTTGGAGAAATTGAAGAGATATTCCCAGTTTTTGAGGGAGTAGAAGTTATAGGTCAGCTCGGCGTTGAAGGTGAAGTAGTCATCGGGCCAGTTGAGGCGCTTGCCGAAGCCGACGGTGACGCCTGCCATTTGGAGGACCTTGTTGGGGTCATAGGCGTCCTGATAGGCGGTTGAGCTTCCGTAGCTGTCGTAGCCGTAACCATAACCATAGCCGTAGCTGTAGTTATACATGTTGTTGAGGTAGTTTTTGTTGTAGAAGCTCGAGGAGATGCCGGTCTGGCGCGAATAATAGCCGGTTACGGAGAATGCGTTGGGTCGCTTTCCGCCGAACCAGGGGTCGAGGAAGCTGACTTGGTAGGCCTGGTAGTAGCGGGCGTTGGTCTGGACGCTCAGCGAGAATGTCTGTCCGTCGCCTTGGGGAATGAGGCCTTTGTAGGTCTTGGGGTGGAAGAGGTTCTTGATTGAGAAGTTGGTGAATTTGAGGCCGACTTTGCCGATGAGTCCGCTCTGGCCCCAGCCGAGCGAGAGTTCAATCTGGTCGTTGGCTTTCGAGGTGAGGTTCCAGTTGATGTCGACGGTGCCGTCTTCCTGGTTGGGTTGCACGTCGGGCGATACGGTCTCGGGGTCGAAGTGGCCCATCTGCATGATTTCGCGGGCGGAGCGCATGAGGGCGTCGCGGTTGAAGAGGTCGCCGGGGCGGACGCGCAGTTCGCGGCGCACGACTTTTTCATACAGTCGGTCGTTGCCGTTGATGTTGACGGCGTTGATGCGGGCCTGAGGGCCTTCGATGACCTGGAGTTCGAGGTCGATGGAGTCGCCCTCGATGTGGCGGTCGACGGGGGTGATGTTGGTGAAGATGTAGCCCTGGTTGTAGTAGGCGTTGCCGACGGCGTCTTCATCTTCGCGCAGGCGTTTGTTGAGCATCTTTTCGTTGAAGACGCCGCCGGGCTTGATGTCGAGGACCTCCTGAAGGCGGTCGCTCTGGTAAACCGTGTTGCCGACCCAGTTGATCGAGCGGAGGTAGTATTGCTTGCCTTCTTCGAGGGTGATATAGATGTCGACCTTTCCGTTTTTGGGGTTGGGCACGACGCTGTCGGCCACGATGACTGCGTCGCGGTAACCGTGTTCGTTATATTTTTCGAGAATGCGTTCGAGGTCGGCTTCGTAGTCGGCTTCGGTGAATTTTTTCTGGCTGAAGAGTTTTATGAGGTCTTTGTTGATGTTTGTCTTCTTCATTGCGTTTCGCAGGGAGCGGTCGGAGAAGACGTTGTTGCCGGTGAAGTTGATTGAGTTGACTTTCACCTTGTTGCTTCGGTCAACGTTGATTTTTACAATCTGTTCGTTGGGAGCGTCGAGGGCGTCGATGAGGTCGACGCGGACGTTGGCGTTGTTGAAGCCTTTTTCCTTATAGTAGTCTTGAATCGTTTTGATGACGACGTCGATGATATTCCGGGTGATCTGGTTGCCGGCCATCAGGTGGAGGCGCTGCTGTATGTCTTCGCGCTCGTTCTTTTTCATGCCGTTATATTCGACGCTGCGGATTCTGGGTTGCTGGCGCAGGTCGTAGACAAGCCATGCCTCTGTTCCGACGGTTTTTTCAACGCGGATTTTCACCTGCGAGAATAGTCCCTGGCTCATCATGCGCTTGGCGGCATTGGTTATTTCGGTTCCGGGGATTTCAATTCGCTCGCCGATGTTCAGGCCGGCGTAGTTCTGGATAACCTGGGGCGAATAGTTCGGGGCGCCGGTGACTTCGATGCCTGCAATGGTGTAGGTGCGGGGCACACCGTTGTAGATGACCTTCGGGGAGGCCACGGTGTCGGTCGGCGTCTGTGCGGCGGCGATTGCGGGGAGCAGCAGGGCCGGGAGGATTAGCGTCAGGAGTCTGTTTATAAGCATGGGCTGATGTTAGAGCGAATTTATGACTTGGTCGCCGGTCAGGCCGAAGCGGCGCTGGCGATTTTGATACGTTATGATTGCGTCGGCCAGTTGCTCCTTGCCGAAGTCGGGCCAGTAGAGCGGGGTAAAGTAGAGTTCGCTGTAGGCGAGTTGCCAGAGCAGGTAGTTGGAGATCCGGAAGTCGCCTCCGGTTCTTATGAGCAGGTCGGGGTCGGGCATCCCGGGCATTGCGAGAGCTTCGCCGACGGTGTTGTCGGTGATTTCGTCGGGGTTGATTTCGCCGTCGGCGGCCCGGCGGGCAATCTTTTTCACGGCGTTGGTGATTTCCCAGCGTCCGGAGTAGCTGATTGCGAGGTTCAGGGTCAGGCCCGAGCAGCGGGCGGTGGCGTCGATGCCGCTTTGCAGACACTCGACTGTTTCGCGGGGCAGGCGTTCGAGGTCGCCCATGATTGTCAGGCGCACGTTGTTGCGCACGAGGTTGTCGGTTTCGCGCGCGATTGCAATGCCTACCAGCGCCATCAGGGCGTCGACCTCGGCTTGGGGGCGGTTCCAGTTTTCGGTCGAGAAGGTATAGAGCGTCAGCCACTTGATGCCGATTTCCGAGGCGGCTTCAGTGATTTCGTGGACGATGTCGACGCCTTTGACGTGGCCTTCGGAGCGGTCGAGATTGCGTTCGCGGGCCCAGCGACCGTTGCCGTCCATGATGATGGCGATGTGGGCGGGCAGGCGTGTTGCGTCGATTTCGCGGAGTTTATCGGTGTATGACATTGCTTTTCTCTGTGTGTGGCCGGTTAATCTTGGTAGTGGCAAGTTTCGCATCGCTTGCCGAATTCATATGTGATGCTGATGAGTATGTTGGAATACCAGTCGGTGTTTTTTGCGAAACTGCTTTTGATTTCCTGAAGGTCGGAGAGGTTGCCGTCGAGCTTGTCGCCGAATGTCTTGGTCATGGCGAATTCGGCGGTGAGGTTCAGGCGTTCGCGGAGTTTGAACTTGAATCCGACGGCCATCGGGATGATGAAAGAGCCGTTGACATTGCCGTCGCAGGTCGAAAGAGCGCCGCCGACTCCGACTGCGATGTAGGGGGTCCAGCGCTTTAGCCGCTTGAACGTTTCGCCCATTCCGTAGGGAAGGAAGTTGAATTCGCCGCGGAAGTCGAGGCCGTAGGCGGTAGATGAGAATTTGTAGTCCTGAAGGCCGGGAAACTTATTGCTGAACTGGGCGGAGTTGCCCCGGAGGCCTTCGGTGGTGAATGCCGTGCGCAGGGCCCAGCGGGAGTCGATTATGTAGCGGAAGCCGGCCTGAGCCGCAAAGCCGGGGTTGCGGAGCATGTTGGTCTGGTTGACGTCGCCGAGGTAGCCGCTCATGCCGGCGCCGGCGCCGAGGTCGAACTTATAAGATGTTTCCTGAGCTCCGGACCGGAGGGCGCAGATGAGCAGCAGCGCCAGAAGCCTCAGGCTCCGGGCGGCGCGACGTGATTTCGGTGTGCTCTCTGCGTACATTTTTTGGGGGGGGGTTATTGCAGTGGTTTGAACGTCAGCCGGTTGATGACGCCTACGCGGACTTCGCGCAGGAGTTTGCCCGAGGCGTCATAGCCTCCGAACATGTAGACATAGGGGGCGTCCCATTCGGTTATCGGGCTGATTGCCCGCGACGCGGTGAAAGTGTGGTCGCTAAGAAGCACCGAGGCGCTGCAACGCGGGGCGACTTCGGCGGGAAGCTGGAGGTCGTCGGGGGCTTCGGACCAGTTCACGCCGTTGTCGAGCGAGACGTAGACGCGGTCGTTGATTGTACCGTCGGCCAGGGTGCCTCCGAGGGCGAACCAGGCGCTCTGCTTGTTGACCAGGTAGGTGGTTGTGTTGACCTTGAACGTGAAGTAGGGGAACAGGGTCATGTTGGCGGCGGCCGGGAGCATGCGGGTCTGCATCAGCCCGCTGAGCTGCATCCAGTTGGCGCCGTCAAAGCCCCAGGCGTTGCTGCTCAGGGCGCCGGATGCGTCGCGGCCGCCGACGAAGAGTGCCATCGGGGCGATTGCCCAGTCGTTGGTGAAGGTCCACATCCGCGAGGTCTCGCTGACGGGCATGCCTTCCGGCAGGTCGCCGCTGCGCCCGGAGGGGTAGGAGTGCCATTTGTTCTCTTTGAGTCCGATGACCTGATCGGCATAGGCGCCATAGAGGTGGGTCCAGCCGGTGGCGGCTTCGGTCCAGTCAACACCGTTGGCCGAGGTCAGCAGCGAGCCGGAGGCCGTCAGCAGGTAGAGGGCGTCGGAGCTTGCACAGAGGGAGTTGATGTCGGCATCGGCCGGGAGGTCTACGACCGTGATGTCTGATTCGGTCGCGGCGGGCGAGTCGCTGACGTAAATCTTGGTGTCAGACGTGCCGCGCGCAAGAGTGTAGACCTTGCCGTTGAGTTCTACGGTTTGAGATTCTTTCAATCCGGGCATTCCCGCGGAGGGTAGGGTGAAAGTTTCGGTTGACCATTGCAGCGAGTCGGGATTGCATTGGTGAACGTTGACTTTGACCGAATAGATGCGCTCGTGCTCGCCGTTATAGGAGGTTACGCTCATCCAGACCCCCTGAGCCGAGGTGAAATTTATGGAGTCGGAGGTGGTGACGGTTACGTTATTGCCATCTTCGAGGCTCGGCATGGTGATGCTGATTGAGGCGGAGAGCTGGGTGGTTACGTTGACAACGAGCTTGCGCACGTCAGTGCCCCACGGGAGCGAGTCTGCATTGAAAATCTCGGCTTTGACCTGGTCTATAGAGAAGAATACGGAGTCGAGGTTTTCGAGGATGTTATCATTCGATTTGATGTTGAAGCTTGATACTAAGGTGCTTGAGTCGTAGTCGAGGGCGTAGTCGGTGGTGTCCGTCTCTTCGTCGTTCTTGCACGAGGAGAAGAGCAGCGGCAGGGTCGCTGCCGGAATTATGAGCTTCGTGATGGATAGTTTCATTCTGATTTGCAGTAATTATCAACGTGCAAAGTTAATAATTATCCCCCAAACTCCCTCTCAATTTTATATTTTTAACGCTCTAAGGCGGTTTCGGGTTCTACAAATTCGCTGCGGAGCAGCTTAAAGGCGCATAGCGCCGACAACCTTTATTAGCCCGAGGCAAAGACCGCGTGAGCGGTCGCGGCCCGGGGAGTGTCCGGCGTGTCGCGCAGCTACGCAGCTCAGTGGAGAAAGCACGAAAACTCAACTAAGCCGCATCGCGGCGTAACAAAAATTGCGGGCAGCAATCAGTTTCGCCGCAGGCGCTATGCGCCTCCCCCGCCGCTGATGCGGCAGCATACACGGCGAGACCGACATGGTTCGCCGAGTTGCCGGGCGGAGGATATAAAGCGGCGCCGGACGGACAACCTCACGGTAATCCGACGCCTTTCATTCAAGTATGATTATTTTTTTAGAATACGAAGCCGAGGCCGATGTTGAAAGTTTGGGAGTTGACTTTGTTTTTCTTGTACTTCCAAGCGGGGATGAAGTCGGTTCCGTAGTTCAGACCGATGAAGAATTTGTTGAACTCGAAGTCCACGCCGAGGTGCCAGCCGAGCTGGAAGCGGTTCCAGGTGTAGTCACTGCCGCCCATATCGTCGGAACTGAAGAGGTTGATCCATACTGATTTCCCTTCGCCGTAGTATTCGTGGTCATATTCTAAAAGGTTGATTTTGAAGTTCAGGCCGATAAAGGGCTTGATGGCAAAAAAGTCAGCTATTTGGAAACGGTATGCGAAGTTGACGGGAACTGCGAGGTCAAAAACATGATATTTGTTTTTAACGTAATCGTTTGAGGTATCTTCCTTGCCTGTGCCGTAGTGGATGTCTGCACCGAACTCAACGAACATCGGCAGCGACTTCGAAACGCTGAAGCCGTGGAGGTATTTGAACTGGAAGCCGTTGGTGTTGACTGGATCAGGGTCGTCGTTGCCTTCGTATTTGGGCGAGAATTTCTCCAGCGTGTAGTAGAATCCGAGCAGGTCATAGTCATGGATGGGGTTTTCGGCAACTACTACTTGTTTTGTGAATGTTGTGGAGCGCACGATTTGGGCGGCGGCGGGGGCGGCTGCCAGCGTGAGCATCAAAAAGGGAAGAATGAGTTTTTTCATTTTTAGTGTGATGAATTTGGTTTCTATTACAGAGATTTATTTGCGGTCTTTGCTCTCGACGGTTTCCTGGAATGCCGCGGGGTAGACAATGTGAATCATGTCGAGGTCGACTTTCTCCTTGCCGAGGGCGCGGAAGTTGGTGTAGTTTGCGGGGAAGCCGGAGATTTCTATAATCAGGCGTTTGTTGTTGTCGGCCGAAACGTAGGAGTTGAAAAGCGGCTCAACGATTACGTCGGCCTTCTCTTTTTGAGTGAACTGGAAGAGTGCGCGCTTCTTGAGGTTCGAGAACTCGGCCTCGGTCATGGTGTCGAGCGATTTGATGATGAAGTCGGTTTGGAATGATGTGCGCGAGGCGTTGGCTCCATACTTCATATTGAGGTCGCAGACCATCGGGTTTACGAATACTCGCAGCTCGGGTTGACTGATGTGGGTTTCCGTGTCCTGAAAGAGGAGCAGGCTGCCATTGTCCTGGGCTGCGGTGCCGAAGGTCGAAACCATGGCGGCGATTGCCGGGAGCATAATGGGCTTAAGGTTCATGTATGTTTTCCCTGAGTACGTGTCGGGCGCAACTTTCGGCGAAATGCCGATCCCATAGACATCTCTGTGTGAGTAGTGATTGTCGGTTTATGGCGGAGCATAAAACGAAAAACGTGGGATCACTTCTTTTGCTTATCCCACCCTTTGGGCTCTCGCATTGCCTTCGACAGGGGATAAGCAACGCCGGTCAGCCCACGTAAGATATGTAATGTACAATGCCGCGACGGCCTCTCACGAGGCTGTTTGCGGGCATGCTCATATACATAGCCTACCAGGACGCTTTTGTTGCATAATCTTCACTGTCTTACGAATTTGCGAGATTCAAAGGGTTGAAGAAAAACGCTTGAAGTCGTCTTTAGTAATATGTCACCCACCCTCCCAAAAAACGGGCTGACGGGCGTGCAAATTTAAGCAATTTTTCACATTCCGGCAAAAATTGCAAAAAAATAGCGGTCAAAGAAACCTCACGGCCTCTTCAACGCTGACATTCAAGTATAAATAATTTCAGTTGGCGTGTGCGATACCTTTGTAGTTCAGCCTGACGTAGCCTCCGTAGATGTTTTCGCGACGAATATCCGCTACTTGAAAAACTCCGTCGGCTGCAGAAGAGTGGCCGACTATGATAATATCGTTGATATTCAGCTCGGGAACAAAGTCGGCAGGTATCGAACCCGCATAGACGGCGTTGATCGACGAGGCCGAGGCGTTGCTGTAATTGAAGTTGTTGGCGCGAATGAATTTTGTCTGCGTGTTGCTGCGGAGCGTTATGTTCCCGAAGTCGGGGTCGGTCTGCAGGTAGACGTCGGCAGTGTCGGGCCGGGGAGCTTCGGCGAGGACAAACGGTCGGGAGGTGAAGACGTGGCTGAAAATGGTGTTTATGTCGCCGGGGCCGTATAAGGGCAAAAAAGGAGTGTGTTTCAAAATGCAAATTAGCGGCGTAGCCGCGTAAAGGGGCGTTAGCGCCGACTCCCATGAATAGCCTGTGGCAAGGAGCGCGTAGCGCCGGCAGCCACAGGTTTTTATAATGGTTCTTTTTATTCTATAAGCTGCAGCGCAGCGACACATAACGTTGGTAAAGTGTCGCTGCGCCGCTTATATTGATACACACTCCTGTAGGGGCGTTTTGATGTGTTTTATGAAAGGGTTACGCGGGAGTCGGGAATGATTGAGGGGGCGGGGACGCCGGGGGCGCCGAGGGGTAGGGGAGAGCGCTCGATGCGGACTTCGTCGTAGAGGTTGGCGTCGATGAAGCTGCGGAGCAGGGTAGGGCCCCCTTCGATGAGCAGGGAGGTGACTCCGTCGCGGTAGAGTTCCTGAAGTTGGGTGAGGAGGTCGCCGCGGTGGAATTCAACGCGCCGGGGGGCACGTCCGCCCGGCCAGAGGCGGGCGTCGAGGCGGGGACGGTCCATGAGGGCCGTTGCGGAACCGACGGCAATGGCGTCGAAGGTTGAGCGGTAGCGGTGAACGGCCATGCGCGACGCTGGGGTGGAGATCCGGAGCGGTTCCTTGTCGGGGGTGCGCAGGCGGTCAACGTAACCGTCGGCGGTCTGAGCCCACTTGAGGGCCACGTAGGGGCGGCCGAGGGTGTGGGCCGTGATGAAGCGGCGGTTGAGGCGTCGGCAGGCGTCGGCAATCTCGCCGTCGAGTACCGTGACTTCGACTCCGGCGTCGCGGAGCATGGCGATGCCGCGGCCGTGGACTTTGGCAAAGGGGTCGACCATGCCGACAACGACCCGCGGAATCTTGCAGTCGATAATCAGCCGGGCGCAGGGCGGGGTTTTGCCGTAGTGTGCACAGGGTTCAAGGGTTACGTATAGTGTTGAAGTGGACAGTAGGCCGTGGGCCCCGGGCCGTTTTTTTGCGTCGGCGATGGCGTTGACTTCGGCGTGGGCCCGGCCGCAGGTTTGGTGGTAGCCTTCGCCTATGATGGTGCCGTCGGGTCCGACGAGGACGGCTCCGACCATCGGGTTCGGGTGGGCGCCAATCTCGCCTTTGGCGGCGAGGTCGAGTGCGCGGCGCATGTATCGTTCGTCAATTTCCATTATGGAGGGCGGAGTGGAGTGTGCGGGCTTTTGCCGGCCCGATGAGTTCGGTCAGTTGGTCGAGGGTCGCGGATTTTATACGTGCAACGGAGCGGAACCTTTTGAGCAGAAGGGCTTTAGTCTTGTCGCCGATGCCGGGGATGCCGTCTAATGCGCTGTTTGTCTGTGATTTGCTGCGAAGGTCGCGGTGGAAGGTTATGCCGAAACGGTGGGCCTCGTCGCGCAGGTGTTGGATAACTCGCAGCGTTTCGGAGTTTTTGTCGATATAGAGGGGTATGCTGTCGCCAGGAAAGTAGATTTCTTCGAGGCGTTTCGCGATGCCGACAATCGGTATCACACCCCGCAGGCCGATGGATTCGAGGGCTTCGACGGCAGCCGAAAGCTGGCCTTTGCCTCCGTCGACGACGATGAGCTGCGGGAGGTCGTCGGGCGATTCCTGAAGCAGGCGGGTGTAGCGCCGGGTTATGATTTCGCGCATGGAGGCGAAGTCGTCAGGGCCTTCGACGGTCCGGATCTTGAAGTGGCGGTAGTCTTTCTTTGTCGGCTTGGCGTTGCGGAACACCACGCACGAGGCAACAGGGTTTGTGCCCTGGATGTTTGAGTTGTCGAAGCACTCGATGTGGCGCGGCAGTTCGGGCAGGCGGAAGTCCTGCTGAATGCGTGTGAGCACGCGCATTGTGCGCTGCTCGGGGTTGAGCTTTTCGGCACGGGCAACGGCGTCGGCGCGGCTTTGGGCGGCGTTGCGCCGGCTGACTTCAAGCAGCTTCGCGCGGTCGCCGCGTTGCGGAATCGTGAACTTCACTCCCGGCATCTCGGTCTCGGGCATTTCGCTGACTACGACCTCGTCGAATTCGGTGCCGAAGCGTTCGAGAATTTCGCTCATGGCGTAGGATAGCAGGGTGGGGGCCGACTCTTCCATAGAGCGGGTATAGTGGAGCGTCAGCGAGCGCACAACGGCGCCGCGGCGCACGTGCATGTAGTTGATATACACGTCTTTATCGCCCTCGTCGGAGACTCCGAACACGTCTATTTGGTCGACTACCTGGCTGATAATCACTGACTTGGATCGGTAACGCTCGATGAGGTCGAATTTCTTTTTGAGTTCGTGGGCCTCTTCAAATTTCAGCTCCTCGGCCATGCGCGACATTTCTGCTCGCAGGTGGTTGAGAAGAGTTGCGGTTTCGCCGCGGAGAATTAGGCGTATGCGTTCGATGTCGGCGAGGTATTTCTCGCGGTCGACCATGCCGGCGATGCAGCATCCGCCGCACTTCTTCATATGGTATTCGAGGCACAGGCGCCCCTTGCCTCGGGCAAGGTATTCGGGGGTAATCGCGTGGCGGCAGTTGCGTATGGCGTAGAGCTCGTGGACGAGGTTGAGCACGGCTTTTGCGGAGGCTGAGTCGGTGTAGGGACCGAAGTATTTCGAGCCGTCTTTCAGCCGTTCGCGGGTCATGAATACACGTGGGAAATATTCGTTTGTGACCACAATCCAGGGGTAGGATTTGTCGTCTTTCAGCAGCACATTGTAGTGTGGTTTATACTCCTTGATCATGGAGTTCTCGAGGTTCAGGGCGTCCTGTTCCGTCGGGACCACGATATAGCTGACGTCGGCGATTGCGCGGACCAGCAGGTTGGTGCGCACGCTCTCGTGCGTGCGGTTGAAGTATGAGCTGACGCGCCGCTTCAGGTTGATTGCCTTTCCTACATAGATAACCGTCCCCGCGGAGTCATAGTATGTGTAGACTCCGGGAGTTGTCGGCATCAGCGAGATTTTGCGATGCAACTCTTCGGCTTTCTTGTGCTTGGGCATTTTTTTAGTGGGTAGTGGGCAGTGGGTAGTGGGCAGTGGGTAGTGGGGAAATGGGCGTAATGGGCACTGTCCACTGTCCACTGTCCACTGCCCACTATCACTTACTGATAGCCCTCTTGGGCTATCAGTAAGTGATGAGAGAGGTGACTTCGGCGTCGGCGGGGAGACGGTCGCGGCCTTTGAGGGCGGTGAGCTCGATGATGAAGTTGATGTAGATTTTCTTCGGGTTCATCGATTTGATGAGGTTGTAGGCTGCGGCCATTGTCCCGCCGGTTGCGAGTACGTCATCATGGATAACGACGATGTCGTCGGGAGTGATTGCGTCGGCATGGAGCTCGATGGTATCGGTGCCGTATTCCTTCTCGTAAGTTGTGGATATGGTGTCGGCGGGGAGCTTGCCCGGCTTGCGGCAGGGCACGAACCCTGCGCCGATTTCGAATGCGAGAATCGAGCCTCCGATGAAGCCGCGGCTTTCGATGCCGACCACTTTAGTGATGCCTTTGTCGCGGTAGAGTTGGCCGAGGTCCCATCCGATGATGTGAAGCGCGCGGGGGTCTTTGAAAGCGGTTGTGAGGTCTTTGAAGAGGACGCCCTTTGTGGGGAAGTCCTGAACGTCGCGGATGCGTTTCTTGATGTATTCCATTCGTTGGTTTGGTTAGATAAGTTTTTGTATATTCAAGAGTTATGTATGTTCCACGTGAAACAATCTATTTCCCGAGCATCAGCAGGAGTACGTTGATGTCGGCAGGCGAGACGCCCGGAATCCGGCTTGCGCGGCCCACGGTTTCGGGGCGTATTGTCGAGAGTTTCTGTCGGGCCTCGGTCGATAGCGCGGTTATGGTTGAGTAGTCGAGTTTGTCGCCGAGGGCAATGTGGTCGATTCTGGTCATCTTTTCGGCGAACTGGCGTTCGCGTTCGATGTAGCCGGCATATTTGAAACGGATTTCAACGGCCTGGCGAACATCTTCGGAGAAGTTCAGGACTCCGGGGAGCAGACGGCTCAGGAGGAGCATATCCATGCCGGGGCGAAGGATAATGTCGGCGGCGCGGACGCTCTGGCGCACGGGGGCGGAACCGATCTCCTCAAGCAGGGGGTTGAGGGCGTCGGCGCGCAGCGAGGTTGCGCGGAGCTCGGAGGAGAGTGTGTCGATTTGTGACTCTTTTTCGCGGAGAAGCTCGAGTCGCCGGTCTGAGGCGAGGCCCATGCGGTGGCCCTCGGGAGTGAGTCTGGAGTCGGCATCGTCCTGGCGCAGCAGGATGCGATATTCGGCGCGCGAGGTGAACATGCGGTAGGGCTCGTCGACGCCTTTGCTGACGAGATCGTCGATGAGCACGCCGATGTATGCCGTGTCGCGTGTCGGGGTGTAGGGGGCGACTCCGCGAACTGCCGCCGATGCGTTCATGCCGGCAATGAGTCCCTGGCCGGCGGCCTCTTCATAGCCGGTGGTGCCGTTGACTTGTCCGGCGAAGTAGAGGCCGTGGATGAGTCGCGTCTCGAGGGTGTGATAGAGTTGTGTCGGCGGGAAAAAGTCGTATTCGATAGCGTAGCCCGGTCGCAAAATCTGCACATCGCGCAGCGCGGGAATGGAGTGGAGCGCGCGCATCTGCACATCGAAAGGGAGCGACGACGAGAATCCGTTGAGATAATATTCCGTCGTGTTTTCACCCTCGGGCTCGAGGAAGAGGTGGTGCTCGTCTTTGTCGGCGAAGGTGACGATTTTCGTTTCTATGCTCGGACAGTAGCGGGGACCGATGCTTTTAATCTGACCATTGTAGAGGGGAGAGTCGGGCAGGCCCTCGCGCAGAATCGCGTGGGTTTCCGGGTTCGTTTTGGTTGTCCAGCAAGGACGCTGGCGCAGGGTGCGGCGGCTTTCGGGCAGGTATGAGAATTTGTCGGCGGTTGCGTCGCCGTCCTGGCGAGTGCAGAGGCTGAAATCTATGGTGCGGGCGTCGAGGCGCACGGGAGTGCCGGTCTTCATGCGGTCTGAGACAAACC
The DNA here is from genome assembly GCA_964554335.1 of uncultured Bacteroides sp. Classification (GTDB taxonomy): domain Bacteria; phylum Bacteroidota; class Bacteroidia; order Bacteroidales; family Muribaculaceae; genus UBA3263. Next base: position 14,314 of record CAZKOF010000006.1, read on the forward strand.
CCAGGGTTTTTAGTTGTTCGGTCAGCCCGGTAGAGTAGGGTTCGCTGACGCGTCCGCCGCGGATTTGTGCGCGACCGACGTGCATCAAGCCGTTGAGGAATGTTCCGTTGGTCAGCACGACGGCCTTAGCCGAGAAACTGACGCCCCAGGCGGTTTTCACGCCGCAAACCCTGTTGCCGTCGATAATCAGCTCGGTTACGGAGTCTTGCCACATGTAGAGATTCGGTGTCGTCTCCAACTCGCGGCGCCAGAGTGCGGAAAATTGCATCCGGTCGGCCTGAGCGCGCGGGCTCCACATTGCGGGGCCTTTGCTGCGGTTCAACATGCGGAATTGTATGCTTGCGGCGTCGGTCACAATGCCCATTGCCCCGCCGAGAGCGTCGATTTCGCGCACAATCTGGCCTTTTGCAATGCCTCCGATCGCGGGATTGCAGCTCATTTGCGCAATCTTGTTGAGATCCATGGTTATGAGCAGGGTCGCACACCCGGTCAGGGCGGCGGTTCTCGCTGCTTCACAACCGGCGTGGCCTGCGCCGACAACTATTACGTCAAAGTCAAATCTCATTTTATTGGCGCCTTTGGCGCCGGTTATGGGCGCTGCGCGCCGGTTAGGGGGTTATGGGTTAATATGCTGTTAGTTTGCAAGTATTTCGGCGAGGAGGGCGAGGGCGTCGTCTTCGTGGCGCTCCATGATTTCGCGTTCGCCGGGGCCTTTATCGTTGATACCGCAGAGGTGTAGCAGACCGTGGACAAGTACGCGGTGGAGTTCGCGAATCGGGTTCTGACCGAATTGTTCGGCATTCGTGCCGACGGTTTCGAGCGAGATGTAGATATCGCCGCTGACCATTGCACGCTTCGAATAGTCGAATGTGATGATATCGGTGTAGTAGTCGTGTTTCAGGAATTTGCGGTTTATAGCGAGGATACCCTCATCGTCGGTGAGGATGTAGGTCAGTTTCCCCGGAATTTTGCCGTGAGTTTCGGCTACCTTCGCAAGCCAAGCCTCTACCAGCGGCTTTTCAATGACCTCGGGAAACTCGACATTCTCTGTCAACCAGTTGATAATCATCTATATAGAGTTAAAAGATTGAGACTGCCGGAGTTTTTAGCAGGCCAAAGTTACGCAAATTTTCTGACAAAAAAATCGAAACGGTTAAAAATTTATGCAAAAGTCTAATAATTAACCTTTTGCCTGTCGGAATGCGCGAATTTGGGCCTCTGAGAATTAAAAAAATGCGCAGTTCCGACCGATTGACCGACAAAAAACACACGCAAAACGGTTTTTTGCATGTCGCTGCGAACTAAAATTGCTTTAACATTGTTAAAGAGACATATCAACTGTTTGTTTATGACATCACGCTTATTCATCGCACTGCTGACGGCCACAATGGCCACGAATATCTCTTCAGCCTCCGACCCGGGCATCGACAGTATTGCCGATGCCCTGGCCAACATGGCGGGCTACTCCGCCCGGGTCCGTTATGCCGTTACCCTGCCGCAGGCCGAAGACGACGTTGTCTATACCGTTGACCTTCGCCAGCCCCTGTCGGTCGACAGCTACCTTATTGACTGGAGTGTTGACTCTCCCTCCGGACCGGTTGACGGTTTCACCGCCTGGTTCGAAGGCCATTTCTATAACTTCCGCAATCGCCGCCTTCAGGAGCATCACGCCGGAGTCGACCCTGCGGTTGGCGGCGTCAGGGCCGTGCAAAACAACGCTCAGTTCGCTTCTCTGCTCCCCTCGCGCCTGGCAATGACCCTGCGCGAGGTCGCCTCGGGCGGATATGTATATAATGTGCATCCGGCGGGCGACGAGATTATTGTTGACGCCGTGCGCACCATTGCCGGCGAGCCGGATGCCGAGTTGACCTGGCGCTTCGATGCGGCGACGTTTGCGCCACGATCTTTCTATGCCGACTATAATCCCGGCGGCATCACCGGCCAGCAGGTGAAAGCAGACTATCTTCCCGCCGAGCCGATCGACACGATGCTGAGCGAGGCGTTTCTGCGGGCGCGTTATCACGATGCGTTCAGCCGCTTCCGCGAAAATCATTTTGCTATCGAAAACATGCGTGGCGAGCGCCTGCCGGCGTTTTCACTTCCCCGACTTGAAGGCGGCCGGCTGGAGCGTAATGCCGACGACGGTTTTGACTGTCCGACGGTCGTGGTCCTCGTCAATCCGGAGAGCGTCACGGCCCCTGTGCTGGTCAACGATGTGCGCCGCGCAATCATGCGCCTGCCGCTGACGGCGGAGGTCGTCTGGGCGTGCTCGCAAAAAAATCCCGAGTCGGCTGCGGAGTTGTTCGGGCAGCTGCGGGAGGGGGAGACGGTTGTGACTTCGGCTGAGTCGCTGGCCGTTGATTGCGGTGCGGCGGTTCTTCCGGTGGTGCTCGTGTGCCGCCCTGACGGCCGGATTTCCGACCTCACCATAGGCCTGAACAATAGCCTCGAAGCTGATGTTATTGAGATGGTGCTCAGGCTTGCAACAGTGGGCAGTGTTAGAGAGGAGTGACTTTAACTTTTAACTTTTCATTTTTAACTTTTCATTTTTAACTTTTAACTTAATTATGGAAACCGTTTACTTTCAGGGTACGCCCTGCCACACGTATGGAAACCTCCTCGCCGTTGGCGAGAAGGCCCCATGCTTCACTCTTGTTGATCAAAATCTAAAGGAAATCCGCTGCAATGATTTTCTCGGGCGTAAGGTTGTGCTGAATATCTTTCCGTCGCTTGACACTCCCGTGTGTGCGGCCAGCGTGCGTCATTTTAATCAGGCTGCCGCCGAAATTCCCGACGTTAGTGTTATCTGCGTGTCGATGGATCTTCCTTTTGCCGCCAAGCGTTTCTGCACGACCGAGGGTATCGACAATGTCGTTGTTGCCTCGGCATTCCGTTCGCCTCTTTTCTGCCAGAAATATGGCATAGAGCTCGTTGACGGTCCTCTGGCCGGATTGCTTGCACGCGCGGTAATTATTTATGACGGCGACTTGAAAGTGACCTATGAGCAGCTGGTTGACGAAATCACTACCGAGCCCGACTATCGCGCCGCGCTTGAAGCGCTGAAGAGCTAATAGCGTGCGGCATGTTTCGGCGGCAACGGTCGCAGGCGGCATCGCAGACGCCTCATCAGTTCGGGGCGCTCGGGCCGCATGCATAGTTCCGCGAGGGTACGGTCTGTGACCGCCGCTTGGAGCAGCTCGTGTGCGTCGACACGGAGTTCAACGGCCTCACCGTCGGACTCGGCGCCGATTTCCGCGCATATTTCTCCAAACATCCGCATGGTCAGGGCGCGCAGGCCTTCCTCGTCGTCGCGTCCGAGCGGTCCCGGCAGGCTCGGGTCGTTGATTATTGATTTGAGCTGCGACAAAGCATAGACGGCGTCAATTACGGCGGCGACATTGATTGTGTTTTTCATTTCTTAGAGATTTGAATATTGTTGCTGCGAAGAATATTGCGGGCGTTTGCGCGCGTTATAAAGAAGCGCGAAGCACGCCCGCGGGCAACGACATGGACCGCGGCGTCGGTCAGGGTGGCGCCGGGTCGATTGCTGCGGAAGTCGTCGAAAATGTTGAATATCTCTCCCCACATCCGGCCGGTATCGGCCGACATTCTCGGGAGTTTGCCCTCACGGCGCAGGCGCTCCATTACGATTATATGATCTACGCTTACAAAAAATCCGCGGTCAACGGGTGAGTCGAGCACCGAGTCAAGCACGGCTTCGGTTGCCCGTTCGAGCCGGCTCTCGGCCATGCGGCGCCTGACTGCCGCCGTCAGCCTGCGGTTGCGCTCTTTCGTTAGGGTGACATAGCTCATAGTTGATATTGCGTGAATAAAGGTTGGTGTGTTCGGTGGTTCGATAGCGCAAATTTACGTTTGTGATGTGGTAAAATCGTTGCCCACACCTGTTGATAAATGTTAAACGGAAAATTTTCCGTAACTTTGCGATTTGAAATCCACATTTATCGAAAAAGATGAACATTACAGGTGCATTTACCTACCGCCCAAAACTTCTTACGGCGCTTAATGGTTACTCCGCGACAAAGTTCAAAGATGATTTCATTGCCGGCATCGTTGTCGGCATCGTTGCTCTTCCGTTGGCTATCGCTTTCGGCATAGCCTCGGGGGTGAGTCCGACCGTTGGCCTCATCACGGCCATTGTCGGCGGCTTCATCGTCAGTGTGTTCGGCGGCAACAGCGTGCAAATCGGCGGTCCGACAGGCGCATTCATCGTGATTGTCTATGGCATCATCGCGCAGTTCGGTCTGCAGGGGCTTGCAATCGCCACATTCATGGCCGGATTGATTCTCATAATGATGGGCTTTTTCCGTCTCGGCACGGTCATCAAGTTCATTCCCTATCCCATCGTTGTCGGCTTCACCGCGGGCATAGCGCTGACAATTTTCTCCACCCAGGTCAACGACTTCCTCGGGCTCGGGCTAACCAATGTGCCTTCGGAATTTCTGCCCAAATGGGGTGTTTACCTGCGCAATATCGGCCGGGTTGACCTGATCACGCTGGCGGTTGCCGTCGCTTCGCTGGCGATAATCATAATCGCCCCGAAGATAAGCAAGAAGTTACCCGGCGCGTTGTTGGCCATCTTGATAATCACCCCCATCGTCTACTTCCTCGACCTGCCGGTCGAGACCGTTGGCCGCCGCTTCGGCGAGCTGAAGACCGACGTACCGTTGCCTCACGGCTTCGAGCTTAATATGGCCACTATCAATCAGCTGCTCCCTTCGGCGTTTACTATCGCCATACTCGGCGCGATTGAGTCGCTGCTTTCGGCAACTGTTGCCGACGGCATTACCGGCTCGCGCACAGATTCCAACTCGGAACTGATTGGCCAGGGCCTGGCAAACGTTGTCGTCCCGATGTTCGGCGGCATTCCCGTTACCGGCGCGATTGCCCGCACAATGACCAACATCACCAACGGCGGCCGCACTCCCGTTGCCGGCGTCATCCATGTCCTGGTTCTGCTGCTGATTTTCTTCCTGGCCATGCCGTTGATTCAGCTCGTGCCGATGTCGTGTCTGGCGGCGGTGCTGATGGTAGTTGCCTATAACATGAGCGGCTGGCGCACGGTGCGCGCGATTTTCCATAATCCGAAGAGCGACATCTCGGTGCTGCTCGTGACTTTCCTGCTGACCGTTATTTTCGACCTCACTATCGCGATTGAAATAGGATTGCTGCTCGCCGTCGTGCTCTTTTTGCGCCGCGTTATGGAGAACACGGAGATCAAAGTTTATGGCGACAAGCTCGATGCCGCCGAGAACACCGACCTTTCGACCCACGAGGAACTCGACCTCGCCCCCGGAGTGCAAGTCTATGAGATTGACGGTCCGTTCTTTTTCGGTGTGGCAACGAAGTTCGACGAGATGATGCGCACAACCGTCGGAGAATCCAAGCCTAAGGTCCGTATCATACGCATGAGAAAGGTCCCGTTCATTGACTCGACGGGCTTGCATAACCTTGAAATTCTGATTAACTCGAGCCGCGCCGAGGGCATTCATGTGGTCCTCTCGGGTGTGCGCGAGGAGGTCAGGACCGTGCTCGGCAAGAACAACATCGATACCCTGCTCGGAGCCGACCATATCTGCAACCATATATCATCGGCCGTTGTAAAGGCAAACGAAATTGCACGTTCTTAAAAAAATATTCGCGTTGTTGCTGCCGTTGCTGCCGTTTGCGGCATCCGGTCAGCTGAACACCGACCACACTCTTCAGGTCGGTCGCAACGCCCTGTATTTCAGCGATTATCTGCTCTCAATCCAATATTTCAACCAAGTAATTGACGCGAAGCCGTATCTTGCGGAACCATATTTTCTGCGCGCGGTTGCAAAATATAACCTCGAGGACTTTGCCGGCGCCGAGGCCGATGCCCGCAAGGCTATTGAAATCAACCCGTTCCTGCCCAATGCCTGGGAGGTGCGCGGGGTCGCAAGCCAGTGTCTGGGCAACCATGTCGCCGCAATCGGCTACTATGACCGGGCTCTCGAGCAGCTTCCCCATAACCGCGAGCTGCTGTTCAACAAAGCCCTGGCTCAGGAGGCCGCCGACCTTTTCACCGGGGCCGACTCGACCTACGCCCGGCTGCTCAGCCTCTATCCGCGGTTCGACGACGGCTATCTCGGCCGCGCCCAGCTGAGCCTTCACCGCGGCGACACCATTGCCGCGCGCGCCGACCTCGACAAGGCGTTGAGCCTCAATGATAAATCGGTCAGCGCCCTGAGCCTGCGCGCGGCCCTCAGCCGCGACAATCCGGCCGCCGCTTTGGCCGACATGGAGCGCGCCGTGACGCTGCAGCCCGACAAGACGTTTCTGCGTGTGAACCGCGCCGTTGCCCGCTATAACGCCAATGACCTCAACGGCGCTATCGACGACCTCGACTATGTTCTCGAGCAGGAGCCGATGAATTATGAGGCATTGTTTAACCGCGCGATGCTGCGCGCCGAGCTCCAAGACAACGACCGCGCGCTGGTTGACCTCAACCGCGCCCTTCAGTTGCGTCCCAATGATTTGCGAGCGCGCTTCAACCGCGCGGTGGTCTATGCGTCTAAAGGAGAGTATGCCGGCGCTCTGACTGACGCCAACGCGGTTGTCGAGGCGTATCCGGAGATGTTTGCCGCCTACGCCCTGCGCGCGCAGATTTACAACGACCTCGGCGACGATGCAGCCGCACGCAAGGATTACCGCCGGGCCTCGCAGATTGCCCATAGCGTACCCGCTTCGGATAAGTCGGATGGGCCGGACATGTCGGACGGGTCTGAACGGCCTTCGGCAGAGGAGGTTATCAACCGCTTCAAAACCCTTCAGACCGCCGAGAGCGACGAAAGCGACCTTGCGCAGAATTTCAATACCCCCGGCATGCATGGCCTCGTGCAGAACCGCCGCACGGCAGTCGAGATGCTGCCGATATATCAGCTGACATATTACACGGCCGACGGCTCCGGAGCCTACGATCGCGAAATCGACGAGCTTAATGCCGCCCGCGTGCTTCCATTCGTTGTTTTTCTCTCCAATAATCTCCCGTCGATGACGCGTCAGGAAGACCTGGACCGCCACTTCGAGAGCATTCAGCGTCTCGGCGCCCTGATTGCCGGAGGCGAGGCGCGTCCTATTGACCGCTTTGCCCGCGCGATGGATTACGTTACGCTGAAGGACTACGCATCGTCACTCAGCGACCTCAATGCCGTCATTGACGCCCGGCCCGACTTCGCTCCGGCATATCTGATGCGCTCAGCCGTGCGCTATCGCCTTCAGGAGTCAGGCCTGGGACGTGTTGTTGTCGAGGGTGATGCCGAGGCACTGAATGCCGAGAGCGCATTGGTTCTCGAGCAGATACTTGCCGACCTCGACCGTGCTCTCGAACTCAATCCGCGTATGGCTGCGGCCCACTATAACCGCGGAGTCATTCTTATGCGCCTCGACGCCTGGGCCGATGCTATCGACGCCTTTACCCGCTCAATCGAGACAGACCCCGGATTCGGCGCGGCATACTATAACCGCGGGTTCGCGCAGTTCAGCCGCGGCAACCGCGACGCCGCTGTTGCCGACATCTCGCGCGCAGGGCAGCTCGGCATTCATGCCGCCTATCCGCTGCTGAAGCAGATGCAGTGATATAATAGTTGTTAAAAATTTGTCGGGCTGAGGGAAATTTGCTACCTTTGGGGTAACAAAGGCCGAAAAATCCTTGCTCCTCTCTCTCTTCTCGGTCGGCTATGTTGTTGATTTTGACCTTAGAGGGTTGAAGTCAGCCGTTTTGCGATAATAATAAAAACATAACATAAATGACCGAAAAATGGAAACTTTCAACCACAGACCTCTCCGCCTTCCGCCCCGCGCATGATGATTTTCCCCGCCGTTCGGCCGTTGAACGTTATTTCGATAGCCCGGTGATGGCTAAAATTATGCGCGACAGGGGAATAACCTCTGTTGAGGAAGCACACGAATTCTTCTCACCCCAACTCTCGGACCTCATCGACCCATATCTCATGCCCGGCATGGATGTGGCCGTCAGGCGTTTGAATGAGGCAATGGGTTCAAAAGAGAAGATTTTGGTCTATGGTGATTATGATGTAGACGGCACTACGGCCGTGGCGTTGGTCTACAAGTATCTTTCGCAATTCTATTCGCGGATCGACTACTATATTCCCGGACGCTATGATGACGGCTACGGCATTACGCGCCACGTCGTTGACACAGCGGCCGAGGCGGGGGTCAAGCTCATTATCATTCTTGACTGCGGCATCAAAGCCAACGACGAGATTGCCTACGCCCGCACAAAGGGGATAGACTTCATTATCTGCGACCATCACGTCGCCGGTGCCGAACTACCCCCGGCAACGGCAATTCTCAACCCCAAGCTCGAGGACTCCACATATCCGTTCCGCCACCTGAGCGGCTGCGGTGTCGGCTTCAAGTTCATGCAGGCGTTTGCAATGAGTAACGGCCTGCCTGAGCGTGACCTCGAGAACTATCTCGACCTGGTTGCCGTCAGCATTGCGGCCGACATCGTTCCGATGGTCGGCGAGAACCGCATCATGACCTATCACGGCCTGCGCCGGCTCAACTCGAACCCTAACATCGGTCTGCGCGCGATCATGCGCATCTGCGGCCTGACGGGGCGCGAAATCACAATCTCAGACGTCATCTTCAAGATCGGTCCGCGCATCAATGCCTCCGGACGCATGCAGAGCGGCCGTGAGGCAGTTGATCTTCTCGTTGCGCGCGACGCCGCCGATGCCCGCGCGAAAGCCCTGGAAATAGACCAATATAACAAAGACCGCAAGGAACTCGACAAGCAGATTACCGAGGAGGCACAGGCTATTCTCGAGACCTACGGCGAGAGCATGGATTCCAAGAAAGCCATAGTCATGTATAACAAAAACTGGCACCGCGGAATTATCGGCATCGTTGCCTCGCGCCTGACGGAGGTCTATTACAAACCCGCCGTGGTGCTTACCCTGACCAACGGGCTCGCTTCGGGGTCGTCGCGTTCGGTCCAGGGGTTTGACATCTACAGCGCCGTGGAATCCTGTGAGGACCTGCTGGAGAATTTCGGCGGCCATACCTACGCCGTAGGCCTCAGCATGAAGCCCGAGAACATTCCCGCGTTCGCCGAGCGTTTCGAGCGCTATGTGGAAACCCACATCTCCGCCGCCCAGCTGCGTCCGGTCCATGTTGTCGACGCCGACATGAGGTTTGAAGATATCAACCTCGACATGCTCCACTTTCTGCGCCGGCTCAACCCCTACGGCCCCGGAAATCAGAAGCCGGTGTTCCGCACGTCGGGGGTCATCGATGCCGGGACCTCGAAGGTCGTCGGCAGGAACAACGAGCACATAAAGCTCGACCTGACGAATCCGGGACGCACCCATGAGGTCAACGCAATCGCCTTCAACATGGCCGATAAATTTCCCGATGTGGCTTCCGGGCGTCCTTTCACGATAGTCTACACCATCGAGGAGAACAAACACCACGCCGCCGGGATGCCTCTGCAGCTCCAGATTAAGGAAATTCTGCCCTAAAACAAATCTGAATCCGTGAGCTACACCTCTCCTCTCGAAGCCCTCAGAGACAAGTGGGGCTACGACTCTTTCCGCCCGCTTCAGGGTGAGATTATCGACTCCGTTCTCGGCGGAGCCGACACGCTCGCGCTGATGCCCACCGGCGGCGGCAAGAGCATTACCTTTCAGGTTCCGGGGCTTATGCTCCCGGGGCTCACCGTGGTCGTCACCCCGCTGATATCGCTGATGAAAGATCAGGTCGACAATCTGCGCAGCCACGATATCGCTGCGGCCTATATCCACTCGGGGCTGACCATGCGCGAGCGGAACCTCGCAATGCAGAAAGCCGGGCTCGGGAAGGTCAAGTTCGTCTATCTCTCGCCCGAGCGCCTGCAGAACGAGCACTTTCTCGGCGAGCTTAAAAACTGGAATGTCAGCCTTATAGTGGTGGATGAAGCCCATTGCATCTCGCAGTGGGGCTACGACTTCCGGCCAAGCTACCTCGGCATCGCCAAGATGAGGCGCTACTTCCCTCAGGTGCCGATCATGGCGGTGACGGCCTCGGCCACGCCGCAGGTTGCCGACGATATTTGCCGGCAACTCGCGTTCCGCCCGGGGGCGCGAACGTTCCGTATGAGTTTCGCGCGGCCCAATATCCACTATATCGTGCGTCGCGACGTCAACAAGCCCGAGCGGCTGCTGGCGGTTTTACGCAACACTTCGGGTACGGCCATCGTTTACGTGCGCTCGCGCAAGAAGACTGTAGAGATTGCCCGTATGTTGCAGGCCGAGGGAATTTCGTCCGAGAGTTACCATGCCGGCCTGCTGCCGCAGGAGAAGGACCTGCGCCAACAACGCTGGAAAGAGTCGCAGGTGCGGGTCATGGTTGCCACCAATGCTTTCGGCATGGGCATCGACAAGCCCGACGTCAGGGTCGTCGTTCACTATGACTTGCCGTCATCGATAGAGGAATATTACCAGGAGGCGGGGCGTGCCGGCCGCGACGGGCTTCCGAGCTTTGCCGTGACCATCGTCTCGCCGCGCGACCGCGCAGTGTTGCATCGCCGTCTTGAAGATGCGTTCCCGCCCCGCGAATATATCGCGGCGGTCTATGAGGCGGCGTGTCTTGATATCGACCTCTGTCTCGGCGAGGGTCAGTTCAAGACGTTCGATTTCAATCTCGAGGAGTTTTGTACGTGCCGTAAACTTTGGCCGGCAACGGTCCGCTCGGCGCTCGGCATGCTCTCGCTGGCCGGATATGTTGACTATGTCGAGGATATCGATGCAAAGGCGCGCGTAATGGTCGTGTGTGAGCGCCGGGACCTCTATGATATACAATTCTCGGCTGTGGAGGAGCGGGTGATGGTTTACCTGCTGCGCAACTGCCCGGGGCTTTTTGCCGACTATGTCAGCATTGTCGAGACCGTCATCGCCTCCCGGCTGGGACTGACGGCCGACGAGCTTTATCAGACGCTGCTCGCGCTGACCCGCATGCACGTTATCCACTACGTTCCCCGTCGCCAGCAGCCGTATCTCTACTTCCCGTCGCGCCGCGTGCTGACAAAGCATGTTGTCATACCCGACGAGGTCTATGTAGTGCGCCGGCGGCGAATGGAGGAGCGTATCGCCGCTATTGAGCGTCTGGCGTTCTTCGACGATGACTGCCGCGCCTCGACTATTCTGCGCTATTTCGGCGACGTCGGGAGCGAGGATTGCGGAACCTGCGACGTATGCCGCGCGCGGGCAAAGACCCGAGGCCGCTCAGTCGACATCAAAGCGCTCAGAATAGCCCTTACCCATTATCTGGGTCATCACCCCGCAACCGGGCCCCGCAAGCTGCTGAAGGCCCTGAATTTGCGCGAGGAGGCGGCCCTGCCGGTTGTCCGCGACCTGATTGACCGCGGCGAAATCATTATTAACCCTGACCAAACCCTTTCGCTAAACTGATATGCAAGCCCCTTTGGCGGAGCGCATGCGCCCCGCGACTCTCGACGACTACATCGGCCAGACGCATCTGGTCGGTCCCGGCTCCATTTTGCGCCGCATGATCGAGCAGCAGCGCGTTTCTTCGTTTATTCTCTGGGGGCCTCCCGGAGTGGGTAAGACCACGCTGGCGCGAATTATTGCCAACACGACCAACTCGCCCTTCTATACGCTCTCGGCCGTCAGCGCCGGAGTAAAGGAGGTGCGCGAGGTTATTGACCGTTGTCGTGCGGACAATCAGTCGATGTTCTCGCAGGGGCGCCCGATTTTGTTTATCGACGAAATCCACCGCTTCTCCAAGAGTCAGCAGGACAGTCTGCTCGGAGCCGTTGAGAGCGGCATCGTGACGCTTATCGGCGCCACGACCGAGAACCCGTCGTTTGAGGTCATTCGCCCGCTGTTGTCGCGCGCGAGCGTCTACACCCTGCGCCCTCTCGAGGCTGAGGAGCTGCAGCAACTGCTCGCCAATGCCCTGGAGCGCGACGAGGTGCTCTCGAAGATGAAGGTCAGGGTTGAGAGCACCGACGCGTTGTTTCGTTTCGCGGGCGGCGACGCGCGCAAATTGCTCAATATTCTCGACCTGCTCGAGCAGTCGACTCCCGCCGGCGAACCTCTGGTGATTTCCGATGCCGTGGTTACGGAGCGCCTTCAGGAGAATCCCGCGGCCTACGATAAGGGGGGCGAGATGCACTACGATATCATCTCGGCGTTCATCAAGAGCGTGCGCGGTTCTGACGCCGATGCCGCAATCTACTGGTTGGCGCGCATGGTCGCTGGCGGCGAGGATCCTGAGTTCATTGCCCGGCGCCTTGCAATTCTTGCGGCAGAGGATATCGGCCTGGCAAATCCAAACGCCCTGCTGCTTGCAAACGCAACATTCGACATTATCAAGAAAATCGGTTGGCCCGAGGGCCGCATCCCGCTGGCGGAGTGCACGATATATCTTGCTCGCTCGCCCAAGAGCAATTCGGCCTACATGGCAATCGGCGCGGCGCTGGCCGAGGTCGAGAAGAGCGGCAATCTGCCGGTGCCGTTGCATCTGCGCAATGCGCCGACCTCGCTGATGAAGGAGATGGGATATGGTGCCGACTATAAGTATCCCCACGATTTTCCGGGCCATTGGGTTGCTCAGCAGTATCTTCCGGATGCTATCAGCGACCGCCGGTTTTGGTCGCCGGGGCCGAACCCGACGGAGGCGAGGTTGGCGAATGTGGAAGTTAAAAATTAAAAATTAAAAATTAAAAGTGGGAGGATTAGATGGGGAGGAGTTTGGGGAGGGCGATGCGGCGGCCCATGTGCCAGACGGTCAGGGGGAGGCGGCCGTCATCGGCGACGTGGCCGAGCATCTGGCCGGCAACAACGCGGCGGCCTGGGCCTACGGTGGCGTCGTTGAGAGCGCCGTAGATGCTGATGAAGTCGTTGGCGTGCTGGAGGGTAATGGTTGTGCGTCCGGTTGCGGCGTCAACGCGCGCGTCGATGATCATGCCGTCCTGTATAGCCACGACCGGAGCACGTCGTTGGGCCAACAGAGTGTCGCCGGCTGCGGCAATCGTGGCGCCGACTACCGGAGTGCGGAACATCATTCCTTCGGCGACTATCGGGGTCAGCACCGAGAGGTTGGCACGTTCGCGCTGGCGCCAGTCGTCGACAAACGCACGCTCGGACTCGGTGGCGGTCATAAGCGTGTCGCCGCTTTCGGCCGGCAGGACTTTGCTGACGGCGTTGATCGAGTCGGAGCCTGTAAGAATTTCCATTATGTTGTTGATGTAGAGTTGTTGGCGGGCAGTGGCGTCGAGGAGCGAGTCGAGCCGCAGGGTATTGTTTACTGTTGTGAGCCGTTGTTCGGGGCGCATGTAGCCCGGCAGCAGATATGATGCCGGCGACCACACCACGATGCAGACCACCAGGGCCGCAATCGCCGCGAAGCATAGTCCGGATAGGAGCCAAACGCGCGCCCGGGAGAGCCGCAGAGTCCATACGGTATTCAGGGTGTTGTCGTTGACAAATACCAAACGGAACCGTTTTCTGATTCTCAAACCTTTTTTCATAATAATCCCGTCATGTAAACAGGTAAGTAAATCAAATCGCCTTCTTTACGTAGATCTTTAGTATACAGGACGTATTGAGTGCTAATCCTATGCGAGTATTTACGATGGAACTCATCGAGCGATTTATGCGATTGGTAGCCGGACGATTTTACTTCAATGGGACAAATTTTGTCGCGGCGTGAAATAAGGAAATCTATCTCGTAGCTACGCGGTTTCTTATCTTCCTCAATCCGCTCTCTGAAAGTGTAATAGAACAGTCTATGACCCGCTGCCGAAAGCATTTGAGCAACAACGTTTTCGTAGATATAGCCGAGATTTGCCGGTAATTTGTCCAAAAGCAGTTTGCGGTATATTTCGTTGTCGGTATAGTCGCGGTCTTTAAATGCCAAAGTAATGAATAATCCCGTGTCGGCCAGGAACATTTTGAAGCAATCTGGATTGGCACGCCATGACATGCCGATGGCCGGGTCGTCGGTATGATATGCGAGACTGACGGTTTTAGAGTCGGCTATATCTGCAAATATTTCTCCCAACCGGCTTGGTCTTGATCCCTCAATGACGCTGCCTACTTTATAGCGCATAGTGCTGCGTGAGAGCTCTGCCGGAATTGCGTTGAAAATTGTGGAGGCGCGGCCCAACGGGTCTATTTTTCGAAAGTCAGCATCATATAGGTCAAGAATATCCCGCTTGATTGCATCTACTTCCTCGAAATCGTTTTTGTCTAAAAATGCGTTTATCGCCTGCGGCATTCCTCCAATGAGCATGTATAGCCGAAAATCATACATTATTTTACGGTGGATATGCTCCCCCAACGGCTCCAATCGGTCGAAACACATCCGAATCATTTCAAAGGCGACCTCGTTGCCTATTGCCCATAAGAACTCTTCAAAATCAAGAGGATGCATATCGAGACGCCGCTCCTCGCTCGGAATCAATATGTCTTTAACATTTTTGCGTATTGATATAAGAGAACCTGTCTCAATATAGTCATACCGCCCGTCGGCGACAAGATGTTTTATTGCCTGACGTGCTTTGGGACAAAATTGGATTTCGTCGAATATAATTACAGATTTTCTTTCGGGCAGGGATTTTGCAGTCAGTGTTCGCAGTTCAAGAAAGAACCTGTTGATGTCTGACACATGATTGAAAAGGCTAACGATTTTCTCTTCGGCATTAGAGAAGTCGATGATTAGATAGTCGTCATATTCATTGCGCGCAAAATGTTCGGCAACGGTTGATTTGCCGATACGCCTGGCACCCTGTAGCAGCAGGGCGGTTTTGCCGTTGGATGATTGTTTCCATTCCAGCATTTTGGCGTATATTTTGCGTTTAAAGACCTTTTGATTCATGAATGTCGTATTTGGTTGGTTTTCACTGCAAAGTTACTCTTTATGTACGGAATTCCAAAATGTTTTTGGGTGAAAATGCACGGAATTCCATAATTTGACGGGTCAGTTGTAGAGGGCGAGGGTTTCGCGGAGGCGGGAGGTCAGCATTGTGCGGAGTTCGGGAGGGCCGAGAACCGTGACGTCGGGGCCGAGGCTCATGATTTCGCGCAGCAGGTCGGGGGTGAGCAGCAGGTTGTAGGTGAATACGGAGAAGGTGTCGTGGACCATCTCCTGTTGCGAGGGGTGGAGGGGCAGGGCGCGGAGGTATTTGGCCTGTTTGGGGTCCGTGCGGAGGGTGACGGTGCGGGGAGTGGAACTGTCGACCACGATGCCGAAGCTATAGCGGAAATATTCGCCGGGGTTGAAGTCGGTGGGGGTCACGAACGTTTCGGGGAGCACTTCGGGGTCACTCAAACGATCGAGGGCGTAGGTCTTTAGTTTGTCTTCGTTTACGTTGCGTCCGGCAACGTACCATCGCTGGCGGAAGAGTTTGAGCAGATAGGGTTCGAGCACTATTCCGCGCGAGGGGCGCGAGCGGGTGAAAGGGTGATAGGTGAAGCGTACCTGTCGGTTGGCTTTGATGGCGGCGATCATCGGGGCGAGGTTATGGCGCGCCGAGGGAACCTGCTCAAGGAATATGCGCTCTGAAATCGAGCGGGCGTCGCTGAGCATGCCGCTGAGGGCCGCCGAGTGGAGGAGATAGTCGGTCACTGAGCCGGATCCGCGGGGCGCGGGGTCGCCGCTTTCGTTGAGGAAGTATTCCTTTGAGTTGTTGTCGAAGGCGATTTCTATTCCGAAGACGTCGAGAATGGCCTGTCGGTAGTTATAGAATGTGCGGCGTGTCATTTCAACTCCGTTGCTGAGCGATGATTCGAGCCAGCGGTTGTTGATTTCCTCGCGGGTCATGCGCCCGGTTCGGCGCATGGTATCGATAAGCCAGGTATATTTTGCAAGCAGAGAACTCATTGTCTGATGATTTTTGCTCCGAGGGCATTCAGGCGCCCTTCAATGTCTTCATATCCGCGGTCAATCTGTTGGATATTGTCGATGACGCTCGTTCCCTTAGCCGATAGGGCTGCGAGGAGCAGGGCGATTCCGGCGCGTATGTCTGGCGAGGTCATGTCGTTGGGGCGGAGGTTGAATTTATGGTCGTGGCCGATGACAACCGCGCGGTGGGGGTCGCAAAGGATAATCTGGGCGCCCATGTCGATGAGGTTGTCGACGAAGAAGAGGCGGCTCTCGAACATTTTCTGATGAATAAGCACCGAGCCGCGGCATTGGGTGGCAACGACGAGCATCACGCTGAGCAGGTCGGGGGTCAGACCGGGCCAGGGGGCATCGGCAATGGTCATGATCGAGCCGTCGAGGGCGGTTTCGATTTCGTAGCTTTCGCGGGCGGGGACGTAGATATCATCGCCGCGCTGCTCGACAGTGACGCCGAGGCGGCGGAACGAGTCGGGAATGATTCCGAGGTCGGGATAGCTGACGTCTTTGATTGTCAGCGAGCTGCGGGTCATGGCTGCCATGCCGATAAACGAGCCGACCTCAATCATGTCGGGGAGGATGCGGTGGGTTGCGGAGCGCTCCGAGCAGGTGTGGCCGAGGCCGTGGACGGTCAGGAAGTTGCTTGCGATGCCCTCGATTTTCACGCCCAGACGGCCGAGCAGCTTGCAGAGCTGCTGGAGGTAGGGTTCGCAGGCGGCGTTGTAGATGCGGGTGGTTCCGCCGGCCAAAGCCGCGGCCATGACGATGTTTGCCGTGCCGGTGACAGAGGCCTCGTCGAGGAGTATGTAGGTCCCCGACAGACCCCTTGTCGGGGCCGTCAGCAGGAATGCCTCGAGTT
The DNA here is from genome assembly GCA_964554335.1 of uncultured Bacteroides sp. GTDB lineage: Bacteria > Bacteroidota > Bacteroidia > Bacteroidales > Muribaculaceae > UBA3263. Next base: position 31,082 of record CAZKOF010000006.1, read on the forward strand.
TGGGGCAGTATTCCATGTGTGCGCCGAGATTTATCATTCCCTGGATGTGGGTGTCGACCTTGCGTCGGCCGATTTTGTCGCCTCCGGGTTTGGGAAAATAGGCGCGGCCAAGTCGTGCGAGCAGGGGGCCGACCAGGAGCACGGAGCCGCGCAGTCCGGCACATCGCCTGACGTAGTCGCGACTCGTCACGAAAGCCTCGTCGAGCTTGTCGGCGCGGAAGGTGTAGCTTCCGGGTCCGCATTTGGTCACTTTAACGCCGATGCGGGTCATCAGGTCGATGAGGTTATGGACGTCGATAATCTCGGGGATATTGTCGATATGCACCTCGCCTGATGTCAGCAGGGTTGCGGCTATAATCTGGAGCGCCTCGTTTTTGGCGCCTTTGGGGATTATGGCTCCCTGGAGGGGATGACCGCCCTCGATGATGAATTTGCTCATATATGTTCAACTTCTGGAGTTAGGGTTATGTTGAAGCGCTCGCTGACGGTGTTGACAATCAGGCGCTCGAGGGCGATGACGTCGGCGGCCGTGGCCCGGCCATCGGTGTTGACAATCACCAGCGGCTGCCGTGGCCAGGTGGAGGCTCCGCCGACCGAGACGCCGCGGAGTCCGGCCCGGTCGATGAGCCATGCAGCCGGGACTTTGAAGAGGCCGTTCGGGAGCTCATAGCGCGGCATTTCCGGACTTAGAAGCGAGGCCGGGACCTCGGGGTTGCGGAAAAATGAGCCTGCGGAGCCTACGCTCTCGGGGTCGGGGAGTTTGGATGCACGCACTTCGAGCACGGCGCGGCGAACGGCCTCGGGAGTGGCTTCCGTGTCGCCGAGTGTGGTGCGGAGATTACCGTAGTCGAGCTTTGCGGGGTCAGATGCGGGACTCAGTTTGATTGACGCATTGAGAACGACGTAGCGGTCGGAGTCCTCTTTTAGCCGCGAGTTGCGATAGGAGTAGCGCATCCAATCCGGATGCACGCCGAAAAATTCGCCGGTATGCATGTCGAGGAGGTTGACGAGGATAAGGACATCGCTGATTTCAGCGCCGTAGGCTCCGGCGTTCTGAACGATGGCGCCGCCGAGGGTCCCGGGTATTCCGCTGAGATTTTCGAGGCCCCGGAACCCATGGGAAGCGGCAAAGGCGCAGAGGTCATCGAGTCGCGCATGGGCATCGGCAACGAGCGAGTAGCCACAAATGGCAACTTTCGGCCTGCCGATGCGATGAATGATAGTGCCCTCAAACGACTTGGTGAAGATCAGGTTGCTGCCTCCGCCAATGACCTTCAGCGGGCGCGGCAGCGAGTTGTCGGCCAAAATGGCTGCGAGTTCGCCCTCGCTCTGCCATTCGGCCAAAGCTGCTGCCCGCGCGGGCACACCAAAGGTCGTTAAGTCGCTGACATCAGTGTCGTATCGGTATTTAACGTCGTTCATAATGCCACAAATTTACGCATTTTTCGGGAATTTTCGGGGAATTTGCGTAACTTTGCGCATAGAATCACAATCACATATACCGACAGATATATGAAACCGTCAATCCCCAAAGGTACTCGCGACTTCACGCCCGCCGAGATGGCGCGGCGCAACTATATTTTTGACACAATCCGCAGTGTGTTCCGCCTCTATGGTTTTGCTCCGATCGAGACTCCGGCAATGGAAAATCTGTCGACTCTGATGGGCAAGTATGGCGAGGAGGGCGATAAGTTGCTCTTCAAGATTCTTAACTCCGGCGACTTTCTCCGCGGGGTTGACCGCGCGCTGCTCGACAATCCCGAGGGGCACATGGGCAAACTGACCGCGCAACTCTGTGAGAAAGGCTTGCGCTATGACCTTACGGTCCCGTTCGCCCGTTTCGTGGTCATGCACCGCAACGACCTGCAGATGCCGTTCAAGCGCTATCAGATTCAGTCCGTATGGCGCGCAGACCGCCCGCAGAAGGGGCGCTATCGCGAGTTTTATCAGTGTGATGCCGACATTGTCGGCTCCAACTCGCTCATCAACGAGGTCGAACTACTGGAACTCATCGACGAGGTGTTTGCCCGTCTGGGAATCAACATAGTTATCAAACTCAACAACCGTAAGGTGCTCGCCGGGATTGCCACTCTTATAGGTCATCCCGACAAGATGGTTGACATCACCGTTGCCATCGACAAGCTCGACAAAATCGGCTTCGAGGCAGTCAATGCCGAGCTGCTCGAGCGTGGACTGACTCCCGAGGCCGTCACCGCTCTGGAGCCGATTCTGAAAATTGACGGCACCGTGGGGCAGCGTCTTGACCGTCTCTCCGAGCTTCTCGGTGGGGTAGAGGAGGGCGCCCGCGGCGTCGCCGAGTTGCGCGAGATAGTTACCGGCGTCGAGGCCCTGGGCCTGCGTGGCGAGCTCGATCTCGACGTCTCGTTGGCCCGCGGCCTGAACTACTATACGGGCGCAATCATCGAGGTCAAAGCCAAAGACGTTGCCATCGGCTCCATTACCGGCGGCGGACGCTATGATAATCTTACGGGAGTGTTCGGCATGCCCGGGCTCTCGGGCGTGGGCATCAGCTTCGGCGCTGACAGAATCTACGACATTCTAAACCGGCTCGATTTATATCCCGCCGAACTGCTTACGGGGGCTAAGGTGCTCTTCCTCAATATGGGAGCGACCGAAGCTGCCGCTTCGATGAAGATGCTGAAGGAGATGCGTGCCGCCGGCATCGCGGCAGAAATCTATCCCGACGCCGCCAAGATGAAGAAGCAGATGGCATATGCCGACGCCAAAGGTATTCCCTTTGTTGCCATTGTTGGCGAGAGCGAACTCGCCGAGAGCAAGCTGACGCTGAGGAACATGCAGAGTGGCGAACAAGAAACTCTGACCCTCGCCGGAGCAATCGACAAATTGTCAATTTGACGCTTTGTCAAAATAATGTAATGGCAACAATGACTGAACAGGAGGTACGCAAGGAGTTTTTTACGTTTCGCAACGGGTTGCTGGCCGACATGTTGCGGAAGCAGTGCGCGCTGCCCTATCGCGTGATTTTCGGTCTCAATCTGCCGCAGCTCGACGAGATTGCCGGGCGTGTTGGCAAGGATGAGAGCCTGGCCGCGGCACTGTGGGCCGACACTGACTGCCGCGAGGCTCGTCTGCTCGCCCCGATGATTTCCGTGCCCTCCGAGGCTGCGCTCACGATGCTCGATGAGGTGCTCACGGTTGAGGAGGCCGACGTTGCGTGCCATCGCCTGCTGCGCCGCTGCCCCGGCGCGGTCGAGGCAGCCCGGACCGCTCTGCAGTCGGAGCGTCCGCTGACACGCTATGCCGCGTTGCGTCTGATTTTGAACCTTTTGCCGGCTCATCGTCAGCTTGCCGGGGAGGCTCTCGCAACCGTGGCGTTCAATCCCTTGACCGACGGCGTGGTGCGCCAGCTGCGCCAAGCCTTAAATGATGAAAAAGACACTCTATAATTCCGCTTTGAGCCTGGCCCGAGGTCTCGTCTCCGTTGCCGGGGCCGTTCCCTCGGCCGGCAAGACCAAGACCCGCCGTTTTATCGACGGCCAGACCTCGGCGCTCGCCCGGGCGGAAACTTTCGTCCCCGCCGACGAGAATTTTTGGTTCCACTGCGCCTCGCTCGGCGAGTATGCGATTGCGCGTCCGCTGATGTCCGAGCTGCGTCGTCGCCGTCCCGGGGCCCGGATTGCGCTGACGTTCTTCTCCTCGACGGGAGTCGATGCCCTGCGCTCGCGCAAGAACACCGGAGCCGACTTCATCGGATTTCTTCCGTTGGACACCCGCGCGAACGCCGCGGCCCTGCTCGACGCCCTGCGCCCGACTGCGGCGCTCTTCATGGTCAGTGAATACTGGCCCAACTTTCTCGGTGAGCTCAAACGCCGCGAAATCCCTACTTTTCTGGTGTCGTGTGTCTTCACGGAACGCACGCCTCACTTCAAACCGTTTATCGGCGAGATTTTCCGCAAATCGCTCGCGGCATATACCCGGATTTTCTGTCTCAACCGCCAGTCAGTCGAGACTTTGCAGCGCCTCGGCTACACCCGGGCGTCGGTCGAGGGTGACCCTCTGGTCGACAACGCCCTGCGCATCAGCCTGTCGCCCTGGGACAGCGCGCCGCTGCGCGCTTTCTGCTCCGGCGGTCCCACGATGATTTGCGGAAGCATTCATAACGGCGCCGACCTGGAGCTCATAGCCCCGGAAATCGACTCTCATCCCGAGTGGCGTTATCTGCTTGTGCCCCACGAGGTTGACGAGCCGCATCTGCGTGCCGTCGAGGAGGCTCTTGACGTTGCAACGCGCCGCCTTTCGGCCTATCGCTCCGACATGACCGAGCGGGTGCTCATTGTTGACAACATCGGTCAGCTCGCCTACCTATACCGTCTCGGCACGATGGCCTATGTCGGCGGTGGCTTCACGCGTCAGCTTCACAGTATTCTCGAACCCGCGGTCTACGGGCTGCCGATAGCGTTCGGCCCGCGGATCGAGCGCAAGGTGCTCGCCCGTCTGCTCACGCATCTGGGTGTTGCAACCGTGACCGCCACCTCCGAGGAGTTCTCGGCCTGGGCCGAGCGCTTCTTCACCGCCTCGCCCAACGAACTCGAAGAAATCCGTGCCAGGGCCCGCCTGATTTGTAACGAACAGGCCGGAGCAACGGCGCGCATAATCTCTACCGTTCTCGACTCCCTCAAGTAATGGACCGACTGATTTACTATTTCTGCATGGCCCTGAGCCGCCTGCCCTGGTGGATGCTCTATGCCCTGAGCAGCCTGCTGGCTTGGTGTTGTAATACTTTCCACGTCTACCGCTACGACGTGGTCTCCAATAACCTGCGTCTCGCCTTTCCGGAGAAGAGTGACGCCGAGCGCCGCAAAATCTGTCGGCGCTTCTATCGCCACCTGACCGACTCGTTCGTCGAGACCGTCAAGTTGCTCCACGTGTCGGACAAATCGTTGCGCCGCAAGGTGGAGTTCGTCGGCTGGGAGCAACTCAATGCCGAGCGCGACGCCCGCCGCTCCGTGATTCTCTATCTTGGCCACTACGGTAACTGGGAGCTCGTGCCGACGATTGTGTGGGTAATTCCCGACGACTATATCAAAGGACAGATTTACAAGAAAGCACACCACGACACGGGCCTCGCCGTCATGGAGCGGATACGCTCCCGCTTCGGGGCTGAGAATATCGACCAAAAGCACGCATTCATGCGTCTGGTGCGCCAAAACCGCGAGGGCAAGCTGACCTGCACCGGCTTCATTGCCGACCAGCGCCCTAACGGGCACATGGGTAACTGGATGACTTTTCTCGGACAGCCTACGGCCTACATGGCCGGGGGCGAGGAGATTGGCCGACGCATCGATGCGGTCTATTATTATATTGACATCGAGGAGATTTCGCGCGGTCGTTCGCGCCTGACTCTCAAACCCGTGGTCCCGGCCGCCGACGAAGAGAAATACCCCATGACGGTCGGCTACCTGCGCATGCTCGAGCAGACAATCCGCCGCGACCCGGCCCTCTGGCTCTGGACCCACAAGCGCTGGGCCGGACAAGTTGGCGCTGATACGCCGGTTATGGGCGCCGGTGCGCCGGTTATGGCGGCTGGCGCCGCGGTTAGTGGGTTAGATAGCGGAAACGATAAAGATAAAGATAAAGACAGAGATATAGAGAGTAATAGTTAATGATATTTTGAATGAGATGAAGCCATTTTCGTTTGAGAACCTGGAGGTTTATCAGCAGGCCCGTTTGATGGTCAGGGATATCTATGCTATTACGGAGCAGTTCCCTGACCACGAGCAGTTCGGTCTGACCTCACAGATTCGTCGGGCAATGGTCTCTGTTGTGTCCAACTTGGCGGAGGGGAGCGGTCGCATTTCAATCAAAGAGAAAATTCACTTCATAGAGATTGCTTACGGGTCGGCAATGGAATCATATTGCCAACTGCAGATAGCCACCGACTTGAATTATATAACCCCCGATGATTTAGATAAACTAAAACCCGATTTTTATGTGATGACCCGCAAACTCAATGCCCTTCGTCACTCCTTTGAATCAAAACTAACCCAATAACCCCCTAACCCATTAACCGCGGCGTCAGCCGCCTTAACCGGCGCGCAGCGCCCATAAAGATATGAAGATAATTTGTGTAATTCCGGCGCGGGCCGAGAGCAGCCGGTTCTTCGAGAAGCCTTTGGCTCTCATTCTCGGTAAGCCGATGATCCAGTGGGTCTACACCCACTGCTCTGAAGTCAAGATGTTCAGCGAAGTCTATGTTGCCACCGACTCCGACAAGATTGCCGACTGCTGCCGCACGTTCGGCGCTCCGGTAATCATGACCCGTTCGGATCACGACACCGCGACCGAACGCCTCTATGAGGTTTCGACGAAAATCGATGCCGACCTCTACGTCATGGTCAACGGCGATGAACCCCTGCTCACCGAGGAGGCTATCGTCCAGTGCATTCCCGTAGACCTCAATCCCGACGAACTCTTCGTCTCAAATCTGATGACCGACTTCACCAATCCCGTGGAAGTCGTTGACTCCACCAATCTCAAGATTGTCACGGCTGCCGATAACCGCTGCCTCTTTATCTCGCGCAGCCCCATTCCTTACCCAAAAGGCTCGCTTGACGTCATCTACCATAAGTTCGTTGGCGTCGGAGCCTTCACGCGCAAAGCCCTGGAGTTCTATCACAACACTCCCCGCGGCCCTATCGAGAAAGTGGAGGAGAACGATTCTTTCCGCTTCATCGAAAACCACGTACCCATCTATTACTTCAACTGCCATTGCAAGAGCCTCAGCGTAGATAACCGAAAAGACATCGAGGGTGTGGAAAAGTATTTTAAGTTAAAAAATAAAAGTTAAAAGTGAAGAATTAAAATGGGAGTTAAGGGCTTGACTCTCATGAGGGCATAGATGAATATTCTCGTTTTCAGACTTTCGGCGCTCGGCGACGTTGCCATGACCATTCCGGTCATCTACAGCGTTGCGCGCCAACATCCCGACGTCAGGCTGACCGTGGTTACGCGGCCATTTTTCAGGCGCCTGTTTCTTAATCCGCCGCCAAACGTCGACTTCATTGACTTCACGGCCCGTAATGTCACGGAGTTGATGGCCTTTATCCGGGATCTGAAAACGGTGGAGTATTCGGCCGTTGCCGACCTTCACGACGTTATCCGCACGCGGGTAATACGCATGATGTTGCGGCTGAAAAGAATTCCCGTCGCAACGGTCAATAAAGACCGGCGCTCGCGCAAGCGACTGACCGACAAGAAGGAACGCAACTATCAGCGCAACTACGTTGACCGTTATGCCGACGTGTTTCGCCGATTGGGCCTCGATGTCGATGTTAACTTTGAAGGTTTCGGAGAGTCCGATGCCGGGCGCCGTGGAGTCGGCATCGCCCCGTTTGCGCGCTATGCTACCAAAACATACCCTCCGAAGCTCATGGAGGAAGTTGCCCGCGTGCTTACCGACCTCGATGTTCCCGTTTATCTTTTCGGGGCCAGGGGCGAGGAAGCCGGGCAGCTGGCCGGCTGGGTCGAGCGAAACCCGAAGCTCGAGCTTATGGCCGGAAAGCTCAGCCTCGAAGACGAGCTTCGCGAAATCGGCCGCCTGCAGGCAATGATAACCATGGACTCGGCCAATATGCACCTGGCCTCGCTGATGCGCACTCCGGTCGTGAGCATCTGGGGATCGACCATTCCCCAGTGCGGCTTTCTCGGCTATGGCCAAAGTCCCGAGCGTGCCGTCTGGCTCGATCTGGAGTGTCAGCCCTGTTCCGTTGCCGGCCTCACGGAGTGTCCGCTCGGCCATTACGCCTGCCTGAAGCGCATCGAACCCGCCCGAATTGTTGAAAAACTTACCCCGTTATTATCATGGCAAAGAAAGTAGTGGAAACGCCGCTGATGAAGCAATATTTCGAGATGAAGCAGAAGCATCCCGACGCCGTGTTGCTATTCAGGGTCGGCGACTTCTACGAAACGTTTTCCGACGACGCCATTGCCGCCGCCGACATTCTCGGCATCACCTTGACGCGCCGCGCCAACGGCTCGGCCTCTTCGGTTGAACTGGCCGGTTTTCCCCACCATGCTCTCGATACTTATCTACCGAAACTCGTGCGCGCCGGCAAGCGTGTTGCCATCTGCGAGCAACTTGAAGACCCCAAGCTGGTCAAGAACAAACTGGTGAAGCGCGGAATCACCGAACTCGTGACTCCGGGCGTCAGCATGTCCGATACCTGTCTGGATCATCGCGAGAACAACTTCCTCGCCGCCATACACATGATGGACCGCAAGCTCTGGGGCCTGGCCCTGCTCGACATCTCGACCGGCGAGTTTCTGACCGCCCAGGGCGCCCCGGAGTATGTTGACAAGCTCCTTGCCGGCTTTGCCCCTAAAGAACTTCTCGTCGAGCGAGGGCGGCGCGGCGAGGCCGAGAGCGAACTTAGCGCAAAATATCTCACCTTTGACCTCGACGACTGGATTTTCACCGCCGACAGCGCCCGCACGCGCCTGCTCAAACAGTTTGAAACCGGCTCGCTCAAAGGCTTCGGCGTCGACGGCATGCCCGCCGCCGTCATCGCCGCCGGCGCGATTCTCCACTATCTTGACCTGACGCAGCACACCATGCTTGGCCACATAACCTCGCTGCGCCGCATCGAGGAAGACCGCTATGTGCGTCTCGACAAGTTCACCATCCGCAACCTCGAGCTCATTGCCCCGATGACCCCCGAGGGCAAGAGCCTGCGCACCGTGCTCGACCGCACGGTGACCCCCATGGGCGCCCGTATGCTCCAGCGCTGGCTCCTCTTTCCGCTCCGCGACCCCGCGGCAATCAACCGTCGCCTCGACGTGGTCGACTGGTTCTTCCGCACTCCGGAGGCTCGCGACGAAATCCGCCGCCTCATCGAGCAGGTCGGCGACCTGGAGCGCCTCGTTTCAAAAGTCGCGGTCGGGCGCATAACCCCGCGCGAGGTCGTGCAGCTGCGCTCCGCCCTCGAGGCTATCGAACCCGTCGGAAAGATATGCTGCGACTCGGCCGAGCCCACCCTTGCCGGCTACGGCGAGCAGCTGAACCCCTGCGCCGGAATCCGCGAGCGCATTGCCCGCGAAATCGTCGACGACGCCCCCGTGTCGGTCCAAAAAGGCGCCGTCATGCGCCCGGGCGTCAATGCCGAGCTCGACGACCTGCGCCACATCGCATATCAGGGCAAAGACTACCTCCTGCAGATTCAGCAACGCGAAATCGCCGCCACAGGCATCCCCTCGCTAAAGATTGCCTACAACAACGTGTTCGGCTACTACATCGAGGTTACCAATACTCACAAAAACAAAGTCCCCGCCGACTGGATCAGAAAACAGACCCTCGTCAACGCCGAGCGCTACATCACTCAGGAACTCAAAGAATACGAAGAGAAGATTTTGACCGCCCAGGACCGCATCCTCATCCTCGAGCAGCAGCTCTTCAACGAAGTTGTAAGCGCCCTGGCCGAATACATTCCCGCAATCCAGCTAAACGCCGCGCTGATTGCCAGGTTGGACTGTCTGTTGTCGTTCACCCTCGTTGCACGCGAATATAAATATACCCGCCCGGTGGTCGACGACTCTCTCGAAATCTCCATCACCGAGGGGCGCCACCCCGTTATCGAGCGTCAGCTCCCCATCGGAGAACCGTATATCGCCAATTCCGTCAGCCTCGACAACGCCTCGCAGCAGATAATGATGATAACCGGCCCGAACATGAGCGGTAAATCCGCCCTGCTGCGCCAAACCGCCCTCAACGTCATCATGGCCCAGATGGGCTGCTTCGTGGCCGCAGACGCCGCAAAAATCGGCGTGGTCGACAAAGTATTCACCCGCGTCGGCGCCTCCGACAATATCTCGCTCGGCGAATCGACCTTCATGGTCGAGATGAACGAGGCCGCCTCGATTCTCAACAACCTCTCCGAGCGCTCGCTCATTCTCTTCGACGAACTCGGCCGCGGCACGTCGACCTACGACGGCATCTCCATTGCATGGGCAATCGTTGAATACCTCCACGACCACGGCAACCTGCACCCCAAGACCCTCTTTGCCACCCACTATCACGAACTCAACGAAATGGAGCAGTCATTCCCGCGGGTTGTCAACTATAACGTTGCCGTAAAGGAGATCGACGGTCGGGTCGTTTTTCTGCGCAAGCTCGCCCGCGGCGGCTCGGAGCACTCTTTCGGCATCCACGTTGCCAAACTCGCCGGCATGCCACGGGCAATCGTCAACCGCGCCGGCGAAGTGCTCAAACAACTCGAGACCAACCTGCGCGGCGACCGAAAGATTGCCGGCATAGAACCCGCCGCGAAACCCCGCGTTGACGAAGGCGTGCAGCTCAGCTTCTTCCAGCTCGACGACCCCGTGCTCACTCAGCTCCGCGACATGATTCTCGCCGTCGACATCGACCGCCTGACCCCCCTCGACGCCCTCAACAAGCTCCACGACATCCGCTCCGTCCTCACCGGCAAATAATTCCGCCCGCCTTCCTGCCGCATCGCGGCGGCACCGTTGTTTCGCCGCTGACGCGGCTTTGAGGGGGGGGGGAAGAGGAACGGCGCATTTCCCCGGGCAGCAACCGCTCACGCGGTAATCGCCCGGGGCTATACATGGTTTGCGGCGCTCTGCGCCTTCGGGCTGCTCTGCAGCAAATAACTTTTAAGAGGGTGTCTCAAAATTAGCGGCGTAGCCGCGCAATAGGCGCATCGCGCCGACAACCATTATTAGCCTCGGGCGAATACCGCGTGAGCGGTAGCTGCCCGAGGTTTTTGAAACCACACCCCCCACAAAAAGCCGCATCGCGGCGACACTTTTGTTTCGTGTGTATTGCGAAATTCCGAAATCCGACATGGAGGCGCCGGACCCGAAGGCCATTGCTTCCAATTTTTCATTTTTAGTTTTTCATTCTTCATTTTTAGTTTTTCATTCTTCATTTTTAGTTTTTCATTTATTTTGCGTAACTTTGCGTATTGGAACCAATGCGCATTTTTTTTGAAATGAAAGTTTTAAAACCCGTCATATCGCTGCTGCTGGTCGCTTTGGCCGCATCGGCGTCGGCAACCTTGCCGTCAGTGAAACTCAAGGACCTGAGGGGGCGCGCGGTAGATACCTCAACGCTCGATAATGGTGACAAGCCGATGATTATCAGCTTCTTCGCCGGGTGGTGCAAGCCGTGTAAGCGCGAACTGAACGCCATTAACGAGGTCTATGACGACTGGCGCGACGAAACGGGAGTGAAACTTATTGCCATCTCTATCGACAAGGCTCAGGACATTGCAAAGGTAAAGCCTATGGTCGACGCCGAAGGGTGGGACTATGACATTCTTCTGGACCCGAACAGCGACTTCATGCGCGCAATGGGAATCCAACAGATTCCTCATCTGTTGATTATTGACGGTAACGGTAAAATCGTTGAGAGCCGCAGCGGTTACACCGAAGGCTCTGAAGGATATATCATTGAGAAACTGCGCGGGCTTCAGGCTCCCAAAAAGAAGAAAAAGTGAAGTTCACGCGCCTGATATCCTCCGTTTTGGCTGCGGCCGCAACCTGCGGGGCCGCAGCGTTTGACATAGGCACACCGAATAACCCGGAGCGCCGCGTGTCGGTCAACGGTTCCGTACAGGTCGACGCCATTTTCCCCGAGGAGGAAAACGGCGTTAAGTATCGCGAGAAACTGTTGGGCAACGTCTATGCCAACGCCGGACTATTCAGTAAATATGTCGACGCAGGCCTGCGGGTTGAATATCTCGACCATCCGATGCCGGCGTTCTACACTACGCAGGATTTCAAGGGTTGGGGCATAGGTAATTTTTATGCGACAGGCAAGTATAAGGGCTTTCAGCTCACGGCAGGCGACATCTATGAGCAGTTCGGCAGCGGCCTGATTTTGCGCACGTATGAAGACCGTGCCCTCGGCATTGACAACGCGATCCGCGGCGGCCGTCTGAGCGTCGACGCCCTGAAGGGCTTCCACTTCGCCCTGCTCGGCGGAGTTCAGCGCCGCTACTGGGAATGGACCTCGAAGAGCAGCGTCTATGGTGCCGACGTCGAGTGGCACCTGCAGGATAACATTGCCGCCCTTGAGCGTCACGGCATTGTCTGGACCCTCGGGGTCTCGTGGGTTCAGAAACGCGAGCGCTATTCCGAGAGCGAAGACTCGATTCAGGTTCCGATGCTATATCCCGACCCGAATCAGCCCGATGTTCCGTTCATGAACCTCAACATGCCGAGTTATGTCAATGCCTTTGACGTGCGCACCCATTTCTATAAGGGCAATTTCGACTTCCTGGCCGAGTTCGCCCTCAAAAATCCCGACCCGACGGCCGACAATAACTACACTTTCAGTCGCGGCACGGCGCTGCTCCTCTCGGCAACCTACTCCAAGCGCGGAGTGAGCGCCCAGGTGCAGGCCAAACGCTCGGAAGACATGTCGTTCCGCTCGCGCCGCACAATGACCGACGTCACGTCGTTTATCAACTACCTCCCCCCGTTTGCCTATCAGCACACCTACGCCCTGGCGTCGATCTATCCCTATGCAACGCAATATGCTCCGGGCGAATGGGCCTTTCAGGGCAACTTTGCGCTGAACATCAAGCGAAAGACAAAATTGCGCCTGAATCTGAGCTACATCCGTGGTATTGACCGCGAGGGCGACTGGAAAAAGGTTGACGACACGGCCTATGGCAAAGACGCCGTCAGGAGTGACTTTTTCGGCTTAGGGCCTCTCTATTACCAGGACTTCAACCTCCAGCTCGACCAAAAAGTCAGCCGCGGGTTCTCGCTGAACGCCATGTATATGTTCCAGCGCTACAACAAAACCGCCATCGAGGGCGAGGGGGGCACGGTCAACGCCCACATCGCCGTTGTCGAGGCGAAGGTCAAGTGCTCTGACAAGGTCACCCTGCGCGCCGAACTGCAATATCTCGCAACGAAGCAGGACAAGGGAGACTGGGCCTACGGCATGGTGGAGGTTTCCGTGCTCCCATATCTGATGATCGGGGTGAGCGACCAATGGAACTGCGGCAAACGTCGCGATGATCACTACTATATGTTCAACGTCACGGGTAACTATCGCAATAACCGCCTGATGCTCGGCTACGGTCGCACACGCGAGGGCTACAACTGCTCGGGCGGCGTCTGCCGCTTCGTGCCCGCGAGCCGAGGCTTCCAGCTGGCCTACAGCTATAACTTCTAATCTCTCCGCCGCCCTGTGATGAAACTCAAGAACTTACTCCCCATAATATTTTTCGGCGCAACGCTGTTCAGCGCCTGCGAGGACACGATTGACCGCGACCATCGCTATACGGCGGCCGCGTCGCCCGAAATCAAGCGCGCCGTGCTCGTCGAGGAGTACACCGGCACGCGCTGCACCAACTCTCCCAACGGCCACGTCATTCTCGAAAAGCTCGAGGAATATTACAACACCCCGGAGAACGTCGAGCAGGGCAACGGGCTCCTCGTCGTGGGCATCCACATCCCCAACTGGGGATACACGACCGAGCAGGGAGGATTCATAACCCCCGAGGCCGCCGACATGACTCCTGAAAACGTTGATCCCCCGATGGCCCAAATCAACCGTAACGGCAATATTTTGAAGCGCGACGAGTGGAGCAAAGCGATTGCCGAGCAGATCAGTCGCCCGGCGGCAGTGCACTTTCCCGACCGCATTATGGCCGTCAGCACCCCGACGGGCATCCTGGTCAACGGCACAGTCATCGCCGACGAGAACATCGGCGACGCGCGCCTGCACGTCTGGCTGGTCGAAGACAATATCAAGTTCCGCCAGCAGACCCCGGACGGCAACGATCTCAACTACATGCACCGCAACGTTTATCGCGCCCACATGACCGGGTCTTATGCCGGCGACGACTTTGCGCTGACCCGCAACGTCGGCCGCAGATTCGGATATTCCTATCCGCTCGATGAAAACTGGAACACGGAGAACATGCGCGCCGTGGTGTTCATCGAGTCGCCCTCGCGCGGAGTTCTAAACGCAACGCAAACGAAAGTATTGATCGTCTCGGACCCCTTACGGGCAAGGTCCTGCTCAAATAAAATTGCTCTATTAACATTCAACATAAACTTAAATCCATGAAACACAGAATTCTCTCCGCATTTCTTGCGGCAGTCGTATCGTTTGGCGCCACGGCAGAGACTTTCGTCAACCTGACGCCTAAACCCAAACAGATGACCGTAGGCACGGGTGAACTCACTCTGCCTCAGTCATTCACAGTCGGCCATTCGCTCTCCGGCGACATGCAGGCCGAGGTTTCAAAGTTTATCGCAACCTTCACGGCCGCAACCGGTCTAACGGTCAGCGAAGGCTCCGAAGGACTCATAACGGTCAGCGAGAACCCCGTACTCGCCGCCGAGGGTTATACCCTCGACATCACGGCCGAGGGCGTCACGATTGCCGCCTCTGCCCCGGCGGGCCTCTACTACGCGTTCCGGTCGCTGATGAAAATCATGCCGCCGAACGTCATTCTCGGAATCGCGTCGGATGCCGCCGTTATTCAGACCTATACTCTGCCGCTGGTCAGTATCAATGACGAGCCGCGCTACCCCTGGCGAGGCCTGGAAATCGACGTTGCCCGCCACTTCTTCGACGTTGCCCAGATCAAGAAGATGATTGACATCATGGCGGTCTACAAAATGAACCGCCTGCACTGGCACCTCACCGACGACCAGGGCTGGCGCTTCGAGATGCCTAAATATCCGAAACTGACAACTGCTGCCGGCGCTCCTAAGAACCAATATTGGTGGGACTTCGACAACCATATGTCGTTCCTGACCAACAAGCAGTATGGCCCCTACTTCTACACCGTCGAAGAGATGAAAGAGGTAGTTGCCTACGCAAAGGAGCACCACATCGAGGTGTGTCCCGAGGTAGACATGCCCGGCCACATGCAGTGCGCCATAGCCGCATATCCAGAGTTTTCGACCACGCCCGACAGCGACCACCCTGTGCGCTACTGGCCGGGCGTATCGACAGATATTCTCGACATCTCGAACCCCGCGGTGATGCAGTTCCTCCGCGACGTTATTGACCAGCTGGCCGAAATCTTCCCCTACGAATATATCCACATCGGCGGCGACGAGTGTCCGACGACCGCATGGGCCAACTCGGCTTCCTGTCAGGAATTCAAGAAAGAATACGGCCTCCAGAGCGACCGCGCAATCCAGAACTGGATGACAAAGGAGCTCGCCGACCACGCCAGTAAAGACAATCGCAAACTCATTTGCTGGAACGAGGTCATCACGACCGACGGCGCCGATCACGAGCTCGCCCAGGATGCCGACATACTGATTTACTGCTGGCTCAACCCCGGAGGCGACAACAATCCCTCGAAACTCGCCGCAAGCCTCGGACTGCGCTCCGTCTGGTGTCCGACATCATATTACTATCTCGACTACCCTCAATGGGGCGGCTCCGACGAGCCTCACTCGATGGGCGGAGTCATCAACCTCGAGCGCACCTATAATGGCACTCCCGACTATGAGGAGTCGAAAAAGGAGTTTTATTACGGTGTTAACTGTAACCTTTGGACAGAATTTATATGTGAGAATAAGCACCTGGAATACAACGCACTGCCCCGCATGATTGCCGTTGCCGAGACCGGCTGGACCCCGACCGCCGGCAAGGACTTCAGCGATTTCAAGAAGCGTTTCAATGCCGACACCCGCATGCTCGATGCCGGCAACTACACCTACGGCCGCCATTATGTCGACCAACCGGCCGACGACGCTTTCAAACCCGAAGAGGGCAAGTTTTACCGTCTGATTACCCAAGCCTCGGCCGATGCCCAGCGCCGCGACCGCTGCATTGAACTGATCCACTCCGGCTGCTCTCTGATTTCAGACAAAGGCGCCGCTGAAGGTCAGCTTTGGAGCAATGCTCAGGCAGCCAAAGACTCCGAGCACTATGACTGGCAATACTGGACTTTTGAGGCCGACCCCGCAGGATCCGGCAAATATGCGATGGTTAACCGCAAAGCCCCCGAGGGCTCCGTCAGCCCCGCGATGAGCGGCTCGAGCATCGATGCCCGCTGGAGCTACGACAATGCGACCAAGCATTATAACTTTGTTCTCGGCGAACACTTCTCTACCGCCGATCTCGGGGGCATTCTCAGCATCCGCTCCGACAAAGGCGCGACATGGTTTGTCAACTGTGCCCAGGCTGCCCAAAACCTCACAATCAACAACTGGGCCGACCCCGAAGACGGCAATGGCGGCATGTGGCTCTTCCACCTCGAGGATTACGAACCCGTCGCAGCCGGCGGCATCCCCTTCGAGCCGCTTAAATCGGGCAACTACGCTTTTGTTAACTCCGTAGGCAACGGCACGCTCTCAATGACCGGCGACTTGCTGACAACCGAAACCGACCCTCGCTTCGGCGCTATCGGCTGGACCCTTACCGCCGGAGCATATGACGAGAAAACCGACTCTCAGACCGTGACTCTGCAGAACATGGCCACGGGTCTCTATATTGGCGGACTCTCGCAGCAGGCAGTGTCGACCATCGAGTTCGCCGATGGCTGGGGAGTATTCGACGGCAACGCCGGTCACACGGTAACCTTCACCGCCAACGCCGCCGAAGCCGCCGAGCTGAAACTTGCCCGCATCAGCGAAAACACCGAATCCTACACCCTGAGCCTCAACGGCAAGCAGCTTTTTGCTTTCGGCCCCGAATCGACAGTCAGCCCCAACGGTGTCAACGCCCGCGCGAAAGCCCCCGAAATGCAGGGCTCAGGCTGGTTCATAAAAGCTATTGCCCGTGCGGTCAAGGCCTCGGCAACTGACGGCACAGAGTCGGTCGGCACCTATTACCATTATGACCTCGAAGGCGTCGAAGCGGCCAACCCGCTGCCCCAACCCTATGAACTCTATGAATACGTCGGCGAAAGCACCGTCGGCACCGATGCCGGCCATGACGCCGTCAGCGTTGAACTCCGCCGCGTCCGTCGCGAGGTTTTCTACCGTCTGACCGACACCGAGGGTCGCCTTTGGGAGGTCGCCCGCGACACGATTGACGTTGCCGCGCCTTTCATCCCCGCAGCTCCCTCACGCCGCTACCTGACTTTTAAGGAGCAGGGGGCCGTTGTTGCCGATACGGCAACCGTTATTTACACCACCGAGGCAATTCCGGGCATCGGCAAGCTCGGCGCCCCCGTGACCGCCGTCGAAGCCAACGGCATCTACGCGATTGAAGACACTCACTCGGTTCGCCATGCCTTTCGAGGCGACTGCGACGGCATCGTCGGCGGCTCGCGCAACGCCGAGGGATGCTCGCCGGCATATCTCTGGAAACTCGAGACAAAAGACGCCGGATATAACGTGCGCAACATGGCTTCGGGCCGCTACGTTCAGGAAATTGAGCTGAGCACCCCGGCACAGACCGGCACCAACGCCCGCACATATAACTTCACCTTCAACAAGGCCGACGAAACATGGAAAATCAAGAGCACCGGCAACGGTTACTGTTGGGACGGCCTCGAAGACCTGCACATGGTAGGCTGGTACGACCCGGGGCACTCCCACAAGCTCTACACCCTGGACGAAGCCGCCCCGTATTATCAGATTACCGTTACCGAAAAGAGCGAGCTCGACAAGGTGCTCTCTGAACGTACAATCCTTGTTTGCGCCGGCGACTCATATATTTTCGCCGCAACGTCGCGCCCGGGAAAGACCCTGGTTTCAGTCGAAGGCAACGAGGAACTTGACGAGATCTACTCCAACAAGCATATCATCGTTACCTATGCTCTGGAGCAGGACGGCATTGACAGTCTGCCGGCCTCCGACGCGGCTTCATTCACGCAAATCCATGACCTGCAGGGTCGCCGGCTCAATAGCGTCGGCCACCCCGGCATCTATATCGTAAACGGCCGTAAAATCCTTACTCACTGACCATGGTAAAGAAACTTCTGATTGCAATTTGCATGTTCTGCGGCATAAGTGTCGCCGCCGAGACGTTTATCAACCTCACCCCCGCGCCGAAAGAGATGACTCTCGGCGAGGGAGAATACGCCCTGCCCCCGAAGCCCACCGTGGCGGTTAAGGCGTTGCCTGCCGAAATGACGGCCGAATGCTCGAAATTCGCCGCCGCGCTCACCGAAGCCACCGGTCTCGACGTCCAAACCGTCGATAAGTCTAAAGGCACTTTCACGGTGAAAGTCAATCCCGCTATTGCTCCCGAAAGCTACACCCTCGCGATTACGCGCAAAGGCGTGGCAATCGAGGCTTCGACCCCCGCCGGTCTCTATTTCGCGTTTCAGACCGTCAAAAAAATCCTGCCCGACAATGTCATGGCCGGAATCTATGAGAAAAAAGCCTACGCCCTGCCTCTGCTCACAATCAACGATGAACCCCGTCTTGACTACCGCGGTTTCATGCTTGACTGCAGCCGCCACTTCTTCACGGTCGACGAAATCAAACGCATGATTGACGTCATGAGCTACTATAAGATGAACAAGTTCCACTGGCACCTCACCGACGATCAGGGCTGGCGCATGGAGATGCCCGCATATCCGCGCCTGCAGACCGTAGGCGCAACGGCCGACAACGTGCAGATTGTCGACCGCCACACCAAGACCGAATACTGGCTCAACAAACCCTACGGACCTTTTTACTATACCCGGGACCAGATGCGCGACATCGTGAAATATGCCGCCGAACATCATATAGAGGTCATCCCCGAAGTTGACATGCCGGGCCACACCATGTCCGTTATGGCAGCCTATCCCGAGTTCTCGTGCGACCCCGAAGGCAAGCACTCCGTCGGCGTGACCGGCGGAATCTATGCCGACGTGCTCAACGTTGCCAACCCCGGAGCCATGCAATTCGTGCGCGACGTCTGCGATGCTCTTATCGACATCTTTCCCGCCAATACTATCCATATCGGTGGCGACGAATGTCCCGACACCAACTGGGTGCGCATCGACGGCGAAGGCAACATCATCGGCGGCAACGAGGAGTGTATCGCCCTCTATAAGGAGAAAAACATGACGCATCCGCGCCAGCTCCAGAGCCTCTTCGTCAAAGAGGTTTCCGACTATGTCAAGTCAAAGGGCCGCCGCGTGGCTTTCTGGAACGAAGCCCTCACGGCCAAAGGCACCGACGTTGACAAAGTGCGCTCAACCGACGCCCTCATCTACTGCTGGGTCGGCGCCGACCGCGCCGTCGACCACGCAACGGAGATGGGACTGAACGTTGTCTATACCCCCATCGGCAAGACCGGCCCCACCAAAGGCTCCTTCTATATCAACCGCTCGCAAGACCCCAACGACCCGCCGGCCAACGGCTATATGGTCGATGACGTCAAGAGCGTTTACGCAACCGTTCCTTTCACCGAAAAGGCTTTGGCCGAACATCCCGAGTTGCTCGAAGGCGTGCAAGGCACTTTCTGGACCGAGCGCGTTGCCGACCGCGAATATCTTGAATATCTCGCCCTTCCCCGTCTGCTCGCAATCGCCGAAATCGGTTGGACTCCGCAGGAAGGCAAAAGCTGGGAGAGTTTCCAAAAGCGCATGAGCGCCGACCGCAAGCTCCTGGACTATAACGACTACAAATATTCGCCCTACCATATGGAGGGCTACGTTGCCCCGACCGGAGCCGCCGCCAAGATGGAGATGCCCCGCAAGGGCGTGTGGTATCGCGTGGTGTCGAACGCCGAGTCGCCCCGCGGAGGCCGAATCTGGGACCTTGGCGCCGACGGCGTGCTGACAACCACGGCGAAAATCGCTCAGAAGGGTGACGAGAACTATGACGCCCAATGGTTCCGTTTCGATGAAGCTCCCGGTTATCCGGGCCGCTACGCCATCGTTTGCAAAGCGCGCCCCGAAGGCTCGCTCAACGGCGCCCCGACCTCCGAAACCCCCGAGGGCCGCTGGACATATGACGACAACGGTCAGAACCCCGTCTTCACCTTCTCCAACATGCACTACGGCAACAACACCGACGGCACCCACTGGTATGGAATTCACTCCAACGACTCGGGCAACAACCAGTGGATGAACGCCGCGACGGCCGCCCGGGGCTTTGCCGTCAATATCTGGAACCAACCCTCCGACGGCTCCAACTCATGCTACTGGACCCTGATTGCCGAGGGAGGCCCGGACATCATAGTGACCCCCGCAATGGCGTTCCTCTATTGATAAGATCAGTGAAGTGGAGCAATAGCGCGACAGACGCCACCGGCGGGTTCTGCGACCTTCAGGGTCGCAGAATTCTCAACCCCCGCTCGGGCATCTACATCCAAAACGGCCGCAAACTCCTTATCCGCCCCTAAACCCCATGCGAAAGTTGAATAAAAATTTGCTCGTTTAGCCAAAAAACTTTAACTTTGCGGCTCAAAATATTGAAACCAACATATAGACTATGTCAACAAACGAACCCATTCTCCCCGCAGAGGAGACCTCAGTGAAATCCGCAAACAGGGCCCGCACCGTTATGATGTGGGCCGGCATCGCAGTGGCCGTGGTGGTTATCGGTGTGCTCGTATATATCTACCTCTATAAGCAGCCCGCCGTTGCCAAAGCCAACGAAGCCATCGGCGAAGCCGACCGCATCGCCATGTTCGAGGGCAATGACTCGACCGCACTTGCCGCCTACGAGGCCGTTGCCAACGGCTACGGTTTCGACGCCGGCAACCGCGCCAAACTTGAGGCCGCAATGCTTCTCTATCAGCAGGGCGACTATCAGAAAGCTCTTGACTATGTCAGCAAATATGACAATACCGACGACGTTGTTGCCCCCCTGACCCTCGGCCTGAAGGGCGACTGCCTGGTCAACCTCGATCGCAATGCCGACGCCGTCAAGGCTTTCAAGAAGGCAATCAGCCTGAGCGACAACAACCCGCAACTCGTTCCCTACTTCCTGCAGAAACTCGCAACGGTCTACTGCGCCGAAAGCAAATTTGACGATGCCGTGAAGGCCTACAAGGAGATAGAAGAAAAATATCCGTTCTACGCCCAGCGCGCCTCAATCGAAGGCCTCCGCATTCAGGCGGAAGCTCTCGCTCAATAATCCGACGGCTCTGACGCCGGGATCTGGCGACGTGGGCAGTGTGGGTGGGCCGTGTGGAAATCTCCACTCATTCCCCCTCTACACTGCCCTCTCTACACATCCCCCCACATTTTTTACACCCCCCACACTCCCACACTATAAGAAATGGCAGATATTAAATGCATCGGCATTCTGACCTCCGGAGGCGATGCCCCCGGCATGAACGCCGCAATCCGTGCAGTCACCCGCTCCGCGATATTCAACGGATTTAAAGTAAAAGGAATATATCGTGGCTACAAAGGGCTGCTCACCGACGAAATCGAAGACTTCAAGACCCAAAACGTCAGCAACATAATCCAGGTCGGCGGAACAATCCTCAAAACCGCCCGATGCAAGGAGTTCCAAACCCCCGAAGGACGTCAACTCGCCTACGAGACCCTGTGCCGCCACGGCATCGACGCTCTCGTCGTCATCGGCGGCGACGGCTCCCTTACCGGCGCACGCATCTTTGCCAACGAGTTCAACTTCCCCTGCATCGGCTTACCCGGCACAATCGATAACGACCTCTTCGGAACCGATAAGACCATCGGCTACGACACGGCGCTGAACACCATCATGGAGTGCGTCGACAAAATCCGCGACACCGCAACGAGCCATGAACGTCTCTTCTTCATCGAAGTCATGGGGCGCGATGCCGGCTTTCTGGCCCTCAACGGCGCGATTGCAACCGGCGCCGAGGCCGCCATTATTCCCGAAATCTCGACCGAGGTCGACCAGCTCGGCGAACTGATTCAGAACGGCTTCCGCAAGAGCAAGAACTCGAGCATCGTGCTCGTTGCCGAAAGCCCCGTGACCGGCGGCGCAATGGGCCTGGCCGAACGCGTCAAGAACGAATTCCCGGCCTACGATGTGCGCGTCTCCATTTTGGGCCACCTTCAGCGCGGCGGCTCGCCGACGGCAACCGACCGCATCCTCGCCTCGCGAATGGGCGCGGCAGCAATCGACGCCCTGATGGAAGACCAGCGCAACGTCATGATCGGCATTCAGAATGACCAGATTGTCTACGTTCCCTTCTCGAAGGCAATCAAAAACGACAAACCGATTGACCGCAGCCTGCTCGAAACCCTCAGACGCCTCTCGATCTGACGCCCCCGCATAACTATTTCCCTCAATAACTGACAAGGTTGCCAAACACATAGAACATGGCAGAATTAGAAAAAATCAGCTACGCTCTCGGCATGAGCATGGCCAACAATTTCCGATCTTCGGGAATCAAGGAACTCGACGTTGACCAATTTTCCGCAGGCCTCGACGCTGCATTCAACGGCGGCGACCTGAAGATGACTTACGACGAGGCGAAGACCGTCATCCGCGAATTTTTCACCGCAATGGAGCAGCAGATGCAGGTTGCCGCCGAAGCCGCCGCGAAAGTCAACGAGGATGCCGGCCGCAACCACCTCGAGGCCAACGCCAAGCGTCCCGAAGTCATCACTACTCCCTCGGGCCTCCAGTATGAAGTCCTCGTTGAAGGCAACGGCCCGAAACCGACCGCCCAAAGCCGGGTGAAAGTCCACTATACCGGTCGCCTCATCGACGGCACCGTGTTCGATAGTTCCGTTGAGCGCGGCGAGCCCGCATCCTTCGGTGTAACCCAGGTTATTCCCGGATGGGTCGAGGCCTTGCAGATGATGACCGCAGGCTCGAAATGGCGCCTCCACATCCCCTCGAACCTTGCCTACGGCCCTCAGGGTGCCGGCGGCGTCATCGGCCCGAACTCAACCCTGATTTTCGAAGTAGAACTCCTCGAAGTATTATGAAAAAATCCCTTATCATCACTTTCGCCGCAGGCCTGGCGCTGACCGCCTGCGAGCGCGGGCATCAGCCCGAAACCCTCACGGAGATGGTCAACTCGGGCCTCGAGAGCGCCACGACCCTCGCCGACTCAGTCATTGCCATCGACGGCGCCTTCATCGGCGGCGCCTACGCCTCGCAGGTAGACATGCAGGGCATTGAAAACCCCGATCGCAACGAAATGCTCCGCGGCATGCGCGACGTGCTCGGCGCCGACGCCGACAACCAAAGCTACCTTGCCGGCATAGCCATGGGCATGCAGATCATGAACGTCTACCGCGACCTCTCGGTCGAGGAGCCCATCAGCAAGGAAAAGTTCATCGCGACCATCACCCGGGCCTTCCGACTCGACTCCATCAGCAGCGAGGAACTCCAAACCTTGCAGCCGCAGTTCCAGCAGACGTTTGAAACCGTCAAGCAGCGCGCCCGGGAGCGCCGCGACGCTGAAATCTATAAAACCGAGACCGCCGCGCAGAACCGCATTATCGGCGACGCCATTGCCGAAAAACTTCAGGCCGATCCGGCCTTTGCCCCCGTGGGCGCCGACGGTCTGATGTGTCGCGTTATCACCCCCGGATCCGGCGAGGTCATCAACCCCAACACGATTATCGTTGCCTCTGTCAGCGAACAGCACGCCGATAGCCGCCATGCAATCCGCTCGCTGGGCGAAACCCCGATGTATGCCGGCCGTCCCAACCACCCCGTGCTCTCGTCGGTGCTCCCCTACATGTCGGTGGGTGAAACCGCCGAATTCTTCGTGCCCTACAAGCTGGCCTATGGCGTTGCGGGCGACGAAAACCTCGGTGTCGGACCCTGCGAATCTATTATCTGCACGGTCACGGTCAAACCCTACTCTGCGGAGTAATGGATCCTCTTTCTGCGGGTCAGATTACCGCTCTGCTCATCGCCCTGCTCGGACTGATATGCTCAGGCTTCGTATCGGGAAGTGAAATCGCTTACTTCTCGTTGACGCGACACATGCTCGACGAGGCCGACGAAGAAGACGGCCCCGAGCGCAATCTCCCGGTGCGCAACCTCCTGCGCCAACCCGAGCGTCTGCTGGCAACTATCCTGATTGCCAACAACATGGTCAACGTGACCATAGTCGTGCTGACCAACTATGCCCTCGGGCCGATTTTCGAGTGCATGGGCGAGGTTCTCAGCTTCGTGCTCCAGTCGGTAATACTGACGTTCCTCATCCTGCTCTTCGGCGAAATCATGCCGAAACTCGCGGCGCAGACCCATCCCCTCGGTTGGGCACGCGCAGTCACCGGCATCTGGCGCGCGCTCATGGCCATGCTCAGACCTTTCAGCGCCCTGCTCGTGCGCAGCTTGTCGATAGTTCACCGCGTAGTGGAGAAGAAGCCGCAGAACATCTCGGCCGACGAACTCTCGCAGGCCCTCGAGCTGACCGACGTCGAGAAGCGCGACGACTCGCGC
Organism: uncultured Bacteroides sp.; assembly: GCA_964554335.1. GTDB lineage: Bacteria > Bacteroidota > Bacteroidia > Bacteroidales > Muribaculaceae > UBA3263. The sequence goes on from CAZKOF010000006.1 coordinate 55,364, forward strand.
CTGCTCCAGGAGATTTTGCGCTTCGGCGACACCACGGCGGCCGAAGTCATGACCCCGAGAGTCGACATCACCGACCTCAACATCGACTCCACGTTCGAGGAGGTCATGAAGGTCGTGCTCGAATCGGGCTATGCCCGCATTCCCGTCTACGAAGCCACGCAAGACAATATCCGCGGCATTCTCTATGCCCGCGACCTGCTCCCCTATGTCGAGACCCGTGCCGAATCGTTCCGCTGGCAGAGCCTGCTGCGCGAAGCCTACTTCGTGCCAGAAGCGCGAATGATTGATGACCTGCTCGAAGACTTCCGCCACCGAAAGGTCCATATGGCCATCGTCGTCGACGAATTCGGCGGGACCCGCGGAATCGTAACCCTCGAAGACGTGCTCGAAGAGATTGTCGGCGACATCGACGACGAATATGACGAAGTCGAAAAGACCTACCGCCGCCTGCCCGACGACACATTCGTCTTCGACGGCAAAACCCTGCTCAACGACTTCTTCCGCGTGACCGAACAGGAAGACGTTGCCGAAGAACTCTACGGCCCCGTCACAGAAGACTGCGAGACCCTCGCCGGCATGCTCCTGGCAATCAAAGGCGATTTCCCGCGCGAGAAGGAGAGCATTGTCTATGGCCGCTGCCGCTTTCTGGTGCTCGACATTTCGGCCCACCGTATCGCCTCGGTGCGCGTCAAAGTCTTCCCCGATATCCAGACCGAGGCCACGACATGAAGCCCGCGACGCTGATTTTCGCTCTGCTCCCGGCGCTCGCCGGATGCGACTTCAATAACTCGCGCCCCGTGGCCACGCCGCGGCCCGAGGCATTCCCGCGGATTGAGACCTACGCCCCGGAATTCCGCGCCCTCGCCCTCCCTTTCGGCCCTGACTCGCTGACCGTCAACGCCGGTGCCGGCACCGATATCAGCCCCGACGGATGGATCGACATTGCCTATCCCGCCTATGGCGTCACGGTCCGCGCAACGCTCTCGACTGTCGGCGTGACGACGGTAGCCGAAGTGCTTTCAAACCGCCTCGAACGCCTCGAGCGCAACCTCGGCGGCGCCCGGGCCCAATCGGCCCGCACAGGCCGCGGAATGGTCGTCGTGGCCCCGACGGCGCTGCGGACTCCCGTGCAGCTGCTCGCAACCGACTCCGCAACGTGGGTGCTCAGCGCAGTGGCCGTCGCCGAATGGCCCGCAGGAACCGACCCCGACAGCGTTGCCCCGATAGTCGACGCCCTCGCCCGCGACATGACAATAATGCTCAACAACCTCTGATCCCCACTCTCCGCAATGAAAACCTTCATAGCCCCGGGAGGGCGCCAAGCCGTCGACCGCATGATTGCCGACCATGTCGGCGCCGACGCCCGCCTGATTCATGATGCCGACGGTGCCCCGATGCTCGCCGGCGCCCCGCTCCATATAAGCATCTCCCACTCTCCCAACTTCGCTGCCCTGGCCCTCGACGCCGACAACCGCATCGGCATCGACATCGAGGAACCCCGCCTCGAGCAGCTCTCGCGCATCATCTCCAAGTTCCTGACCCCGCCCGAGCGTCCGCGTTGGCAGTCGCGCCTGCTCCGGGCCTGGACCGCAAAAGAAGCAACCTTCAAAGCCGCGGGAATCCCGGGGCTGACAATCGGACGCATAACCCTCAGCACCGACGACAGCGACATCGCAACCACCCCCGACGGCCGCCAATTCCTGCTCCAATTCACCGAAACGCCCGACTATACCCTCTGCACCGCCCAACCCCTGACGGCCGAGGCTCTCTATCACCGAGGCCAAGACCACTGGCAGCATGGCCGCCGAGCCCGGGCGCTCAGCGACTTCAACCGCTCGGCCCGACTCGACCCGACGGGACCCGGAGCCGCCGCAGCGGGCCACCTGACCGAAATCTTCGACTTCTACAACCCCGACCTCTACAACCCCTGAACAACCATGAACCGGATAACCGTAAACTCCCTCGCCGAACTCCCCGAAGCAGCACGCGAATTCATCCGCACGATGGGCAACCGCACCGTAGTTGCCCTCCACGGCGAAATGGGCGCCGGCAAAACGACCTTCATTAACGCCCTCTGCCGTGAACTCGGCGTTGAAACCGACCCCACGACATCACCGACTTTCGACTTGGTCAACGAATATCGTTCCGACACCACTGCCGAACTCATCTACCACTTCGACCTCTACCGCCTCGAGTCGCTCGACGAAGCCATCGACATGGGCGTTGAAGACTACCTCGACTGCGGCGCCCTCTGCCTCATCGAATGGCCTGACATCGTCGACCCCATGCTCCCCGACGACACCATCGACCTCACCATCACCGTCAACCCCGACAACTCCCGCACCCTCACCTGGCAATAACCCGTCCCCGCCCCGTCAGACTCCCGCAGGGAGCCCGGGAAATATGTTTCGCCGCTAACGCGGCTTTTGCGGGGGGGGGTGGAGGACGCGGCCCATACCCCGGGCCGCGGGCGCTACGCGCCCCTTGCCCGGGGCTACATATGGTTGGCGGCGCTATGCGCCTCTTTGCCGCTAACGCGGCCGGGGGCATGCGCTGACCCTGCGGGGAATGGAGAGCCGCTAACGCGGTCGGGGGCATCCGCCGTGGGGAATGGAGAGCCGCGTTAGCGGCGTAGGAGGCGCGTAGCGCCGATGACCATATATAGCCTGCCGCAAGGAGCGCGTAGCGCCCGCAGCCGCAGGTTAGCTCGCGCAGCGTTTCTCCTCCCATTTTTTAGCCGCGTAGCGGCGACACAAATTGCCGACCCCCATGATGTGCCCCGGGAATGTTTGCCGTCCGGGGCAGGGATAGATATGGGGGCGTTAAATTTTGTTAAGCAAGGTTAAACTATAACTTTCATTGAAGTTACGTAATATCCCAGCCGATCTCTGCCATGA
>CAZKOF010000007.1:0-4009 GCA_964554335.1 uncultured Bacteroides sp.
AGCCTAATAAGAGCATAAAATTGATTTTTAACAAATTTTAAGAGACACTAGTGAATAAAGAACAAGTTGATGGTATAATAAAGAGCTTAGATGAAAACTCTCAATTAATTTTCCAAGGTCCTCCAGGAACTGGAAAGACATTTCTCATGGCAGAACTTGTGACTACGCTTCTAAAAAATAATAAAAGTGTGCTTGTTACTGCAATGACAAATAGAGCACTCGTAGAATTGACGGAGAAAGAAAGTCTAAAAGACCATCTAAGCCAAAAGAAAGTGATGAAAACAAATGTTTCTGTAGATGAGCAAATTACCTGCAAGAACCTCGTTGCTATTGATGGCAAAGAGATTACATGTATGCCAGGAAAATTAACTTTGTCTACATTTTATAATACGAGTGGATGGGCTACTAAATGTTACAATGAGCGTCCATTTGATTATGTTATAATGGATGAAGCAAGTCAAGCTCTCTTTGGTATGATTGCTGCTTGTAAAAATCTTGGGCGAAAAATTATCTGGATTGGAGATCAAAATCAGATGCAGCCAATAGTTTTATTGAGTGATGATACTCTAGCTCGTAATGATTATTATATGCTTGCAAATGGTTTTCAGACTCTTAGTTCCAACTTCGAGTATAAATCATACATATTAACAGAAACTCATCGTTTGCTTCCTAAATCTGCGCAACTCACAAGTCTGTTTTACCACACCCCTCTAAAATCAGTAGCAAAGTTTTCATATATGTTTGGAAACTCAACTCATGACTATATGAAGGAAGAAGGAGGTTGTTCTCTACTCCTTAAAAATATGCCTGTAGGAGAAAAAGCTGATGGAGAAAGTTGTGATTACGCAATTAGCATACTTGAAGACATATTAACGCAAAGCAAGGACATTAAAATAGCCATTTTGACAAAATTTAGAGCAGCAGTTAGAATGCTACAGAATCGCTTTATAAGCAAATATGGTAATAGAGATAATGTACTTATTGATACCGTTGAACGTGTTCAAGGTATGACTTGTCATGTTTGTATATATTTTATACCTAACACAATGATGCAGATGTCACTTGACAAATCATTGTTCAACGTAGCAACAAGTCGTGCAATGCAAAAGACCTTGATTGTCGCAGATCCATCAATTCTTACTACAAATTGTGACAGACAAGTACAATCATATTTAAAAATGATTGTTTCAGAATCTTTACCAAATCCCCAGAAAGATACTATAACAAATGATGGCAATCATATTATTGAGGAAGAAGGTATCAGTCTTCATGTTAAAGGTAAAATAGATTTGTCAAAATTTGAAACCCCCAAACAGAAATCAGTAAAATCTTCAATAAAAGAAAATATCTACATTATTGATACCAATGTATTCGTAAATTATCCAGATATTATCTCTAAAATAGATTCAAAATACAGAGTGGTTATGTCTGCAAAAGTAATTGACGAACTGGACAAACTGAAGATAAAACTTAGTAATGAGGAGAAACGAAATGTTGAGACTGCTCTTCGATTAATAAATAGGGCGATGGATATTGACAATGTCTCTATGGAATTGTCCAATCCAGACCTATTGCCAAACGACTTTAATAAGAAATCTCCGGATAATAATATTTTGACTGTAGCCTTAAAATTCAAAGATGAAAATCCTATTCTGCTTACATCGGATAACGGATTACAGGTTAAGGCTAAAGGACTAAAAATAGCGACAATAACCTTAAAAGAATTTCTTAAACGTTGATTACATTTATGCTCGAACTCGAACTACAACAATACCTGCTCCGCGAGTATCCACAAGAGAATGCTCGATGTGAGTGGAAGGAATTTAAAAAACTGAAGAACTCGTTCTGTGGAGACGAGAAAGATGATGTTATATCCTACGTGTCGGCTATAGCCAACATGGAGGGCGGTTTCCTCGTAATCGGTGTACAAGACAAGACATTGGAGATTGTCGGTACAGATACATACAACTATGACCGACAGAAAGCTATTCTTCGTTTAACAGAAAGGTGTGCAAACCTTTCAAGTGAGGGACTGGATATTATAGAACACATCACCTCTGACACACTGAAGAAGGTGTGGGTGATTTGTATTCCTAAACATCTGCCAAAACGTCCTGTATATGCTCATGATAAAGCATGGCAACGCATAGAGGATTCTCTTGTAGAATTGACCCCAGAGCGATTGAATGCAATACTTGATGAACCATTGTTTACTGGTAGTGACTGGTCGGCAGAGATTGTACCAAATGCGACGATTGACGACCTTGATGAACTGGCAATAGCAAAAGCCCGTGTGATGTTTAAGAAGGTGCATAGCCGCATTCCTGCAGAAGAAGTGAACGCATGGTCGGTGACAGAGTTCCTTAGCAACGCAGGTGTGATGATTGATGGTGGAATAACTCGTGCTGCAATCATTCTCTTGGGTAAACCTGTGTCTGTATTCAAGTTGCGTCCTGCCGTTGTGCGTGTCACATGGTCGCTTCGTGACGAGAAGCAAGAGGTTATAGATTATGAGCACTTTACCGCTCCATTTATCTTGACTGTGGATCAGATTCTAGCAAGGGTGCGCAACGTTACTATGCGAGAGTTGCCTGGTGGCACGTTGTTCCCAGAGGTGATGCAGCAGTATGATGATTACTCTATGCGCGAGATATTACATAATTGCATAGCCCATCAAGATTATACCCTTCAGGAGAGAATTAACCTCGTTGAGAATCCCGGATTCCTGTATTATGCAAATGGAGGAAGTTTCATTCCTGGTACCGTACAGAAAGCACTTGCGACACATGGACCACAGCGACACTATCGCAATGAGTGTCTCTGTCAAGCTATGGTCAACTTCAATATGATTGACATTGTGGGCAGAGGCATTCGCAAGATATTTAATCAGCAATGGGAGCGCAGATTTCCTATGCCAGATTATGAGATTGATGCTGCCAAGAAGGAAGTGGCTGTACGTCTGTACGGAAATGTCATCAATGAGAAATATACGAAAATGCTGAAGGAGAACAAAGAATTGTCCTTTGAGGACTGTCTGTTGCTGGACGCTGTACAGAAAGGTCATCAATTAAATAAAGCTGATGCTCAGAATCTTCTTTCACGAGGATTGATAGAAATGCAGGATGACCGCTATTACATATCTCTTGACGTTGCACGAAAGACTAAGCAGGTTCCGGCATACACCAAGAGTAAGGGACTGGAAAAGCAGAAGTTAATTCAAATGATCCTTCAGTTCCTCAAGAATGCGGGCGAAGAAGGCTCTAAACGTGATGGTATCTATGAATATCTGAAAGATGTTCTGCCATCAAATAAGACAGAAGAACAAAGACTTCGTGTATTAGGGGATTTGCTTAAAGCAATGAAAGCAGATGAACTAATCATAACAGATGGACGAAATTGGTTTTTAAAATGATATTCCGTCGAAATTCAACGAAAAAGAGCAGCACTTCCGTCGAAATTCAACATTTTCCGTTGAAATTCGACGGAAGTGATAATATGAGTATTAAAACTTAAACATAATAGTATGTTATTTGGAGATAAGATTAGAGAGCTCAGAGATGAGCAAGGAGTACTGCAACGACAGTTAGCTGCGCTCTTAGAGATAGATACACCTATGTTCAGCAAAATAGAACGAGGTGATAGACGAGCAAAGCGTGAACAGGTGATTAAGCTTGCGGAATACTTCCATCAGGACGAAAAAGAGATGCTGACGTTATGGTTAGCTGACAAAGTTCTTGATGCAATAAGCGACGAAGAAGAACTTAGTCGTAGTGCAATTTCAGTTGCACAAGAACAAATTCAAAAGTGATGAAAACTAAGTGGCAATTTGAGGCGTTTTGTAACTTTAGATTGCCACTTTCTGTTTAAAAAAAGTTAAAATCGTTAAAAACTTCACCTCTTCCAACCATACTCAACTAACGCCTCGCCACTTTTCTATCGTTATAACTACAAATATCTGATAATAAGTAAGATATAAAAACCTATAACTGCAGTTCGTTAAGATCAGTTA
>CAZKOF010000007.1:4109-56020 GCA_964554335.1 uncultured Bacteroides sp.
CGCTTCCCAATTCTGTAACCAATATTGAACAACTTGCTTTCTATAACTGCAGTTCGTTAAGGTCAGTTACGCTTCCCAATTCTGTAACCAATATTGAACAACTTGCTTTCTATAACTGCAGTTCATTAACGTCAGTTACAATACCCAATTCTGTAACCAGTATTGGCGAGGACGCTTTCAGTGATTGTAGTTCATTAAGGTCAGTTACGATTCCCAATTCCGTAACAAGTATAGGACAGAAGTCTTTCGGTAGATGCTCTTCTTTGAGATCTGTGTATATGGAAGCGTATACACCGCCTGAAGTCGACGATGATGCATTTTATGAAGTTCATGCCGTACTATTTGTACCATACGGGACAGTAGCGGCTTATAGTCAACAAAGTTGGACTTCCGTTTTCGACTTAATTAACGTATTCGAACCATCTTCATTGCCCACGCAGAATTCTGTCAATCAGAATAGCAAAATTTCGTTATGTAAGTCAGGTGATACTTTGGAGATTCTGAATCTTGAAGAGAATGAGCCGATAAAAATCTATAATTTTAAGGGCGTTTGCGTGTATAGCGGGACTAATCACACCATAAGACTGCCGCGAAATTGTGGCTATATTCTGCGAACGGCAAGCCAAACTCTAAAGTTCATGTTTTGAAATTCGGTAGAACCCTTCCCCTAAGAGGATTTTATAGTCAAGACGGGGCTTACTGTCCTAAGTATTAACGTGAGGGTGTGTCAAAATTCAGTCGCCATTATGGAGGCCGAATGCTTTAGCTTTCGGCACCGCGACGCGAAGCTTGATTTTCAGGAGTTTGACGTAGTGGCCAAAGCTAAAGCATTGGCCCTCCATATTGCTTCGCGACGCGATTTTGAATTTTGACACACCCTCTTTAATAAGGGAATGCTTATTGCATTCATTACTTGCGGCGGGGGCGGTGGGGGCAGTTGCAGCAGTCAGAGCAGCCGGAGCAGGGGGAGGAGCCGTCTTTGGGGCGGCGAAGCAGGCGGCGGCAGATGTAGAGCACGCAGAGGGCGATAATTATCGCCACGATTATCCATTGCATCATTTGTTTGACTCCAGTATGCGTTGAACTTCTTCTTTCAGTTTTGGTAAGTCATTGATGATGATTGCCCAAATCATTTCGGGTCGCAGGCTGTCGTAACCGTGAATTATATAGTTGCGGGTGCTGACGATTTGACGTGCGTTTGTAATGGTAATCTCAGGATTGACTTTAAGTATGCGATTTGTTGCCTCGCCAATAATTGAAAGGTTCATGTGGATTGCGCTCTTTAGAAGAGAGTTTGAGCGGTATTCTTCGAATTGGCGAGGAAGCGCGTCAAAGTAGCTTTCGATTTCTTTAATGCGTTCAAGAATATCGAAGAGAGATTTTAGTACTTGTCTATCCATAGATTAGCCGGCGGGTTTCGTTTAGTTCTTCGCGAAAGTAGGGATTGGTTACGACGCTATCGTCGGTAAGATCAATTTTGCGCTTCAACAAATCCTCAAGAGCATACATCAGCCCAAAGAAATTATTAGCTGATTCCATAAGCGGAATTTTGTCCCAATCAAAATCCACGCAGAAGTCAACATCGCTTTTATTTGAAAACCTCGATGTCAGAATTGAGCCGAAGACCCATAGTTTGCGAACGTGGAAACGCTTGCAAAGCTCTGTTATTTTCTGTATGTTCAGTTCAATGAGTTTCATGAGTAACCGCAAATTTACAAAATAATTTTGAAATTCTTATAAAGGTGCAGTGCTTGGACTGAAAATATCGGGTTATAGATTGGGTGGGAATTGGTTATTGGAAAATGAGGGTAAATGTGTACCTTTGTGGAGGTGAATTGTTGAATAGGTTGATTAGTGATTTGCTTGTTTCCGGCGGCGGCTTGTGGCGTCGCGCTGCGCAATCCTCTCCGAAAAGCGCTATCGTTCGCGCAGGGTAGGGCGCAACCTTATGTGCGTGGAGATTCCTATCAGGAATATTTTGTTGATATCATGTTGCCTGACAGTACGGTTCAATCACGACGTGTCGCCGTCGGCGAGTATGTCAAACTGCGTCGGGGCAAGCATGCAACTTTTAACTTTTCCCTTTTAACTTATCCCGGAGTTTGGCGGGGGTGAGGTCGGCGGGGTAGTCGGTGAAGGGGAGGCGCAGGTCGCAGCCTTCGGCGTAGCGTGAGCAGCCGTAGGCGGTGCGGCCGCGGAGCAGGTGGCCCCGGCCGCATCGGGGGCATTTAATCTCTTCGATTGATTTGATTCGGAGGGCCCGGGGTTTCTTTTCGGCTTTCTTTTCGGGCTTTTTTGCGTCTTCTTCGATTACTATCTGACGGTTGGAGTTGTCTGAGAGCACGGCGAGGACAATCTGGGAAATCATCTGTTTAAGTTCGTTCATGAATTCGAGCGGGGAGTAGGCTCCACGTTCAATTCGCCGGAGTTTGTTTTCCCATAGTCCGGTGAGTTTGGCGCTTTTGAGGAGTTCTTCTTTGATGAGGCCGATGAGGTCGATGCCGGCTTGGGTCGCAACGATGTTTTTGCGTTCGCGGGTGATGTATTTGCGGCGGAAGAGGGTTTCGATGATTGCAGCGCGGGTCGAGGGGCGGCCGATGCCGTTTTCTTTCATCGCTTCGCGGAGCTCGTCGTCGTCGACGGTCTTTCCGGCGCTTTCCATTGCGCGCAGAAGGGTGCCCTCGGTGTAGGGTTTGGGTGGTTGGGTCTGCTTTTTGAGCAGAGAGGGTTCGTGGGGGCCGCTTTCGCCCTCGGTGAAGTCGGGGAGGATGCGGTTTTCGTTGTCGTCGGCCTTTTTGTCGTCGTCGGTTTTGTCGTTTTTGTATAGTTCGCGCCAGCCGGCTCGGGTGATTACTTTTCCGGTTGTTTTGAATTCCACGTTGTCGACGCGGGCGAGTACGGTGGTGGTTGAGAATTCGCAGTCGGGATAGAATGCGGCGATGAAGCGCAGGGCGATGAGGTGATACATGTGGCGCTCGTCGCCGGCAAGCAACCGAGGGCTTTCGCCTGTGGGTATGATTGCGTGGTGGTCGGTGACTTTGGCGTTGTCGAAGACCTTTTTGGATTTGGGTAGTTTGGAGGCGAGGATGGGGGCGGTCTGTGGCGCGTAGGGGGTCATGTGTCGAAGAATGTCGGGCACTTTGGGGTAGATGTCGTCGGGCAGGTAGGTGGTGTCGACGCGCGGATATGTGGTGACTTTCTTTTCGTAGAGGGCCTGGATGAGTGCGAGGGTGCGGTCGGCGGTCCATCCCCATCGGCGGTTGCATTCGACCTGAAGCGAGGTGAGGTCGAAGAGGCGTGGCGGGGCTTCGCGACCGGCTTTGCTGGTCACGGAGGTGACTTCGAGGGGAAGCGATTTTATGCGTTCGAGTATCGGGGCGGCGTCGGCTTCGGCGTTGAAGCGTCCCTGAGTTGCATTGAATGTTGCTCCGCGATAGAGGGTTTTGAGCTCCCAGTAGTCTTCGGGGGTGAAGTCGCGGATTTCGAGGTGGCGCTTGACGATGAGGGCGAGGGTAGGGGTCTGGACGCGGCCGATGGAGAGGACGTTGCCGGGGCGGGAATATTTGAGGGTGTAAAGGCGGGTGGCGTTCATGCCGAGGAGCCAGTCGCCGGCGGCTCGGCTCAGGCCAGCGAGGTAGAGGTTCGCGAAGTCGGCGGCTGGCCTGAGTTCGCTGAAGCCTTTGCGAATGGCGTCGTCGGTCAGCGAGGAGATCCAGAGGCGCCTGACGGGGACCGTGCATTCGGCGAGCTGGAGAACCCAGCGCTGAATGAGTTCGCCTTCCTGGCCGGCGTCGCCGCAGTTGATGACTTCAGATGCCTGGCCCACGAGTTCTTTTATCGTGTTGAACTGCTTCTCTATCCCTTTGTCTTTTTTGAGTTTGATAGAGAAGCGGTCGGGAATCATCGGGAGCGCGGCGAGACTCCAACGCTTCCAAAGGTCGGTGTAGTCGTGGGGCTCCTTCAGCTCACATAGGTGGCCGAAAGTCCAGGTAACTTTGTAGTCACCGCCTTCGTAGTAGCCGTCGCGTTTGACGCGGGCGCCGAGAATATTTGCGATGTCGGCGGCAACGGATGGTTTCTCGGTTATGCAGAGAATCATTCGTTGGCTTTGGCCTCGTTCCAGATTTCGTCCATTTCGGCGAGGGTGAGGTCCTTTAGGTTGCGGCCCGATTCTTTTACGCGTTGTTCGAGGTAGTTGAAGCGCCTGATGAACTTGCGGTTTGTGCGCTCGAGGGCGTTTTCGGGGGTTATGTCATAGAGGCGTGCGGCATTGACGAGGGCAAAGAATATGTCGCCCATCTCGGATTCCATCTTGTCGGCGTCCATCCGGTCGGCTTCGGCTTCGAATTCAGCGATTTCTTCTTTGACTTTGTCCCATACCTGGCTGCGTTGTTCCCAGTCGAAGCCGACGTGGGCGGCTTTTTCCTGTATGCGGAAGGCTTTCACCAGCGCGGGCAGCGAGGAGGGCACTCCGGCGAGTACGGTTTTATTGCCGCCTTTTTCCTTGAGTTTGAGTTGCTCCCAGTTTTGCATCACGGTTTCGGCGTCGTCGGCGTTGACCCGGCCGAAGACGTGGGGGTGGCGGTAGATGAGCTTGGCGTTGAGGGCGTCGCAGACGTCAACGATGTCGAAGGCGTCTTTTTCTTCACCTATTTTGGAGTAGAATAGCACGTGGAGGAGCACGTCGCCGAGTTCCTTACGGATATTGGAGTCATCGTCGGCCATGATGGCGTCGGCGAGTTCATAGACCTCTTCGATCGTGTTGGGGCGCAGGGAGAGGTTGGTTTGCTTGCGGTCCCAGGGGCATTCAACGCGCAGGCGGTCGAGGACGTCGATTACGCGTCCGAGGGCTTCTATTTTTTCTTGGCGTGAGTGGGTCATGATAGTTTGAGTTTCAGGCAACACCAGTCGTTGAGGGTTGTATGGGCCTCTTCGGTGAGGCCGAGCGGGGCGGCGACATCCATGATGACGGGGATGTCGGCTTCGTAGAATCCGCTCAGCAGCATGGTTGCGCCGGGGCGGCATGCTCTGACGTACGCCCGGAGGTCGGCGGTTATGATGTTGCGGTTGATGTTGGCGATAAAGACGTCGGCTTTCGGCAGACCGGCGAGGGCCGAGGCGTCGCCGTTGATGAGGGTAATCTCGGAGTGGTTGTTGAGCGCGGCGTTTTCGAGGGCGTTCTCCCAGGCGGGTGTGTCGATTTCGATGCCGGTGACTGAGGCGGCGCCGCGCATGGCGGAGAGAATTGCGAGGATGCCTGTGCCGGTGCCCATGTCGATGACGGTACGCCCCTCGATGGGCAGGTCGAGCAGGGCGGTGATGACCTGTGAGGTCGTTGCGTGGTGTCCGGTCCCGAAAGCCATTTTGGGGTCGATGACGATGTCGAATTCGGCGGTCGGGACGTCAGTGTGGAACGATGAATGAATGACGCAGCGGTTGCCGACGACAATGGGTTTGAAGTAGTTCTTTTCCCATTCGCTGTTCCAGTCGTGTCCCTCGACGATGGTCGATGAGATGTGCGCCTCAACGCCGTCGAAAGGGAGGGCGCGGAGGGCTATGGCGACGGCGGCGTCGCTGAACTGCTCGGCGCGGATGTAGGCGGTCAGGCCTCGGTTGTCGGCAACGAAACTTTCGTAGCCCTCATCGGCCAACAACGCAGCCATCACGTCGGTGATGTCTGCGTTGCAGGGTGTGAGGTCAATGCGTAGTTCTCTGTAATCGTTCATTTTACGATGGTGAATCCGGCGTTTTTGAGACCTTCCTTGATTTCGTGGATGTGGTCGTGGTTGCGGGTCTCGAGCTCGAGGTGGAGCAGGGTGCCGTTGACGTCGGTGTTGTCGGTGTTGCGTTCATGAACGATTGAGAGCACGTTGCCGCCGTGTTGGCTGACAATGTTGAGCACTCCGGCGAGCTGGCCGGGTTTGTCCTGGATGTCGAGGGTGATGGCGCAGTCGCGTCCGGCTTTCACGAGGCCGCGGCGCACGGCGCGGTTATGGGCGGTGACGTCGATGTTGCCGCCGCTGACGACGCAGACAACGTTTTTACCTTTGATAGGCACTTTGTTGAACATGGCGGCGGCCACTGCTACGGCGCCGGCGCCTTCGCTGACGAGCTTTTTCTGTTCCATCAGGGCGAGAATCGCTACGGCAATTTCGTCTTCGCTGACAGTGACTGCTTCGTCGACGTATTTTGAAACCATGTTGAAAGTGTTCTCGCCGGGTTCCTTGACCTGGATGCCGTCGGCAATGGTCTTGACGTTGTCGAGGTGGACGCGCTTGCCCTCTTTGAGGGAGTTGAACATCGAGGGTGCGCCTTCGGCCTGAACGCCATAGACTTTGACGTCGGGACGGAGTTGCTTGATTGCGAAGGCCACGCCTGAGATGAGACCGCCGCCGCCAATGGGCACGATGACGGCTTCGACGTCGGGCATGTCTTCAATGATTTCGAGGCCGATTGTGCCCTGGCCGGCAATGACTTTCTCGTCGTCGAAGGGGTGAACGAATGTGTAGCCGTGCTTGTCGCGGAGTTCAACGGCTTTGGCATAGGCGTCGTCGTAGACTCCGGGCACGAGGCAAACCTCGGCACCGTAGCCCTTGGTGGCCTCGACCTTGCTCAGCGGGGCGCCGGCGGGGAGGCAGATTATCGATTTGATGCCGTTGCGGGTGGCACCGAGGGCAACGCCCTGAGCGTGGTTGCCGGCCGAGCATGCGATTACGCCGCGACTCTTTTCTTCGTCGGTGAGTTGCGAAATCTTGTAGTACGCTCCGCGGAGTTTGAAGGAGCCGGTGTTCTGCAGGTTTTCGCACTTTAGGTAAACTTTTGCTTCCTCGTTGAGGCGGGAGGCAAACATGATGGGGGTGCGGCGGGCAACGCCCTGGAGCACTCGCGATGCGTTGTAAACTTCACTTAGTTCAAGCATGGCAATGTCTATATAATGTGATTTTGATGGTTTTCAAACTACCTGCAAAGTTACGCAAAAGAATGAAAAATGAAAAATCAAAAATGGCGGGAGGTGGTTTTAGAGCGTTGAGGCAATGCGGTCGGCCAGGGTCGGGGGTGTCAGGCTGAAGTCGGCCAGGGTCGAGGGTATGTCGTAGCGGTCGCGGAACTCGCGCGGGGCGCCGAGGCTGAGGGTGTGCATCGGCGTCGGACCGAAGAAAGCGGCGACTTTCTCTCCGTAGCCTCCGGCGGTGCAGGTTTCTTCGACGGTAACTGTCAGCTGATGGTCGGAAAGAAGGTCGGTGAGGGCCTTTTCGTCGAGTCCGGAGATGAAGCGCGGGTTGATGACGGTTGCTTCGATGCCTTGACCGGCAAGGATGTCGGCGGCTTTGAGTGCGGTTTCGAGCATGGAGCCGACGCCGATTATTGCGACCTGCGCCCCGCAGCGCACGGTTTCATACGTGTTGGGGGCGAATGTGTCGTCGATAGTGCGGGCGGAGTGGATGAGCCGGCCGCCGGGCACGAAGATGGCCACAGGGCCGTCTGTCTGATCCATTGCCCAATTGAGCATCGCCTCGTATTCCTCGGCATTGGTCGGCGCCAGGCATGTCCACCCGGGAATGTTGGCAATCATCGGGGTTGCGAACCAGCCGAGATGGGTCACGTCGGTCATGCCGATGATGGAGCCGTAGAAAACGTTGAGGACTACCGGGAGTCCGTTGATGGCAACATCCTGGCTCAGCTGGTCGTAGGCGCGCTGAATGAAGCTGGCAACGACTCCGAAGCAGGGGCGCATGCCCCCTTTGGCGAGGCCGGCGGCAGTGCCGACGGCGTCTTGTTCAGCGATGCCGAGGTCCCAGAAGTGGCGTCCGGCCCGGGTGCGTTCGTCGGGACCGAACGAGAGCACTCCGGGGGTGCCGGCGGTGAGCACTATCGTGCGAGGGTCGCGGTCAATGCGGGCGAGCATGTTGCGTGCAAAGAGGTCGGAGTAGTCTTCGGAGCCGTCGGGGTGTTTCGGTGACCCGTCGCTGAGGTTGAAAGGGGCGCCGAAGTGGAAGCGCTCTTTGTTTTCAACGGCGGGGAGGTAGCCGTGGCCCTTTTCGGTGCAGACGTGAACAACGACCGGGTGCTGCGAGTCTTTGACCGAGCGGAAGGCCTCGACGAGGGCGGCGATATTGTTGCCGTCGGCAACGTAGATGTAGTCGTAGCCCAGGGTGCGGAAAAAATTGTCGGAGGCTTTGCCGTGGGTTGCGCGGAGCAGGGCGAGGTTGGCATAGAGGCCGCCGTGGTTTTCGGCGATAGACATTTCGTTGTCGTTGACGATAACTATGAAGTTCGAGTGGGCCTCGGCGGCGGAGTCGAGGCCTTCGAGAGCTTCGCCGCCAGACAGGGAGCCGTCTCCGATAATGGCCACGACGTTGAAATTTTCACCTTTGACCTCGCGTGCACGTGCGAGGCCGGAGGCCAGCGAGATGGAGGTTGAGGTGTGGCCGATGGTGAAGAGGTCATAGGGGCTTTCGGCCGGATTGGTGAAGCCGGTGACCTTATCGTAGTCGGCGGCGTTCAGGAATGCGTCGATGCGGCCGGTCAGCATCTTGTGGACGTAGGTCTGGTGTGACACGTCGAAGACGAGCCGGTCGGTCGGGGCGTTGAAGACATAGTGGAGCGCCACGGTTGCTTCCAAAAAGCCGAGGTTGGGGCCGATATGACCGCCGTGGTCGGCGAGCTTGTGGAGCAGAGCCGTGCGCAACTCATCGGCCAAAGCCGGGAGTTGGTCAACGGTGAGTTTCTTGATATCGTTGGGAGAGTGTATTTCTTTAAGTTTCATTTGTTTAAGAGTTATTATCGGGAAGCTGCTTGGTCGTTTTCGCACCCATGCGGCGCAGGTTCTCGACCTTGCCTATGAGGTTGCCGGGGCCGTCATTGATTTTGCGCATGGCGGCGGTGTGTGTGGCGGCGACGCGCTCGATGTTCTTGCCTATCTCTTCCATGTCTTTATATAAACCTGCGAACTTGTCGTAAAGTTTGCCGGCCTCGTCGGCAATGGCCAAGGCGTTGCGTGTCTGGTCATCATGGCGCCACATCTGGCGGATAAGCTTCAGCACGGAGAAGAGGTGGGTGGGGGAGATTATGAGCACCTGACGGTCATATGCCTCCTGCCATAGCGTCGGCTCGGCCTGCATCGCCGCGATGTAGGCGCCTTCGTTGGGGATGAACATCATGACGAAGTCGAGCTTGCGCTCGCGGCCAACGTATTCCTGATAGTTTTTTGCGGCGAGTTCGCGCACGTGGGCGCGGACCGATGCCACGTGCGCCGACAGTGCTGTCGTGCGGGCATCGTCGGTTTCTGCTGACGAGAAATTGACGTAGGCGGTCAGCGAGGCTTTGGAGTCGATGACCACGCAGCCTCCGTCGGGGAAGTTCACGACCACGTCAGGGCGCAGGTTTGCTCCGTCGGCGTTCTTTACGCCGGTCTGCGTCTGAAATTCCCGGCCTTCAGTGAATCCTGCCTGAACGAGCAGCGACTCCAAAATCATTTCGCCCCAGTCGCCCTGAACCTTGCCGTTGCCCCGCAGGGCGTCGGCGAGCTGGCGGGCTTCGCGGCCCAGCGATTCATTGAGCGCGCGGAGCTCGTCGACCTTTTCGCGCAGGGCGCCGCGTTCTGCTGCCTCGCGGGCATACTTTTCGTCAATGGTGCGGTTGAATGCCTCTATGTTTTTCTGCAGGGGCGAGAGCAGGTCGGTGAGCTTCGTCGAATTGGAGGCCGAGAGCTTCTCTTGCGACTCATTGAGCAAAGAGGCGGCTATATCGCGAAAGCGTTGTTCCTGAGCCGGCAACTCTTCGGCGCTTTTCAGCCGCGTATGGAGCACGGCCGCATAGACCGAGACCCCAAGCAGGGCCACCGCCAGAATAATTACTGCAAGTATCATATTCAGCGGACCATCACTTTGATCGGGCGTGAACCCGGGCCTGCGCTGACAATGTAGATGCCGCCGGCAAGAGAGATGGTCGTGCCGTCGGCAACGTCGGTCAGCGAGAGGACGGTGCGGCCGCTCATGTCGAAGATGCGCAGGTCGGTAACCGAGCCTTCGCAGCTGATTGTCAGACCGCCTGTGCAGGGTGTGGCGCTGAAAGGTGTGGCCTCTTTGATGGAGTTGATTGAACTCTCGCCTTTGAGCATGGCTTCGAGGTCAAAAGCAACGTTTTTCTTGTCGCCCCAGATATACTCCTCGAGACCCGGAAAGTCAACAAAGGGGTTGCGGTTCTTCTGATGCTTGTAGATAGCCTCGTTGCGGTCAATCTCCTTTTGGCTGACCTCATCGTTGCGCGCCCATTTGAGCAGCAGTTCCTGAGCGTAAGCCACGAGGGTAGGGTAGTCCTCCTTGTTGAATTGTATCCATGCTTCATATCCGCTATCGGTGTCTTTCCATGTGATATCAGGATAACGCACAGCCATGTAGAAATATACCCGCGCATTGTCTCCCTTATACTCATCAGCCGGTTCGTAGATATATCCTCCGGTTCCGCCTTTGGAGCCACTTGCCGCTTTACCGATAATGGTGACGCCGTTGGTCCATGTAGGATTGTCGGTCTCACCGAGCGGATAATTTTGTTTGTGAGTATTGGCCTCGGCATCAGAGGGAAAAAGGTGGTGTATATCTTTATAAGCGTCGATTTTCGTTTTGCCCCACCATGAGTTGGCAACGGCGTGCTCGATGTTCATGCCGCTATGGCCGCTGCTCGCCTGAACTTTATTGTTGCTGTAGATGTCCCACCAGGTACCGTCAGGACGCACGTCGGAATCCTGAAAAACAGTCCAGGTATTGTCGCCATATGAAATCACAGTTTGCCCTTTGATACATTCATATGCGGCGGTTTTGAGGGCGGCTCCGGTCTTGCCGTCCATCGCCGTGTAGTAGCCCGCGGGAATGTTGCGGTCTGTTGCTCCCATGCCGAGCATCACGCCGGCACATAATGTGGAGAGTAGATAGCGTATATTCATCGTTCTTGAAATGTAAATATCGTCATGGTTCAGTTGACCGCAAAAGTAATTAAAAAATATCAGCCTTGCAAATCAAAATTATTTCGTAACTTTGCAGGTGAAAAAATTGGTAACCGAAATATATGGACAGAGAAGTCAGAGTACGATTTGCCCCGTCGCCTACGGGGCCGCTCCACATTGGCGGCGTCCGCACCGCCCTCTATAACTATCTTTTTGCCCGCCAGCATGGCGGCACTATGATTCTCCGCATTGAAGACACCGACTCGCAGCGATTTGTGCCCGGTGCCGAAGCATATATCAATGAAGCTCTCCACTGGCTCGGCATCGAAATCGACGAGGGTGTGGCCGAAGGTGGCCCCTACGGCCCCTATAAGCAGAGCGAACGCCGTGACATCTATCGCGAGCACGTAAATATGCTACTCGACAACGGCAAAGCATACATCGCATTCGATACCCCCGAAGAACTCAACGCCGCCCGCGAGGCAACACCCAATTTCCAATATGACGCTCGCACGCGCATGGTGATGCGCAACTCGCTGACCATGCCTGCCGATGAAGTCAAAGCGCTCATCGACGCCGGCACGCCCTACGTTGTGCGCTTCAAAATCGATGGAGGCCGCGCCGTTGAGGTCAACGATCTGATTCGCGGAAAGGTAGTTATCAAGAGCGACATCCTCGACGACAAGGTGCTCTACAAGAGTGCCGACGACCTGCCGACATATCATCTCGCCAATATCGTTGACGACCACTTGATGAAGGTCAGCCACGTTATCCGCGGCGAGGAATGGCTCCCCTCCGCTCCGCTTCATGTGCTTCTTTATGAGGCGTTCGGCTGGGCTGACACAATGCCCGACTTCGTTCACCTTCCCTTGCTGCTCAAACCCGACGGTAAAGGCAAGCTCAGCAAGCGCGACGGCGACCGTCTCGGCTTCCCCGTCTTCCCCCTGCTCTGGACCGACCCTGTTTCGGGCAACATCTCGCGCGGCTATCGCGAAGACGGCTATCTGCCTCAGGCCGTGGTGAATTTCCTTGCCCTGCTCGGCTGGAACCCGGGCGACGACACCGAAATCATGGACATGAATGAGCTCATCAAGCGCTTCTCGCTGGAACATTGCTCGCGCTCGGGTGCCAAGTTCGCCTATGAAAAGGGCACATGGTTCAACCATCAGTATCTCCAGATGCTCAATGATGACGAGCTCGCTCAGCTCTTCATCCCGATTTTGCGCGAACATGGCGTCAATCCCGATGACTTCACTCCGGCCTACATTCAAAAGGCCGTCGGCTTGGTCAAGGGGCGCATAAACTTCGTCCGCGACCTTTGGGATCAGGCTCGATTCTTCTTCGTTGCTCCGACCGAATATGAGGAGAAGAGTGTCAAGAAGCGTTGGAGCGCCGAAACTCCCGCATATCTGACCGAGATGCTCGGCTGGATGCGTGAACTCCCCTCGTTGAGCCCCGCCGAAGCCGAGCAACCCGTGCTCGACAAAATAAAGGAACGGCAGTGGCACATGGGCAACGTCATGAACGCCCTGCGACTGGCCGTCGTCGGCGAGTGCAAAGGCCCTCATATGTTTGAGATTACCGAACTGCTCGGCTACGACGAGGTTGCCCGCCGCGTCAACGCCGCTATTGCCAACATTAAGATTGTAGAGCAATGATACGCGCAGGCATTCTTGGCGGTGAAGGTTTCGCCGCAGGCGAGCTTATACGCCTGTTAATCAATCACCCGGACGTTGAACTCAGTCGCGTCCAAAGCAGTCTATACGCCGGAAAACTCCTGACCGAGGTTCATCAGGGCATGGAGGGCGAGACTTTTCTGCGCTTCACTCCCGAGGTTGACCTCGATGAGCTCGATGTCGTGTTCTGTTGCTATCCTCACGGCCATACGTCGCGCCTCTTTGCCAACCGCGAAATCCCCGAAAATCTCAGGATTATAGACCTCAGCCGCGACTTCCGGCTCGAGCGCGACGACAACGACTTCGTCTACGGCCTGCCGGAACTCAACCGTAAGCGCCTGGTCCACGGCGTCAAGCACGTAGCAACTCCGGGCTCTTTCGCAACGGCAATCGAACTCGCCCTGCTCCCGCTGGCCAAGAACCTGCTATTGAACTCTTCGATTCATATTACTGCAATAACGGCGTTCAGCGGCTCGGCAGTCGAGAAGTCGAGCCCCGACCAGCTCGCCTGGCATCGCGACAACGTCTCCATCTATAAACCTCTCGAACATCAGCATCTGCCCGAAATTCGTCAGACCCTCGTGGCCCTGCAGTCAACTTTCAACTCCGATATCATGTTCATTCCGATGCGCGGCAGCTTTGCACGCGGAATGCTCGTGACTGCCTACTTGGATATGCCTGTCAGCGTCGAGCAGTTGCGCAACCTTTATGAGGATTACTATTCCGACCATTCGTTTACTTTTGTGATTGACCGCAGGCCCGATCTTAAAGACGTTGTCAACACCAACAAATGTCTGATACATCTCGAAAAAATCGGTGGCAAACTGCTGGTCACCGCCGTGATGGACAATATCATAAAGGGCGCCGCCGGTCAGGCCGTCCATAACATGAACCTCCTCTTCGGTCTCCATGAAAAAGTGGGTCTGGCCCTCAAATCAAGCACGATATAATTATGGCACAACAACTTTCAGAACAAGAACAAATCCGACGTAATTCCCTCGGGGTCATGCGCGCCATGGGAATTGACCCATATCCCGCTGCGGAGTTTACCGTTACCGGCTATTCCGATGAAATACGCAACACGTTCGACGACGCCCTCGAGCCTGCCCGCGAAGTGGCCATAGCCGGTCGCATCATGTCGCGCCGGATCATGGGCAAAGCCGCATTCGTGGAACTCCAGGATAGCCACGGCCGCATCCAGGTCTACATAAGCCGTGACGATATATGTCACGGCGACGACAAGGAACTCTATAACACCGTTTTCAAGAAGCTCCTCGACATCGGTGATTTCATCGGCGTGCGCGGCTTCGTCTTCCGTACCCGCACGGGCGAAATCACAGTCCATGCCCGCGAACTCCTCGTGCTCAGCAAGAGCCTGCGCCCCCTGCCCATCGTAAAGGTAAAAGATGGCGTCACTTATGACTCCTTCGACGACCCCGAGCTGCGCTATCGCCGCCGCTACGTCGACCTCGTCGTCAACAAGGGCGTGCGCGATATCTTCATCAAGCGCACAAAGGTATTCAACTCAATGCGCAACTTCTTCAACGAACATGGTTACATGGAGGTCGACACCCCCGTTCTTCAGGCAATTCCCGGCGGTGCGACCGCGCGTCCGTTCATCACCCATCATAACGCCCTCGATATTCCATTCTATCTCCGCATTGCCAATGAGCTCTATCTCAAGCGTCTCATAGTCGGCGGTTTCGACGGCGTCTATGAGTTCTCGCGGAACTTCCGCAATGAGGGCATGGACCGCACTCATAACCCCGAGTTCACATGCATGGAAATCTACGTTGCCTATAAGGACTATAACTGGATGATGACGTTCACCGAACGCATGCTCGAGCGCATCGCCCTGGAAGTCAACGGCACCACCGAGGTGAAGGTCGGCGATAACGTCATCTCGTTCAAGGCTCCGTTCAAGCGCGTGACGATGATTGACGCAATCAAGGAGCACACCGGAATCGACATCACCGGAATGAACGAGGAGCAGCTGCGCGACGTTTGCAAGCAGCTTCATGTCGACGTTGAGCCGTCGATGGGCAAAGGGAAACTCATCGACGAGATTTTCGGCGAGAAATGCGAGGGCCGCTATATCCAGCCGACTTTCATCATCGATTATCCCATTGAAATGTCGCCCCTGACCAAGCGCCATCGCAGCAACCCCGATTTGACCGAACGCTTCGAGCTGATGGTCAACGGCAAGGAGCTCGCCAACGCCTATTCCGAACTCAACGACCCGATTGACCAGTATGAGCGCTTCGTCGACCAGATGAATCTCGGAAAGAAAGGCGATGACGAGGCCATGATTATTGACCACGACTTCATCCGCGCGCTCGAATACGGAATGCCCCCGACGTCGGGTATGGGCATCGGTATGGACCGCCTCGTGATGCTCATGACCGACCAGCAGGCAATTCAGGAGGTTCTGCTCTTCCCCCAGATGAAACCCGAAAAATAATGGAGCACCCGATACAGACAATCGCCGTTATGGGTGGCGGCTCCTGGGCGACGGCCCTGGCCAAGATGCTGCTGCGCAACTGCCGCAACATAGTTTGGTATATGCGCCGCGACGACCGCATCCAGGAGTTTAAAGAGTGCGGCCATAACCCGGCCTATCTCAGCGATGTCGAGTTCGACGTGAACCGCATTCACTTCACATCCGATATCAACGAGGCCATCAGGCTTGCCGATACCCTGCTGCTCGCAATGCCGTCGCCATATTTTCTGGAACACATGCAGAAGATTTCCGTGCCGCTCGCCGACAAGACGGTGGTGTCGGCAATCAAAGGCATCGTTCCCGAGGTAAACGACACCGTTACAGACTATATGGTCGGGAAATTTGGCGTTGACCCCAAGCGGGTGCTCGTCATCGGCGGTCCATGCCATGCCGAGGAGGTGGCCCTTGACCGCGTCAGCTATCTGACGATCGGATGTGCCGACCCCGCACGCGCCGAGGAGTTCGGCCGATGCATCGGCTCCCACTCCGTCCGCTCGATTATCTCGCTCGACGTTGTCGGAATAGAGTTCGCCGCCGTGCTGAAGAATGTATATGCCATAGTTGCCGGAATTATCCATGGCATGAAAGGCGGCGACAATTTCACGGCCATGCTCGTCAGCAACGCCGTGCGCGAAATGGAGCGTTTAATTGACGCCGTTGACCCGCGCCCGCGCAATATATGCGACTCGGTCTATCTCGGCGACCTGCTCGTTACCTCCTATTCCAAGTTCTCGCGCAACCATAATTTCGGCTCCATGATCGGCAAAGGCTATTCTGTAAAGGCTGCGCGCATGGAGATGGAGCAGACAGCAGAGGGATACTATGCAACCAAGTGTGTGCATGAAATAAACGAAAAGTATGGCGTTGACATGCCGATACTCGACGGACTCTATTCGATTCTATACGAGGGCGTCATGCCGCGTCGCGCAATTTCACGAATAGCGATCAGACTTACTTAAAACACATAATACCACCTAAGTACAATATGGAAACGTTTGATATAAATATCAAAGATGCCGCAATCGGCAACGTTACTCTCGAAAAGATTGAAAACCTCCGTTCCGAAGCCGACAAGGCCCTGCAGACCGTGCTCGAGGCCTCCGGTGCAGGCAATGACTTCCTCGGCTGGGTAAACCTCCCGTCGGCAACAATCAGCTCCGATCTCATTGACGAAATCACTTCGGTTGCAAACGTCCTGCGCGCAGAGTGCGAGGCCGTTGTCTGCATCGGCATCGGCGGCAGCTATCTCGGTGCCAAAGCCGTCATCGAAGCGATGAAGAACCAATTTGCCCCGACTAAGCCCGAAATTCTCTTTGCCGGTCATAACATCGGCGAGGACTATCTGGCCGAACTTATGGACTATCTGGCCGACAAGCGCTTCGGCATCATCGTTATCTCCAAATCCGGAACGACTACCGAGCCCGCAATCGCTTTCCGCCTGCTCCGATCTATGCTTGAGCGGAAAGTCGGCCGCGAAGAGGCTGCGAAACTCACCGTTGCCATTACCGACGCCAAGCGCGGCGCCCTGCGCTCGCTCGCAACCGACGAGGGATACGCCACTTTCATCATTGACGACAACGTAGGCGGCCGATTCTCGGTGCTCTCGCCCGTGGGCCTGCTCCCTATCGCCGTTGCCGGATTCAATATCCGTGGCCTGCTTCAGGGTGCCGCCGACATGGAGCAAATCTGCTCCAAGTCCGGCAATCCCGCCCAACTATATGCAATGACCCGCAATGCCCTCTATCGCGACGGCAAAAAGACTGAAATTCTCGTTAACTATAATCCCAAACTCCATTTCTTCGCCGAGTGGTGGAAACAACTCTATGGCGAGAGCGAGGGTAAGGATCACAAAGGCATTTTCCCCGCTGCGGTCGATAACTCAACCGATCTCCACTCGATGGGCCAGTGGATTCAAGACGGCGAGCGCACCATCTTCGAAACCGTCATCAGTGTCGAGAACCAATACCGCGAGGTTATCATCCCCAACGACGAAGCAAACCTCGACGGCCTCAACTTCATTGCCGGTCAACACGTTGACCGCGTCAACAAGATGGCTGAGCTCGGCACTCGTCTGGCCCACATCGACGGAGGCGTTCCCAACCTCTGCATCACTATCAGCGAAATCAACGAGTATAATCTCGGTCAGCTGATCTACCTTTTTGAAATCGCCTGCGGCATTTCCGGCTACATGCTCGGAGTCAACCCCTTCAACCAGCCTGGTGTCGAGGCCTACAAGAAGAACATGTTCGCCCTGCTCGCCAAGCCCGGCTATGAAGCCGAGACCGCAGCCATCCGTGCCCGACTCGAAAAGTAATGCACGTACTGCTCACCGGTGTTGCGGGCTTTATCGGCGCCTCGGTGTGCAAGCGCCTGCTTGCCGCCGGAGCCACAGTTGTCGGCGTCGATAACCTCAATGACTATTATGACCCTGAACTGAAGCGTGCGCGGTTGGCCGATATCGGCCCCGCGCTCGACTTCCGTTTGGCCGATATAGCCGACGCCGAGGCGATGGAGCGGATTTTCGGATCCGAACGCTTCGACGTGGTCATCAACCTCGCCGCCCAGGCCGGGGTGCGCTACTCTCTCGAAAACCCTCGCGTCTATGCCGAGAGCAATATCGTCGGCTTTCTTAACATTCTCGAGGGTTGTCGCCGGAGCGGCGTCGCTCATCTTGTCTACGCATCGTCGAGCAGTGTCTACGGCCTGAATGAAGAAATTCCTTTTACCGAAAATCAGAAAACCGACCGTCCCGCAAGCCTCTATGCGGCGACCAAGAAGAGCAATGAGCTTATGGCCCATGCCTACGCCCACCTCTATGGTCTTGCCTGCACCGGATTGCGTTTCTTTACAGTCTACGGCCCGTGGGGGCGCCCCGATATGGCGCCGTTTCTCTTTGCCGACGCCATTCTCAACGGTCGCCCCATAAAGGTGTTCAATGGCGGCGATATGGAGCGCGACTTCACCTATATCGACGACGTCGCCGAGATGGTTATGCGCGCTGCAATGACCCCTCCCGCGGCCCGCTACCGCATTTTCAACGTCGGTAATTCCTCCCCCGTGCGCCTCGGTGACTTCATCGCCGAGATTGAGCGCGCAACCGGATGCCGGGCCCGTCGCGAACTCCTGCCGATGCAGCCCGGCGACGTTGAGCGCACCTTTGCCGACTCTTCGGCCGCCTTCGAAGCTTTCGGCTTCCGCCCCTCGACTTCCCTGCGCAATGGAATGGAGCGTACCGTCGATTGGTTCCGCTCCTATTTTAAGCTCTGACCCTATTGCATCATTCGGGGGAAATTGCTAACTTTGCGGGGAATATGGACCAATCGAAAAAGCGAATTGCCCTGCTGGGGTCTACCGGCTCCATCGGCACGCAAACATTAGATATTATTTCACGCAATCCGGCGGATTTTGAGGCTGTTACGCTTATCGGCGGCAGCCGCGTGGCTCCGCTCGTCGGACAGGCGCTTGCCTATCGGCCGCGCAGGGTTGTCATTGCCGATGCCGCCCGATATGCCGACGTCGTCGCCGCGCTTGCCGGCACAGGCATCGGCGTTGCCGCCGGCGAGGAGGCGATTCTCGCTGAAATGCAGGCTGATGACGTCGATATGGTCGTGACGGCAACTGTCGGTTACTCGGGTCTGCTCCCGACAATCAAAGCCATCGAGGCCGGAAAAGACATTGCTTTGGCCAATAAGGAGACACTCGTGGTTGCCGGCGAGCTCGTCAATGAGTTGCTGCGGGCCTCGGGTTCAAAGGTGTATCCCGTCGATTCGGAACATTCGGCAATCTTTCAGTGCCTGGAGGGCGAGGACCCCAAGCGCGTGAGTCGGTTGATTGTGACCGCCTCGGGCGGTCCTTTCCGCTCGCTCTCCGAAGAGATGCTCGCAAACGTGACCGCCTCCCAGGCCCTCAAGCATCCCAACTGGGACATGGGAGCCAAAATAACCATCGACTCCGCAACGATGCTCAACAAGGCGTTTGAGCTCATCGAGGCCCGATGGCTCTTCAACATGCGCCCGGAACAAATCTGTGCTGTCGTCCATCCCCAAAGCATTGTGCACTCGATGGTCGAATTCACTGACGGTGCCGTCAAGGCCCAGCTCGGAATTCCCGACATGCATCTGCCTATCAGCTATGCCCTCGGTGCCAAAGTGAGACGCCCGACCGGTGAGCGTCCGCTGACGATTGCCGACTATCAGACCCTGACCTTCGAGGTCCCCGACGAAAAGAAGTTCCCCTGCCTGACCCTGGCGCATTTTGCAATGACCCGCGGCGGCAACACGGCCTGTGTGGTCAACGCCGCCAACGAGATTGTCAACCTCGCTTTCCGTCGGGACCGTGCCCGGTTTACCGATATTTATAAAGTGATTACCCATACGGTCGACCGCGCAACCTACGTTGCTCGACCGACGCTCGATGACTATATACAGTCAAACAACGAGGCACGCGCCATTGCCGCCGACCTCGTCAATAACCTCAAACATTGATGGAAACATTTCTCCTGAAGGCTATACAGCTGATTTTGGCCCTCGGACTCCTCGTGATTGTCCATGAGTTCGGCCACTATATCTTTGCCCGCATCTTCGGTATACGTGTCGATAAATTCTATCTCTTTTTCAACCCGCGTTTCTCCCTGCTGCGCTATGTTCCCGCCGAAGGTCGCCTCGAACTCGGAACCTGGATGGATAAGGAGGAGAAACCACATCCGCTGATGTCGTTCAAAGTTGGCCGCAACTGTGCTGCGACCGGCGGCAAGGTGCCCGGTTGGAAGCAGACAATCTACGGCATCGGCTGGGTTCCTCTGGGCGGCTATTGCGCGATTTCCGGCATGATTGACGAGACGCAAGATGCCTCTAAACTCGCCTCTCAGCCGCAGCCGTGGGAGTTCCGCACCAAACCCGCCTGGCAGCGCCTGCTCGTGATGTGTGGCGGCGTGATTTTCAACTTCCTGCTCGCAATCGTTATCTATGCCGGCATAATGTTCAGCTATGGTGAGCGCTGCATCCGCTTTCGCGATGCTGCCGCAGGCATGGATTATGTCCCGACGGCGCAGGCCGTGGGCTTTCGCAACGGCGATATCCCCCTGATGGCCGACGGTCGGGAAATCGAGGCCGACACCCCTAATGCAATGCTCGAACTCGTTCAGGCCAACACGGTCACCGTCTTGCGCAACGGTCGCGACACGGTGGTGATTGACCTGCCACGCGATTTTGCGCTGCAACTCAATTCGGAGGCCGGATTCTTTACCTACCGCCTGCCCGTTGTTGTTGCCGAGACGATGAAAGGTGAACCTGCCGACAAAGCCGGCCTCAAAGCCGGCGACCACATCATTGCCGTCGGCGATAGCCAGACTCCCTCACACTCCGAATTCACTGCCGCGCTGAAAGCGTGCGGCGGCAGGCCGACAACCCTGACCGTAGAACGCTCCGGCAAGACTCTGACGCTGACGGCAACGCCCACCGAAGGTGGCAAACTCGGCTTCCGGCTCACGCCGCTGACCGATATTTATCCCGTATTCATAAAGAAATACAATCTGCTCGAATCCATTCCCGCCGGTTGGAACCTCGGAGCCTCAACGCTCGGAAATTATGCCAGGTCCATGCGTCTGGTCTTCACCAAAGAGGGTGCCGAGAGTCTCGGCGGTTTCGGTGCGCTCGGAAGCATGTTCCCCTCCAGCTGGAACTGGTATAGCTTCTGGATGATGACCGCGTTCCTCTCGATTGCCCTCGCGTTTATGAACATCCTCCCCATTCCGGCGCTCGACGGCGGCCATGTCCTCTTCCTGTTGTTCGAGGTCATAACGCGTCGAAAACCCTCGGAGCGCTTCATGGAAATCGCTCAGCAGGTCGGTTTTTACTTCATCATCGCGCTTCTGCTCTTTGCTAACCTTAACGATATACTTCGCCTGTTCCGATGAACTATCCGATAATAACTCTCAAGCGTGGCAAGGAAGACTCCCTGCGCCGCTTCCACCCCTGGGTCTTTTCCGGGGCCGTGGACCGGCAACCTGAAAACATCGAGGAGGGCGACGTCGTTGAGGTCCATAGTGCCTCAGGCGAGCTCCTCGGCGTCGGTCACTATCAGATTGGTTCCATCGTCGTGCGCATGCTCGAGTTCGGCCGCGTGCGCGCTATCGACCGGGAGTTCTTTGCCGAGCGATTGGCTGCGGCTTTCGAACTGCGGAGAACCCTCAACCTGATACGCGAGGATAACGATGCCTATCGCCTGGCCCACGGCGAGGGCGATTTCCTCCCAGGCCTCGTTGTCGACATCTATGGCCGGACCGCCGTGGTGCAAGCCCACTCTCCGGGCATGCACTTCTGCCGCGACATCATCGCCCGGACGCTGACCGAGATTTCCGGGCTGCCGGTGCGCAACGTTTACTATAAGTCCGAGACAACGCTCCCCTATAAAGCCCACCTCGACCCGCAGAACCAATATATCGTCGGCGATTACTCCGGCAGTGTTGCCATTGAAAACGGTCTCGCTTTCAATATCGACTGGCTGCGTGGCCAGAAAACAGGCTTCTTCGTCGACCAGCGCGACAACCGCTCGCTGCTCGAGCGCTATTCGCGTGGCCGACGTGTGCTCAACATGTTCTGCTACACAGGAGGATTTTCGGTCTACGCCTTGCGCGGCGGTGCCGAGATTGTTCACTCGGTCGACTCCTCGGGCAAAGCCGTTGAGCTGACACGCGCCAACGTCGAACTGAACTTTCCCGGTTGCAGCCGCCATGAAGCCTTTGCCGTCGATGCGTTCAAGTATCTTGCCGACATAAAGAAGGGTGACTATGACCTCATAGTCCTCGATCCTCCCGCGTTTGCCAAACACCGCTCGGCCCTGCGCAACGCCCTGATCGGCTACCGCCGCCTCAATGCCCGCGCAATCGAGCAGATTGCTCCCGGCGGCATACTCTTCACTTTCAGTTGCTCCCAGGCCGTCAGCCGCGAGCAGTTCCGTCTGGCCGTCTTCACCGCCGCGGCTTCTACCGGGCGCAAGGTGCGCATACTTCATCAGCTTACCCAACCCGCCGACCATCCGATAAATATCTATCATCCCGAAGGCGAATATCTCAAAGGACTAATCTTACAAGTTGAATAACAATATGAAAATCAAAAACATCATGCCCGTTGCCCTGTGTGCTGCCGCATTGGTCGGTTGCAAGCATGCCTCTCCCGACCCCGAAGTGGACTACACCGTTGACCGTTTTGCCGACATCGAGGTGCTCCGCTATACCGTGCCCGATTTCGACTCCCTCTCGCTCGACCAAAAGCGCATGGTCTACTATCTGACCGAGGCCGCTCTGACCGGCCGCGATATCATCTGGGACCAGAACTGCGCCGCCAACCTCCCTGTACGCGACCTCATCGAGGGCGTATATCAGAATTATCAGGGCGACAAGAATGATGCCGACTTCAAAGCTTTCGAAACCTACGTAAAGCAGGTTGAGTTTGCCAACGGCATTCACCACCACTATAGCATGGACAAGTTCCAACCCGGCTTTACCCGCGAATGGCTTGACGCTCAAGTTGCCGATAAGCCCGAGAACTATGACTATCTCTGTGAGGTGATTTTCAATCCCGAAGTGATGCCCAAGCGCGTCAATCAGGCTGACGGCGTTGACCTGATTGCAACGAGCGCCTGCAATCTCTATGGCGGCGGCATTACCCAGAAAGAGGTCGAAGACTTCTATGCCAAACTGAAAGACCCCGCCGACGCCACCCCCATAAGCTACGGTCTTAACTCCCGCCTCGTCAAGCACCCCGACGGCACTATCGTCGAGGATGTCTATAAGGTCGGCGGCGTCTATGGCCCGCAGATTGAAAAGATTGTCGAGTTGTTGAAAAAGGCCGCTCTCTATGCTGAGAACGACGGCCAAAAAGACTACATCCAAAAGCTCATCTCCTTCTATGAAACCGGCAATCTCAAGACTTTCGACGATTACTCCATCGCCTGGGTTGAGGAAACCGACGGCGACGTTGACTTCATCAACGGATTTATCGAGAGCTATGGTGACCCCCTCGGCATGACCGCCCAGTACGAGAGCATCGTCAACTTCAAGAACAAGAAGGCAAGCCACCGCACCGAGGTTGTCAGCGGCAACGCCCAGTGGTTTGAAGACCATTCGCCTGTCAATCCCGACTTCCGCAAACCCGAAGTCAAAGGCGTGACCGCCAAGGTTATCACCGCCGCAATTCTTGCCGGCGACGCATATCCCGCAACTCCTATCGGCATCAACCTCCCCAACGCCAACTGGATTCGTGCCGCCCACGGCTCCAAGTCCGTAACCCTCGAGAATATCACCGAAGCTTACGACATCGCCGCCCGCGGCAACGGCTTCAGCGAGGAGTTCGTCATTGACCAACCGACACGCGACCTGATGGAGGAATATGGTTTCATCACCGACAATCTCCATACTGACCTCCACGAGTGTCTCGGCCACGCCTCCGGTCGCCTCATGCCCGGCGTTGACCCCGATGCCCTCAAAGCCCACGGCTCCACCCTTGAGGAGGCCCGTGCCGACCTTTTCGCCCTCTACTATCTCGCCGACCCCAAGTTGATTGAGCTTGGACTGCTCGACAACCCCGAGGCATATAAGGCTGAATACTACAAATATATGATGAACGGACTGATGACACAGCTGGTGCGCATCGAGCCCGGCAAGGACGTAGAGGAGGCCCACATGCGCAACCGCCAACTCATTGCAAAGTGGGTGTTTGAACATGGCGCCGGGAACAATGTGGTCGAACTCGTGAAGGTTGACGGCAAGACCTACGTCAAAGTCAACGACTATGAGGCAATGCGCGGACTCTTCGGCGAGCTGCTTGCCGAAATCCAGCGCATCAAGAGCGAGGGCGACTATGAAGCCGGTCGCAAGCTCGTCGAGCAGTATGCCGTCAAGGTTGACCCCGACCTGCATCAGGAGGTCCTTGACCGTTACGCCGCGCTCGATATCGCTCCCTACAAGGGATTCGTAAACCCCGTCTACACTCCCGAATTTGACGCCGACGGCAAAATAACCGACGTCACAGTGAGCTACACCGAGGACTACCTGCCCCAGGTTTTCCGCTACTCGAAGCAGTATTCCGCAAAATGATTGACCGCGCTGACATCGACAGCGCCCTGGCTGCGCTTAAGCGCGGTGGCGTCATCCTCTACCCGACAGACACCGTCTGGGGACTGGGGTGTGACGCCACCGATGCCGCGGCCGTTCAGCGAATTTTCGCCCTCAAGCGCCGCAGCGACTCCAAAGCGCTGATTTGCCTGCTCGACAGTGCCGACTCGCTCGAGCACTGGGTCAGCGGAGTGCCCGACGTTGCCTACGAACTGCTCGACGCCGCCGTGGACCCCCTGACGGTGATATACGACCGTGCCCATGTGCCGCCGATTGCGCCCAATCTTCCGGCCCCCGACGGCTCTTTGGCCGTGCGCATTCCCGACAATGACTTCTGCCGGGAGCTATGCCGCCGTTTGCAAAGGCCCCTCGTCAGCACCTCGGCCAACATATCCGGCCAACCGACGCCGATGACTTTCGCCGATATCTCACCCGAGGTTTCCGCTGCTGTCGATTATGTCTGCACCTCCGGTCGCCGCGACTCCGGCCACCGCAAATCATCTACCATCATCAAACTGACGGCCGATGGCCGCGTAACCATAATCAGACCCTGATATCTGCCGGCCGTGCTTACCCTGAACGTCAGAATACGCAATCGCTTGCGCGCCGCCTACGTGCTCACCGACCTGCTGACGAGTTCGTTGGCCATATTCCTGTTCAATCTTTTCAGATTGTCGGAATTGAGTCAGCCGATATCGCTTCAGATGTTTTACTCTTTACCGAAGGTTTGGGGCGGACAAATAATTTTTCCGCTCATCCTGATGGTATATTACTGGTTGTCGGGATACTACAACAATGTTGACCGACGCTCGCGCGCTCAGGAGCTGATTTCTACTATCTGGTCCGCGTTGCTCGGCTCGCTGACGGTATTCTTTCTTGCGGTTGTCAACGATTTTCAATGGCGCAGGACCATCGTCTACGAGCACATTCTGATTGCCGCATCGCTGATTTTCATATGTGTCTATCTGGGGCGTTTCCTGATTACCCGGGTTGTTGTCAGCCGCGTTCATCTGCGCCATAACACCGACGCCGCCCTGATGCTCGGAACCGACGCCGAGGCCGTGGCCCTTGCCGGCCGTATCAATTCCCTGCGGAAGGGAATGGGCATAAACGTTGTACGCTTTGTCCGCCTGACCCGCGATGCCGAGGTCGACCCTGAATGTGAGCGGATAGGTGTTATCGAGCGCAGCGAAATGCACCGCTATTGTCATCAGCACGCCGTCAACCACATGATTCTCACCTCCCGAGCCCTGACTGCCGGAGTCCATCTTGCCGAGTTCATGCGATTGGCCAACGACCTCAACGGTGCGCTCTTTCTGGCTCCCGATGTCAATACCGTGGCTTTCGCCGCCGGCCGCCAGTTCAACGTAATGGGTGAACCCCTCGTTTGCATCTCCTCGCCCAATATCTCGGCGTCTACGGCCAATGTCAAGCGTGCCATAGACGTCATTGTTTCAATATCGGCCCTGATAATTTTCAGCCCGTTGTTCGCCGCTATTGCCGTCGGGGTCAAAAGCGACTCCCCGGGTCCCGTATTTTTCCGACAGACACGCCTCGGTCGTGGAGGCAAACCTTTCCGCATAATCAAGTTCCGCTCAATGGTAACCGACGCCGAGGCCGACGGACACGCAATGGTCACCGTCGACGGCGACCCGCGCGTCACCCGGTTCGGTCGATTCCTGCGCAAATACCGTCTCGACGAGTTGCCGCAGTTTTGGAATGTTCTGCGCGGCGACATGTCGCTCGTCGGCCCCCGCCCCGAGCGCCGCGAATTTGCCGAGCGGATTGCCGAGCGCGTACCCCTCTATCCGATGCTCTATCAGGTACGCCCCGGCATAACATCCTGGGGGCAGGTTCGCTACGGCTACGCCTCCAATGTCGACCAAATGGTCGAACGCCTGCGCTACGACCTCATCTACCTCGAAAGCATCTCGATCTCAACAGACGTCAAAATCCTCCTCCACACCGTCAACACCATCCTCTCCGGCAGCGGCAAATAACCCCAAGCGCGTGTGTCACAATCCAAAATTGCATCGCGAAGCAATAGCATTGGCCCTCCATGACAGTCGCTCCGGTTCTGCAACACCCTACATGGCATCAAATAAGCTGCAGAGCAGCCCAAAGGCGCATCGCGCCGCCAACCATGATTAGCCTCGGGCAAAGGCCGCGTCAGCGGTCGCAGCCCGGGGTAAATGCACCTCCCCTCCCCCCCCCCACACACACATCCAAAGCCGCGTCAGCGGCGAAACAACAGTGTCGCCGCTACGCGGCTCAGTGTGAGATGGCAGAACAACGCAGCCCAACATGGAGGCCGTCATCGGTTCTGCACCCCCCCCATAGAGAGGGTGGAGTCGTCGAGGCTCCCGTAAGGTGCCCGGGTAATCTCCTGGTTGGTGGCGACGCCTATGTGTTTCGCCGCTGACGCGGCTTTGAGGTGAGTGGGAAGTAGCGACCGTTGACTAAATCAGAAGCGGGTGTTGCAGAACCGACCCGACCGTCATGGAGCGGAGGGTTTTTAAGCCTCCGTACTGTGCGACAAGACTGTGCGACCTACGGGCGGCTTAAACCCCGCCCGTACATGCCTGCAATCAATCGCCGCCGATATGTCAGATTGCGCACCCTCTTATACATCATGGCGTAACTCCGCCGCTAATTGCCCCATCGGAAACCGCAGCTCTTGTGAGCCATCGAGCAGCAACGTTTGGTGAGAAGGTGTCTGACATGCATTATTTATGAATTTATCACTTTTTCAGTAGTGTTAATTTCTAAATCTTTTGAGTTGAGCATATCGGAAATAGCCAATTTGATTTGAGCTGAAATAACATTGTTAATAAACTCATAATCTACCAAACCCTGAGCATTAAAAGGGAGGGCAACGATATCTTTTTTTATCTTTGATTTGGAAATCGAATCTCCCCAATGATATTTTGGTTTGAGTGAACGGTATAATGCTGAAACTAAAAAGAGTTGTAAAGTTCTTTGTGGATGTTCTATATCTTTATAGTATAAAGCAAGATTGTGACTGTCATTAGATATATAGTCTTGCTCTTGATAGGTAATAACAAGCGTTTTACCACCTATCATAATAGAGTTACCTTTGTCTAAATAATTAGAGTCGAATGATATGTACGTTTGTATAGAATTGTTGGATTCTCCTGCTCCAACATAAGGTATAGTTCCACTATCAGGCACTACATGCTCTTTCAAAATGCAGTGGGTGTTGCGCACGTTGAAAGCTCCATCAATGCCGCAAATAGGAAGTTCTCTCCACTCAATACTATTTTGTCGGAGGGCATCGAGCGCAGCGAGTTCGCCATTCGTCAAAATAGTATCGGAGAGACCTGCCGCTTGCAGATAAGCTTTGAGCGTCGCCACACGCTCCGCTTTGAGCGTCGCCACACGCTCCGCTTTGAGCGTCGCTATGTAGCGACGTATGAAATCATAGTCAATATTCCCCTTAGTAGTAGGCAATGGGATATATAAGTTTTTGTATATTCCAATGCCTGGTTTATGTGTATAAGAGAATTGGAGCATTTGACGTTGAAATATAGCAACCAAGAAAAGACCTATATTTTCGTCCAAGAAATTTGACCTGGCTGTAATTACTTGACTTGCACCAAATTCATTCGGTTGATAAGAGACGGCCGGTAATGTAACTCCTAATACAATCGCATTACCCTTGACTGGAGGCTCATTATTTTCGATTAGCCAATTTCTATCTGCTTTCATCTTGAACATATTATTCTGTGTGGACTGAATAATATAGTTTACTCCAAAATTAGATGAGGCCTCAGGAATTAAATTCTGTGATTTAGCTTGCTTGATACCCTTTATTTCAAACAATTCTCCAACTTTATATTGTTCCCAATAGCCCCCGCCCTCAAGAAACTCTTGTGTAAGTTTAGCAAGACGGGGGCTTACTGAAAATTTTCGTCTTTGCGGTCCTTTAATATAGTGCTGACTTTCCAAGAAAGATAGTCAGCAACAGTCCTTCGGAAATCTTCCTCTTGTGGGATAGGATTTATCTTTTTGTGTTTGTCAAAAGTCCAATCATTACCATCTAAGGTTATAGTATCAAGAGTTATGCAACCTTCCAAGTGAGAAGTCTTAGGCATGCGATCAAGTACACGGTCAACAACTTCAGCATAACGTTCGACAGCGTGGTCAGTGTCTCTAAGATTGGTAGCTGAATTTGCTTTTTTCCGATTTTGACGGGTATATCCATCATTAGAAAAGTCGATGAATTTGACTAATCGTTCGGGGTCATGAGGAACACCAACCTCAAAAACATATACTGCAGTCTGAACACTGGCCTTTCCCTTGAAAAGATCGCTCATATGGATAGAAGCAATAAGAGAACTATGTTTAAGAATACGGCGTGTATATGGCAATCCATTGCCACTGCCTGCGTTTTCCTGAATTAGAACGGCAGCTCGCCCGGAAGACATTTTCCCTAATGCTTTTTCAACAAATACCATTCCTTTACCGTCAGCGGAATATGGAGGATTAAGGAGAAAGACGGTAGCTGGGAAATCCTCGCCTCTATGTTCGCCCTGTTCATATTGACCCTCATATGTCAAAGAGTCTTTATATAGAATGTTTGCAGAGCCGTCATCCATCAATAGCATATTGAGGACAGCAAGCATATAAATATCAGGAAGTTTTTCTATGCCAAGTAATTGTTCGGCTTTAATCTTTCGGATTATGCGGTCCCGTTCAGTTGGGTTTCCATCAAGTTTAGCTTTTGCATCCGCAATCATCTGCTTCATAGCTGCAATGAGGAATCCTGCACTTCCCAAAGCAAAATCCCAAACATAAGAATCCTTGTTGACTTTGCACATTGACGCCATCATTTCGCAGACATAGCGAGGAGTCAGAACGACATCGTTTTGATTGCCGTCTGGCACTTTAACCCATGCATTAAGGGTGTTGAATAATTTACCCGTAAAGTCCACATGAATTTTTTCGTTGAACAAAGGCAAAATGTTCTTATCGAGGAAAGTGTATATGCTTTTTAGCGGACTTTCTCCATTGATAGGTTCATACAATTTAGTATGAATGAACACCTTGGCAAGTTCGGCAACAATCATCTCTCGTTTTTCATCGGGAAGATTTTTCTTAACGAGATAAGATTTTATCTTATTTAGAATAATATGACCGTCGTGAGAATATTGGTCTGTTACACTTCTAAGTTCAGTGACAGCGAGAGGTGCGACTGCTCGGTGTGGGTCACTATTCTTTATGCCTACACCGGCCATAATAAGGCCTGCAATGAGTTTAACGCGATAGTCCTCACTAATTTGATGAACATCGTGCATCTCTTGGTTGAGTTCCTTGAGATTATCTTCAATTTGGAACTCCCACATTTTTGTTTTCTGCTCTTGCTCTACATCCGACAATTCCAAGTTGTCGATACGCTCTACAAGTTCTTCCAAATTCGATGTGGCCAAAAATGATAACGACGTATAATCGCCAATCTTTTTAGGAACTAAAAGATTGTCCTTAGATACGTAATATACACCATACTCAATTGTGCGATTACCTGCTTCATCATCATAGCCGTTAATACCTATTGCAATAACTTCTTCGTATGTTTGTGAATACCTGATTATAGCTTCGGCATAATGTACAGCACCGTTGACGGCAAATTTCTTGCGGTTAGCAAATAAAGGTTTGCCAGACAAATCAGACATAGAAACGCTGCCGTGTTCATCAAATTTTACAAAATCACCGTCAGTACCCTTTACTTCAATCATTACAGGGATTTTACGCCCGGTAGAAGTTTGAATAAAAACTTTTATAT
Source organism: uncultured Bacteroides sp. (assembly GCA_964554335.1). GTDB lineage: Bacteria > Bacteroidota > Bacteroidia > Bacteroidales > Muribaculaceae > UBA3263. The sequence continues at coordinate 34,143 of CAZKOF010000007.1, forward strand.
CTGGATAATTATTACCTTTGCCTCCACTTTTACTTTGCGCGGTAGAAAGTGCGGTGGCAATTTCGGTATTGATGTCCTCAGTTTTGGCATATGGATGAATGCCCAACGCTAAAAGCTCATTTTTAGCGTTAGTCTCTATTTGTTCCTCAATGCTTTTAGCGCGTTTCTTTGCCATCGAAGGTATATAAGAACAAAACTCCCTTGTAGTATCTGAAGGCCGACCAACGCCTGTAACGACTACTAAGAAGTTTCAAAGGTTTTTCGGCTCTCGCCGCGTTTCTTTGCTATTTTGATTGGTTCATTTTCAGATTGGCGTTACAATTCCATTCGCAAAGTTAATCAAAATTTTTGGATTAACTGCACTCTCTTCAAAGGTAATATATGAGCATAACATCCGTGTTAGAGCCGAATAATTGTGAAAAATACTTGTTTCCACGAGAATATTCTTTTATTACAGTTCCAAAGATAAGCAAAAATAATGTGATGTTATGAAAACTCGAGGAATTTTTGGTACCTTTGCAGTGAAAAACCGGCAGTAAATAGAATGTCTGAAACTTCGACCGAACATTTTGCCTACCGTTCCGAGCGGATCAACCGAATGTTGCTCCGCTTTCTGCGCTGGCGTCAACACCATGTCAAAGAGAAGAACTTTGTTTTGGTCCTGGCGTTGGTCGTCGGCATTCTTTGCGGATTCGCGGCGTTGTTGCTCAAGTGGTTGATTCACGTTATTGCCCATATGCTCACGGGCAGTTTCTCGCAGGTCGGCGCCAACTATCTCTACTTCGCCTTTCCGGTAATCGGAGTGCTGATTTCGGCGCTCTACGTGCGCTATGTCGTGCGCGACAATATCAGCCACGGCGTTACGCGTGTGCTTCAGGCAATTTCTCAAAACAAATCGCGTCTGAAAGCCCATAACATGTACTCCTCGCTGATTGCCAGCTCCATCACCATCGGCTTCGGCGGTTCGGTTGGTGCCGAGGGCCCGATTGTCTATACCGGCGCGGCTATCGGCTCCCAACTGGGCAGCCTCTTCCGGATGTCGCCGCGCGTATTGATGCTGCTGGTCGGATGCGGTGCCGCGGCCGGCATTGCCGGCATCTTCAAAGCCCCGATTGCAGGCATGATCTTCACCCTCGAGGTCCTGATGATCGACCTGACCGCGGCATCGGTCATGCCCCTGCTCATTTCGTCAATTACGGCGGCGACCGTTGCTTACACCTTCTCGGGCTACAATTTCGAGTTCTTCTTCATCCAGAGCGAGGTTTTCCAGACTGCGCGGATCCCCTACGTAATCCTGCTCGGAATTGTATGCGGATTTTCGTCGCTCTATTTCACGAAGGTGATGAACATGATGGAAAACATGTTCTCCCGCCTGCGTAATCGTCGCGTTAAGTTCCTGGTCGGCGGTTCGATTCTCTCGCTGCTCGTTTTCCTGTTCCCGCCGCTCTATGGCGAGGGTTATGGCGCAATCATCGACCTCCTCGGCGGCGACCCGAGCAAGGTAGTGGCCGCATCGGTGTTCTATCATGAGAGCACCTCCTCGATGGCAGTCATCCTTTTTATCCTCGCGATTATCCTGCTAAAAGCATTCGCAACTTCGGCAACAAACGGCGGCGGAGGTGTCGGCGGCACGTTCGCCCCCTCGCTCTTTGTCGGTTGTCTGACCGGCTTCCTCTTTGCCTACGCGATCAACGATTTCTTCGCCCTCGACCTTTCGACAAAGAACTTCGCCCTCATGGGCATGGCCGGAGTCATGAGCGGTGTCATGCACGCTCCGCTGATGGGCATCTTCCTGACCGCGGAGCTGACGGGCGGCTATAATCTCTTTCTGCCGCTCTTGATTGTCAGCACAATATCCTATGGCACAATCAAAATATTCGAACCCTATAGCATCTACACCATGCGCCTGGCCCAGCGCGGCGAATTGCTGACTCATCATAAGGACAAAGCCGTGTTGACCTTGCTTAAAATGGACTCTGTCGTCGAGACTGACTTCCTCAAAGTCCGCCCTGAGATGTGCCTCAAAGAGATGTGTGACGTCATTGCCCATTCGACCCGAAATCTCTTCCCTGTCATCGACAATGACGGAATGCTCGTCGGCATCGTGCTGCTTGACGACATCCGTAACATAATGTTCCGCCCCGACCTTTACCGTCGCATGTATGTCAACAAGTTCATGACCTCTCCCGCCGCAAAGATTGTGCTCGGACAGAACATGGAGTCCGTGATGAAGACATTCGACGACACCGGCGCATGGAATCTACCCGTTGTCGATACCGACGGCCGCTATGTCGGCTTCGTCTCCAAATCCAAAATTTTCAACTCCTACCGCCGCGTTCTCCTCCACTACTCCGACGACTGACATGAATAACATATTCACAAATTTTGTGAATATGATTTTTATTACTAATTTTGCAGCAGAATAATGGAGATAGTATTTGAAAAGCAATATCTGTCAGATTTGTATTATCACGGTCGAGCGAAAGACAAGCACCATCGCTTTCAACCGCAGATAATACGGAAATACATCCGTGTGGTGGATATTTTAAGAAACGCAGAAGAAGTTTCTGAACTTTTCCAATTCAACAGCCTTAATTATAAGGTTCTTACCGGTGATAAGAAGGGCGTTGAATCTGTCAGAGTCAACGATCAATACAGAGTAGAGTTTACCTCACGGTTGGTCGAGAACGAGTCTAAAGTTACTATCTGCAATATTGTGGAGTTATCTAACCATTACAAAGATTGAATCATGGGAGAAAATAAATTCGGCTTTTACCCGACGCATCCCGGCGAGGTATTGAAAGATGAAATAGAATATCGCGGCATTTCCCAACGGCAGTTGGCTGCTGAGATTGGTATGCCATATACCGCGTTGAATGAGATTCTTAATGCCAAGCGCGCATTGACAACTACTTCCGCTTATTTGTTTGAGGCCTCTTTAGGAATTTCAGCAGAGCTATTGTTGAAACTCCAACTTCAATTCGATATGCACAAAGCTCAATCTGATAAAGGTTTGCTTGCCCGGCTCGCATCAATACGTAAAATTGCCGCTGCATTATAGTCAATGGAGATACTCTACGAAGATAACCACCTGATTGTGGTCAACAAGGCCGCGGGCGAGATTGTCCAGGGCGACAAGTCCGGCGACGAACCCCTGCTCGAGCGCGTGCGCCGGTATATAAAGGAAACCTATGCCAAGCCGGGCAACGTGTTCTGCGGTTTGGTCCATCGGCTCGACCGTCCGGTTGCGGGGATTGTGGTGTTCGCAAAGACCTCGAAAGCCCTCAGCCGAATGTGTGAGCTCTTTCGCGAGGGTGGGGTGAAGAAGACCTACTGGGCAATTACCCGCAACGCTCCCGCCGAGCCCGAGGCAACCCTTCGTCACTGGATAACCACCGTTGAGCGCACCAACAAGAGCACGGCTCACGATGCCCCGCGCCCCGGTGCGAAAGAGGCGCGGCTCAGCTACCGTCAGATTGCGCGCTCCGACCGCTACAATCTCCTCGAGGTCAGGCTCGAAACCGGTCGTAAGCACCAAATTCGCGTCCAGCTCGCCGCAATTGGTTGCCCCGTGCGCGGCGACCTGAAATATGGCGACAAACGCAGCAACCCCGACGGCAGCATCTCGCTGATGGCCCGCAGTATTGAATTTATCCACCCTGTCAGCAAAAAACTCATTTCGCTGACCGCCCCCGTGCCCGAGGGCGATGTGCTTTGGTCGGCAATGGAAAAGTTAACTCAGGATTAAAACGCATCTTATGAAGATAGTTTTTCTCGGAACCCCCGAATTTGCAGTCGAGAGTCTCGACGCCATAATAAAGGCTGGCCATGAGGTCGCCGCCGTGGTGACCGCCACGGATAAGCCAGCCGGTCGCGGTCACAAGCTGCTCCCCTCCGCCGTTAAGCAATATGCTCTCGAACACGGTATCGAGGTCTTGCAGCCCGCCCGTCTCCGCGATGCCGGCTTCCTCGCGCGTCTGCGTGAAATAAATGCCGATCTTTTCGTCGTCATCGCTTTCAGAATGCTCCCCGAAGAGGTGTGGGCCATGCCGCCGATGGGCACGTTTAATCTCCATGCTTCCCTGTTGCCACGTTATCGCGGTGCGGCGCCCATAAACCGAGCCGTCATGAATGGCGACTCGCGTACGGGAGTGACTACCTTCCTGCTCAAACACGAAATCGACACGGGCGATATCCTCCGCCAGGAGGCAATCGATATCGCTCCCGACGAAAACGTCGGCTCGGTCCATGACCGACTGATGCACCTCGGCGCGCGTGTGACCGTCGAGACCCTCGCTGACCTTGAGGCCGGAACGGCCCGCCCGCGCCCGCAGGAGGATTGCGAGGCCACTCCCGCACCGAAAATCTTCAAAGACGACTGCCGCATCGATCGCACTATGACTGCCGAGCAGGCCCGCAACCATATTCGCGGCCTCTCGCCATATCCCGCAGCATGGACTGACGAGGTTGTTCCGGGAGTGACTATGAAGGTCTTCGCCGCCCGCCATGCCGCAGAAAAGCTCCCCGGTCGGCTCTATATGGATTTTGCCGACGGCGCCCTTGAATTGCTCGAGGTGCAGCCCGCCGGCAAGAAGCGTATGCCCGCCGCCGACTATCTCCGCGGCCTCAAGTAGCTCCCGGCCTAAAAAAAGGTTGTCAGTACTGCAGCAACCACAATCCCCAGGCAGTCGGCCGCGAAGTCAAACATGTCGCCGCTGCGCCCAATCGCCATGGCTTGCTGCAGAATCTCAATCGCCCCTCCGAATGCCGCAACCGGAAGCATCAGCAGCCAATGCCCCCGGCGCGCCTCGCCCCGGCCTCGCCAAATGTCGAGATAGAGCGTCACATATATGGCCCCGAACATGATTGCATGCACAATCTTGTCTGTGTGCTCCCAAAGCTGCATATCGTTGTCGGGCAGCGGTTTCGGTACGAGCGTCAGATAGCATATCAGCCCGAAGCAGACAATGCTCAGCACCCACCGGGGCAGGCGCAGAAAGGGCCTCAACAGGTGGTTCATACGAGTGCGTGACCGAGCACGTCGTTAATCGTGGTGACGTAGTGGAAAGTCATGCCCTCAACATACTCCGCCTTTATTTCGTCGATGTTGCGCTTGTTCTCCTTACATAGAATTATCTCGCTGATGCCCGCTCGCTTCGCGGCGAGGATTTTCTCCTTGATGCCGCCAACGGGAAGCACCTTGCCGCGCAGGGTAATCTCGCCCGTCATTGCGACGCGCTCCCGGACCGGGCGCTCCGTCAAGGCAGATACTATTGCGGTGGTCATCGTGATGCCGGCCGAGGGCCCGTCTTTCGGAATCGCCCCTTCGGGCACGTGGATGTGCAGATCCATTTTCATGCGCTCGGGGTCGATGCCGAGCTCTGCCGAATGGGCTTTCACATAACGGTGGGCAATCGCGGCCGACTCCTTCATGACGTCGCCGAGGTTACCCGTCAGCGAGAGCATGCCGTCGCCCTTGCCCGGCGTCGGAACGGCCTCGATGAACAAAATCTCGCCCCCGACCGCCGTCCAGGCCAGGCCGGTGACAACGCCCGGTATCATGTCGGTCGAATATTTGTCGTGGCTGTTGGTCTCGACTCCGAGAAGGCCGCGCAGCGCCTCGGGTTGCACCGGAACGGCAAACTCCTTGCCCGACACCTTTGCGCGGATATATTTGCGCAGAACCGACGCGAGCTTTTTCTGCAGCTGGCGAACTCCGCTCTCAGCCGTGTAGTTGTCCGTCAGGTATGCTATCGCTTCGTCTGTAATCGGCGCTTCATCTTCCTGTAGGCCCATTTCGGCTCGTAGGGTGGGGAGGAGGTGGCGACGCGCAATTTCGATTTTTTCTCTTCCGGAGTAGCCCGAAAGGTTGATGACCTCCATGCGGTCGAGCAGCGGAGCTTCGATGGGCGCCAGGGTGTTGGCCGTTGTGATGAACATAACCTCCGAGAGGTCGAAGTCCAGGTCTATGTAGTTGTCGTGGAACTTAACGTTCTGCTCCGGGTCGAGAACCTCGAGCAGGGCCGCCGAGGGGTTACCTTTGTAGTCCTGGCCGAGCTTGTCGATTTCGTCGAGCATGATGACCGGATTCATCGACCCCGCGCGGCGCACGGCGTCGATTATGCGGCCAGGCATCGCGCCGATATATGTGCGCCGATGGCCGCGGATTTCGCTCTCGTCGTGCATGCCGCCGAGGCTCACCCGCTCGAACTTGCGCCCGAGCGACTTCGCAATGCTCTGGCCCAGCGATGTCTTGCCGACTCCCGGAGGTCCTGCTAAGCAGATAATCGGCGCGTGGCTCTTCGGCGAGTGTATTCTCAGGGCTATCTGCTCAAGAATGCGTTCCTTGACCTTTTCGAGCCCGAAGTGGGTCGTGTTCAGCTCCGTTTCCGCAAAGTTGAAGTCGGCGATTTCGTCGGTTTTCTTGCCCCAGGGGAGCTCGAGAACCGTCTCGATATATGAATATTGCGTCTGGAAGTCAGGCGAACTCGGGTTTAGATGCTCGAGCTTGCCGATTTCGCGGGTAATCGCTGCGCGCACTTCGTCGCTGACGGTCGCTTCATCGAGCTTATTCTGAAGGGCCGAAACTTCTGTCCCCTCCCCATAGAGTTCCTGACGGATGGAGTCCATCTGCGCCTCGAGGTAGGCGTTGCGCTGGCGCTCGCTCATCTTCCGGTGTGTGCCCTCCTCGATTTCGCGCCGCAGTTCATCTTCCTGCTTGCGCGCGTAGAGCGCCTCCATGAGTTTGTTGAGGCGTTCGCGTACGGAGTCACACGCCAGCATCTCGATGCGCGATTCGACCCCGACTGGAGCCGCAACGCAGAGACTGTTGATTATCGGCGTGGGTTCAGGCTCCTTCTTACCCTTTTCAGGGGCGGGAACGCACTGGTTCTCACCGAATTCGTTTTGCTCGTTGAGTGCCGCGATGGCCATGTTGATGCGCATCTTCATGTCCTCGGTTTTCCGCGGGGCTTTGTCTTTGAGTTGGGTCGCACGCACACACAGGGCGTCGGCAATCATCGTGTCCGACTGCCCCTCGAGGCGAATCTTCTCCTTGTAGGTCATGACCATCGCCAGGGCGTGGTCGTCGGGCATCGGAATTACCTTCATTATTTTCCCGATGACACCATATTCGTACAGGTCGTCATAGCGAGGATTGGCGATCTCCGGATTTTTCTGACAGACAATGGCAACGGCGAGGTTGTTCTGCTCGGCAACCTCGGCAATGTGGCGCGACATGGAGCGAACAAGATGTATCGGGAAAATGATCCCCGGAAAGAGCACGAGGTTGCGCGCCGGAAGTACCGGCAAAACATCCAAATTTACCTTCGCGTCAAATTCTGTATTCTTCAGTTCAATGTGTCCTACCGACACGGCTTCTTTTCTGCTCATCTATGTATTGAATCGGAGGTGATCCCGTTGGGATTCGAACCCAAGACCCACAGCTTAGAAGGCTGTTGCTCTATCCAACTGAGCTACGGGACCTTTTTGAGACCGCAAATTTACGAAAAAAAGTTAAGAGTTAAAAATTAAAAATTAAAAGTCAAAAATCAAAAGTCAAAACCGAAAATATTTGCTAACTTTGCGTGGTAATTATTAAATGAAATTCGATCTATGATTTTAAGCAGTTTAACGGCTATTTCGCCGGTTGACGGACGCTATCGATCAAAGTGCGAGCGTCTCGACGAGTTCTTTTCGGAGTACGCCTTGATTCGCTACCGTGTGCGCGTTGAAATCGAATATTTCATTGCACTGTGCGAACTTCCGCTTCCGCAGCTTGCCGACGTGGCTCCGACGGTTTTCCCGCTGCTGCGCGCAATATATGAGAACTTTACCCTCGCCGATGCCGGGCGTATAAAGGAGATTGAAGCCGTTACCAACCATGACGTCAAAGCCGTCGAATACTTCCTCAAGGAGAAGTTCTCCGCTCTTGAACTCGACGCATATAAGGAATTCATTCATTTCGGTCTGACCAGTCAGGACATTAACAACACGGCCGTGCCCATGAGCATATGCGACGCCATTGTCGAAGTCTACGCCCCGGCAATCGACACTCTCGTCGAGCAACTCGAAAACCTCGCCGCTCAGTGGCGCGACGTGCCCCTGCTCGCCCACACCCACGGCCAGCCCGCCTCGCCGACCCGTCTGGGCAAGGAACTCATGGTCTACGTCAGCCGCCTGCAGACCCAGCTCGCCTTGTTGAAAACTACGCCCATATCCGGAAAATTCGGAGGCGCTACCGGCAACTTCAACGCCCACAATGTTGCCTTTCCTCAGGTTAACTGGAACGCCTTTGCCCAAAACTTCCTGCGCGAGAAACTCGGCCTGGTGCGTGAATACCCGACGACACAGATTTCGCACTACGACAACCTCGCCGCGCTCTTCGACGCCCTTCGCCGTGTCAACACCATACTCCTCGACCTCGACCGCGACGTCTGGATGTATATTTCAATGAACTACTTCAAGCAGCGCATAAAGGCCGGCGAAGTAGGCTCCTCGGCGATGCCGCATAAGGTCAACCCCATTGATTTCGAGAACTCCGAAGGCAACATCGGCATGGCCAACGCCCTCTTTGCACACCTGGCGCAGAAACTCCCCGTCAGCCGCCTGCAGCGCGACCTGACCGACTCGACAGTGCTGCGCAATGTCGGCGTTCCCCTGGCCCATACGCTCATCGCAATCGCTTCGACCTCCAAAGGCCTCGGAAAACTGCTTCTGAACGAGGACGCCATTGCCGCCGACCTCGAGGCTAACTATGCCGTCGTGGCCGAGGGTATTCAGACAATCCTTCGCCGCGAGGGATATCCCAACCCTTACGAAACCCTGAAGGCACTGACCCGAGTCAATACCGCCGTAACCCCCGAAAGCATCAACGCATTCATCGATACTCTCAACGTTTCCGACTCCGTCAAGGAGGAGCTCCGTGCAATCACCCCCTCAACCTATACGGGCCGCTGAGTGTTATAAATTATCATGGCAAAAATTACTGAACAGGAGGCGCTTGATTATCATAAATATCCGCGTCCGGGCAAGATTTCTGTCGAGCCCACAAAACCATATTCTTCCCAAAACGACCTCGCTCTGGCCTATTCGCCCGGCGTTGCATATCCGTGCAAGGAGATTGAGGCGCATCCCGAAACCGTCTATGATTATACAGGCAAGGGCAACCTCGTCGCTGTAATCTCTAACTGTACTGCCGTGCTCGGCCTGGGCGACATCGGTCCCGAGGCCGGGAAACCCGTAATGGAGGGCAAGGCTCTGCTTTTCAAGATTTTTGCGGGTCTTGACTGCTTCGATATCGAGGTAAACGAAAAAGACCCCGAGAAGTTCATTCAGGTCGTGAAGGCTATTGTCCCAACTTTCGGCGGCATCAATCTCGAGGACATAAAGGCCCCGGAGTGCTTCGAAATCGAGCGCAGACTGAAGGCCGAATGCAACATCCCCGTGATGCACGATGACCAACACGGCACGGCTATTATCTCTGCCGCAGGATTGCTTAACGCCCTCGAAATTCAAGGCAAGAAGATTGAAGACATCCGCCTGGTGGTCAATGGCGCCGGTGCCGCCGCAGTGAGCTGCACCCGCCTCTATGTGGCCCTGGGCGTACGAAAGGAAAACATCGTCATGTGCGATAGCAAAGGCGTCATCACCGGGTCGCGTACCGGCCTGACCGAACAGAAAAAGGAGTTCGCGACCTCGCGCCCGATTTCAACCCTTGCCGAAGCAATGGTCGATGCCGACGTTTTTCTCGGCCTGTCGGTCAAGGATGTCGTGACCGAGGAGATGCTGCTCTCTATGGCCCCGAAACCTATTGTCTTCGCTCTGGCTAATCCCGACCCTGAAATTGAATATGAAAAGGCGGTCGCAACCCGCAGTGATATCATCATGGCGACCGGTCGCAGTGACTATCCCAACCAGATTAACAACGTGTTGGGCTTCCCTTACATTTTCCGCGGTGCTCTCGATAGCGGCGCAACGGAAATCAACGAGGCGATGAAGCTCGGCGCAGTGCGTGCAATCGCCGCGCTTGCAAAAGAACCGGTGCCTCCGGTGGTCAATGCCGCCTACGAGGGCACCAAGCTGACCTATGGCCGCGACTATATCCTGCCAAAGCCGCTCGACCCCCGGCTGCTCACTACCGTCGCTCCCGCCGTGGCGCGTGCTGCCGCCGAAACCGGCATTGCGCGTCGCCCTATCAGCGATTGGACCGAATATTCCGAACGCCTGCGCCACCTGATGGACGTCGACAACAAGATGTTGCGCCGGATTCACGACGAGGCGCGCGCTGCCGCCAACAAGCGCGTGGTCTTCGGCGAAGGTAACACCGACAATACTCTGCGGGCCGCCGTAGTGGCCGGCGACAACGGCCTCTGCACGCCCGTGGTGCTCGGCAACGAAGAGATGATTCATAAGCGTGCCTGTCGCCTCGGCCTCGACCTCTCGAACATTGAGATTATCAATCCCCGCCACGACCGGGAGGCCGCGCGTCGCGAACGCTATGCCGAACTCCTGGCCCGCAAGTTGCAGCGTCGCGGCATAACCCATGCCGTTGCAATCGACCGTATGTTTGACCGAAACTATTTCGGCATGATGATGGTCGAGACCGGCGATGCCGACGTGTTTATATCCGGCGTTTACTCATCCTGCGGCCGAAACCATGATATTGCCCGCGAAGTCATCGGTGTGCGCGATTCCTATTCGACCTTCGGAGCTCTCCATATTGTGAACACCCGTCGCGGCGTCTACTTCATGGCCGACACCGCAATCAATGCCCATATGACCGACGAGGCGCTCTATGACGTTGCCCGCCTGGCCCGCAATGCGGCCGAATATTTTGCCCACGAGCCGGTAATCGCAATGGTCAGCAGCTCCAATTTCGGATCGAGCAACGAGCGCGAGGCTCAGATGGTGGCCCGTGTTGTCAGCCGGATGCAGCAGGAGTTCCCGGAACTGCCTATCGACGGCGAGATGCAGATTCAGAATGCACTCAACACCGGCCTGCGCGACGCAAACTTCCCCTTTACCCGCATTAACGGTCGCGAGGTCAACACTCTGGTATTCCCGAATTTGACTGCTGCACATTCCTCTTATCGCCTGCTGCTTGAAATGGGCATCGGCGACGCAATCGGACCGATTCAGATGGGCCTGAAGAAGCCCGTGCAGTTTGTTAATGTCGACACTCCCGTGCGCGATATTCTCAATGTTGTTGCCGTGGCGGTTATCGACGCCCATACAAAGGATGCCGAGAAATGAATGTCTGACACCGGCATTTGAACATTACGCACTCCTGAGGTGTTTTAGTTATATAACAGGAACTAAAACACCTCTAAGTATCATGAGCAAGACTGAAAACGAACAGAAATATCCCGGTTCGGCCATTAAGTCCACCGCCGGCGAGAAAGTAACCGCGAGTATCCGACAACAATATACTAAAGGCCTTAACAACAATCCGCGAAACGACCGGTAGATCCGGTCGTTTCTGTTTATTCTGATAAGCCTAAGTGACGGAACATCCGCGCGTAGGGTTCGGCTTTCAGCTCGAGTTTCAGTGGATATGCACGGCTCGTCGAGGGCATGCGCCATATTTCCGGCCACGAGGGTGTCAGAATAAATTCGCCGATGCGCGGAATTTCCGTGCCTGTCAGCCCGGCAATAACTCCCGCAGCCTTTTCGCCTGTGGTTGCTATGGCGCGACATTCAGGCATCCGAGCCAGAAGCTCATCGAGTGCCACCGGCTCTACTATCTCCAGGAACTTGTCTGACGCATTGCCCCGCAGCCGCCTGACTGTGCGCCCGGTGTCGCTCATGGCAATGTGGTGCTCGGTCAGCAGTGTCTTGATTGCCGGCAGGTCATATCGTTTACTTGTCGGGTCATATAGTGCATATCGGTTGCCGAGAGATATCAGGCCCATGATTTGCCAGAAATCATTGGTGCGGTTCGGGTAATAGAAGTCCATTGCCCGACGTTGTGCCGGCGGAGGAAAGGTGCCCAGTATAAGCACCTGTGCTCCTTCGGGAATGAATGGAGGCCAGGGGTGGTGTTCACGTTCGGTGTCGGTCATGACTGTGCGATGGGTTTGAGGGTGAAATCGAATCGGAGGCCGCCGTCGTTGCTCGCCGTGATGGTGCCGCCGTGTATGCCGACTGCGTTCTTGACGATCGCGAGGCCGAGGCCTGTGCCTCCGCGTTCGCGCGAGCGCCCTTTGTCTATGCGGTAGAATCGCTCGAAAATGTGGGCCAGGTGTTCGTCGGCAATGCCTGTGCCGTTGTCGCTGACTGTAAATCTTCCGTCTGATGTGCCTCTGATTGTTATCTGTGTGCCGCCGCTATAGGCAACGGCGTTGTCTATGAGGTTACGGAATAGTGACTCCAGCAGCGAGCGGTTGCCGTTGACCGTGATGTCGGCAACGTCTGTCGTGATGCTCATGTCGGTGAGCCCCCGCTCCGAGGCGGCAAGCTCTTCAATCAACTTGCACACATTCACCGGTGACATCGCGATTTGTGCGGCGCCGTCGTCCATGCGGGTCAGCGACGCAACGTCTTTCAGCAGCGATTCGAGCCGCGTGGTGTTGGCGAATATGCGCTCGATGAACTCCCTGCGTCGCTCCGCTTCCATTTCGGGGTGGTCGAGGAGCAGTTCGCTGCAAATGCGTATCGAGGCGACAGGAGTTTTGAGCTCGTGGTTTATGTTGTTGGTCAGCTGCTTTTTAAGACTTATCTTCTCGCGTTCTTGTTGCAGCGCCTCGCGGTGGCGTTCGTCGCGCTGAACGTAGAGCCTGACAATGTTGGAAGCAATGTTGCCAAGTTCGTCGTCGGGAAAGCTCCCGGCATCAGGGATGCGTTCCCCCTTTTCCGCACTTTCCGCAAAGGCGTTGAGCCGTATGATGCTCGTTGATAGCTTTCTCGAAACGAAATAACCTGCAAAGCTGACTGCAATCGTGATTCCAAGCATTATCCAAAGGAACGTGCGGTCAGCTTTTAGCACGTCCTGCAGGGAGTGACCGTATGGTGCCGCGCTGCGTATGACGTTCCCGTCCGGTGCGAGTGTTGCCGAGTAGAAGTAGTTGGTGTTGTCGCTCAGCGAATGGCGGCGCACTGAGTTGCCTACTCCATATTTCCGGGCCTCGATGATTTCCGGCCTGTTATTATGGTTTGTGGTCGGAAATGGGGTCTTGTCGTTATTGTCATATATGACCGTGCCCGCCTTGTCGATGATGGTCATGCGCAGGTCGGGCAGCGGAGGTCCGAGGCGTGAAATCACGTCTGAAATATCCTCGCCGCGGCGAAGGTCCTCGAGAATGCGTGCGTTGTGAATTTGGAGCTCCATGTCGAGAAGCTCGGTGCGGAAGGTCTTTTCACGCTTGTACTGGAAAATCAGAAAGGCGCCCACGAGCGCCCAGCATAATGCCAGCAGTGCCAGAAACACGCGATGTTGGAATGAAAGCCTCAGTTTGTGACTGACTGTCATGGCGTTTATCTGTCTCTAAATCGGACTTCGGCAGTTAACCGACGGTCTTTGTTGCCGTATGTTTGTGTGTGCGGCGGAGAACCGCGCCGATGCGGGCAACGAGATTGCGCGCCGAGTAGGGCTTGGAAATGTAGTCGTCCGCTCCGATATTGAGTGCCGTGACCAGATCTTCTTTATCATCGCGGGCCGTCAGGAAGATAATCGGGAGGCCGGCCGTCAGCGGCGACGCTTTCAGGATGCGGGCCAGCTCGATGCCGCTCATGCCGCCCATCATGACGTCGAGAAGCAGAAGGTCGAATTCCCCGAGGTTGAGCGTCAGCGCCTCCTCCGCGCTCGCTGCCGTGTCGACCCTGTAGCCCTCATATTCGAGATAGGCCTGAAGTCCAGAGCGGAGAGGCTCCTCGTCGTCGACAATCAGGATTCGTCTGTCCTTTTTGTTAAATGTTGTTTCCATTCTGCAAAGTTCGTAATTTTCGTTCAATAAAGCAAGCCCGTCAGCAAAGTGAATGCCTGCGCCCCGGTGATATGCACCGCCTCGATGTCGTCCGTGAGGGCGGCGGACGCTTTTTTTTCTATGAAAAAATGTGTAAATTTGCGGCCTATAAACCAATAATTTGCTATATGACGTACGAATATGATTGTCTGGTCATTGGTTCGGGTATAGCCGGCATGAGCTTCGCGCTCAAAGTTGCCGACAGAGAACGGGTGGCTCTCATTTGCAAAACCTCTCTCGATGAGGCCAATACGGCGCTGGCCCAGGGTGGCGTCGCATCCGTTACCAACCTCGAGGTTGACAATTTCGACAAACACATGGAAGACACCATGATTGCCGGTGACTTCTTGAGCGACCCCGAGGCTATGCGGAAGGTCGTGACCGAAGCCCCCGCGCAGATTCGCGAACTGGTAGGGTGGGGCGTTGATTTCGACAAGAAAGCCGACGGCTCTTTCGACCTTCACCGCGAGGGCGGCCACAGTGAGTTCCGCATTCTTCACCATGCCGATAACACTGGCTTCGAAATCCAGCAGAGCCTGATCGGGCGGGTGCGCAATCATCCCAATATCGACGTGTATGAAAACCACTTCGCCATCGAGATTATCACCCAGCACCATCTCGGCAAGATCGTGACCCGCCGGACCCCCGACATCACCTGCTACGGTGCCTATGTCCTCGACGAAGCCACCGGCAAGGTCGACACTTTCCTCGCAAAAGTGACGCTTATGGCAACGGGAGGCGTCGGTGCCGTGTATCAGAACACGACAAACCCACTCGTCGCTACAGGCGACGGAATCGCAATGGTCTATCGCGCTAAGGGAACCGTCAAGGACATGGAGTTCATTCAGTTCCACCCCACCGCCCTTTACCATCCCGGCGACCGGCCCTGCTTCCTCATTACCGAGGCCATGCGTGGCTACGGCGCCGTGCTCCGCAACGGCAACGGCGAGGAGTTCATGCACAAATATGACTCTCGACTCTCGCTCGCTCCGCGCGATATCGTTGCCCGCGCAATCGACTCCGAAATGAAGCAGCTGGGACATGACCACGTGTATCTCGACGTGACACACAAAGACCCTGAGGAGACCAAACATCACTTCCCCAACATCTATGCCCATTGCCTCGGGCTCGGAATCGACATTACCCGCGACTACATCCCCGTTGCCCCCGCGGCCCACTATCTCTGCGGCGGCATAAAGGTCGACATCAACGGAGAGTCGAGCATCAAGCGCCTATACGCCGTCGGCGAGTGCAGCTGCACCGGCCTCCACGGCGGCAACCGCCTGGCCTCGAACTCCCTCATCGAGGCCGTTGTCTATGCCGACGCCGCCGCCAAGCACGCTTCCGCCCATATCGGCGGATACGACCTGCGCCTCGACGTACCCGAATGGAACGACGAAGGTACCAAGCACCCCGAGGAGATGGTGCTCATTTCCCAAAGCATTAAAGAGGTGAACCAAATAATGGGCACGTATGTTGGCATTGTGCGTACAAACTTGCGCCTCGACCGTGCATGGAACCGACTCGACATTCTCTACGAAGAGACCGAAAAACTCTTCAAAACCTCCCACGCCTCACGCGCGATTTGCGAGCTTCGAAACATCATCAACGTGGGATACCTCATCATGCGCCAGGCAAAGGAGCGCAAAGAGAGCCGCGGTCTCCACTATACCCTCGACTATCCTCCCATAAAAAGCGAGAAATGACACGCGCGAGTGTTGCCATATTCCTCTTCCTGACCGTCTGCCTGTTCGGCGCTCCGGGCCTGAGTGCTCAGGACGTCGGGCTGCAAATGCGCCCGACCTATGTTCAGGGTACATATACCGACGTTTCCGAGGCCGGCGACACTTCCTACCACATCGTCCTCAAAACCATCACCGTCTTTCCCGAATGGAAGTTCAAGAACCGGAAGGAGGAGGAATTCTACTGGCGGACGGTGCGCGACGTGAAGAAAGTGCTCCCCTATGCCAAGATTATCTGTCGGACGCTCACCGAAACCTACGAATACATCGAGACTCTGCCCGACTCCAAAGCCCGCGAACAGCATCTGAAAGAAATGGAAGGAGCGGTGTTCCGGCAGTATAAACCCGCGCTGAAAAAGTTTACACGCCGACAGGCCAATCTGCTCGTGAAGCTGATAATGCGCGAGACCAACCAGACCGGCTATGAGATTATCAAAGCCTTTCTCGGCAGTTTTCGCGCCGCTTTCTGGCAGGGCTTCGGCAAAATCTTCGGCGTCAGTCTCAAAGGCAAATACCAACCGGAAAAGAACCGTGAGGATGCTATCATCGAGCGCGTTTGCGTGGCCGTTGAGCAAGGAACACTGTAGCCCCCCGTAATGGATTTCAAAAAATACCTGAGTAACTATAAGCAGATTGCACGCCTCGGCCTGCCGATTGTCGTGGGCCAGGCCGGAATGATTATTGTCGGGTTTGCCGACAATATCATGGTCGGGCAATACACTACCGAGGCCCTCTCGGCCGCTTCCTTCGTCAATAATACCTTCAACATGGCTAACTTCGCATGCGTGGGCTTCACCTACGGGATAACCCCGTTGGTCGGCGCGCTTTTCGGTCGCGGCGAGGAGAGCCGCATCGGCAAGCTGATGCGCAATGCCGTGCTGATAAATATTTTATACACCCTGCTCGTCTCTCTCGTGATGGGTGTGCTCTATCTCAACGTCGGACGCCTCGGCCAGCCCGAGGAGTTGTTGCCCCTGATTCGCCCATATTACCTGCTGGCCCTCTGCGGCTTGCTCCCGATGACCCTCTATAATGTCTGGGCGCAATGTTCATACGGCATGAAGGGAACGCGGATGCCGATGTGGATAATTCTCGCTGCAAATCTTCTTAACGTCGCCGGAAATTACCTGCTGATTTACGGCAACTTCGGTTTCCCCGAGTTAGGACTCTTCGGCGCCGGGGTGGCAACCCTCCTTGCTCGCGTAATGACTGCCGTGGTCATCAGCTGCATTTTCCTCACCGATCGAAAGTATGCCCTCCTGCGCGGCGGTTATGCTGCCGGGCGAATTTCCGGCTCATCCTTCGTCCTGTTGGGCCGCACCTCGCTCCCCGTATCGCTCCAGCTCTTTTTTGAAACCGCCGCCTTCTCGGGCGCGGCGATTTTGGTGGGTTGGATTGGCGCCCTGCAGCTGGCCGCTTTTCAGGTAATGGTCATTGTCGGCACCCTCGGCTTCTGTTTCTACTATAGCCTCGGGTCGGCAACATCGGTGCTCGTGGCCAATGCCGCAGGCTGCGGTGATACCCGCGCAATGCGCCGAATCGGCTTTGCCGGCTATCATCTGACGATCTTCATGGCTGTCTGCGCCTCGCTGACGTTCCTTTTTGCCGGGCGATCGCTTATAGGGTTGTTCACCCCCGACCCCGCGGTAATCACTGTCTGCATGACCCTCATTCCGCCGCTGCTTTGCTACCAGCTTGGCGATGCTACACAGATTAACTTCGCCAACGCCCTGCGAGGAACCTCGCGCGTGATGCCGATGCTCTGGATTGCATTATTGAGTTATGTCGTCTTTGGTTTGCCGTCAAGTTTCCTGCTCGGTTTCACTCTCAACGGCGGAATAGTTGGAATCTTCTATAGCTTTTCCGTCAGCCTTTTCATGGCCGGCGGCCTCTTCCTCGCTTATTTTCTGAAATATACCCGTCCCCGCGAACCCAAACGTGAATAATCTTTATTACCTGCCGATTGCTGCTGCGGCAACTGTCGCTTTGGCTGCATGTGCGAGCCTCGGACGCCCCGACGGAGGCCCGCGCGATGTGACGCCTCCGCGCTATGTCTCCTCAAACCCGATTCCCGGCAGCCTGAATTTCAACGGCAACAAGGTTTCGATTTTCTTTGACGAGAACGTTGAGCTTGATAATCCCAACGAGAAAGCCGCAATATCCCCGACCCAGAAGGAGATGACGACCTTCTTTGCCAACGGTCACCGCGTCGACGTGACCTTCCGCGACTCGATGCTGCCCGACATGACCTACACCATCGACCTGGCCGATGCCGTAAAAGACCTCAACGAGGGGAATATTCTCGACGGATTTGCAATCGACTTCTCGACGGGTGACTCCATTGATACTCTGCAAATTTCCGGCATGGTCCTCGAGGCCCGCAATCTCGAACCCGCCCAGGGAATGCTGGTGGGAGTCTATCGCAGCGATGCCGACTCGTGCATCTCGACCCGCCGCTTCGAGCGCATTGCCCGCACGAACCAGTTCGGAGAGTTCACCGTGCGCAACCTGAGTCCCGGAGAGTATCAGATTTTCGCTCTCAAAGATAATAACCGCGACCTCTTCTGGGATCGTACTGAAGACGTGGCCTTCTGCTCGACGTTGATTTCCCCCCGGGTTGAATCCGTGGAGGTGACCGACACTATTGTGCGCGACTCCATTCTCGGCGACTCGATCGCAACCCGCCTGCAGACAAAATTTCTCCCCGACAATTTGCTCCTGACCTGGTTCAACGAGGAGTATAAGGCGCTCTATCTTGTCGACTACAAGAGGCCCGCGCGCAATATCATCGAACTGACCATGGCGGCGCCCGTCGATACTCTCCCGCAACTGACAATCATAGCCCTCGGCTCCGACTCCTGCCGGACGCCGCTGACCGACGTTGCCATGCTGACCCATTCCGCGACCAACGATACCCTGCGGTTCTGGCTGCGCGATTCGATGGTGATAAAGGCCGACACAATGCTCGTCGAGACCCGCTATAAGAGAGTCGACTCTCTCGATAACATTGTCTGGGGAACCGACACTCTGAAGTTCAACTTCCGTTCGCCGAAAAAGCAGCCTAAACCGCGTACGCTGCAGGACAAGATTGACTCGGTGCTCAAAATCAACGACACTATCCGGGTCGATACTTTCAAGCTCATGCAGCCCGAACAGTTCCTTCGGTTCAACTGGGGAGCCTCTACTCAAGAGCTTAATCGGCCTTTCTATTTCTCGACCGAAACCCCGATTGATTTGCTCGCTCCCGGGGCCCTGCGTCTTGAATATCAGCCCGATTCCGTGTGGGTTGCCGTTGAGCCGCAGCCCCTGTTCCTGCCGCGCGACACGTTCTCACACGCCAACTACGTCCTCGACGTTGACTGGATTTCGGGCGGCAAGTATCGTATTGTCGGCGATTCCATTGCCGTCACCGATATTTATGGCCTGTATAATAAACCCGTGAACTATGAATTCTCTGTGCGCCAATCCGATGAATACTCGACCATCATATTCAATATCAGTGGCATCCCCGATTCCGTAAAGGCCATAGTCGAGCTGCTCGACGACCGCGACGTGCCCGAACGCACGGTGCCCGTTACCGATGGTGTGGCCCGGTTCGACTTCCTGCTGCCCGGCACCTACTACGCCCGGTTGTTTTTCGACACCGACGACAACGGCGAATGGACCAACGGCGACCTGCGTATGCGCCGCCAGCCTGAAGATGTCTATTACTTCAACAAGAAAATCGCGCTCAAGAAAAACTGGGACCGCTCGGAGTCCTGGGATATCGATGCCCTGAGCGTTGATAAGCAGAAACCTCTCGAAATTAAGAAAAACAAACCCAAACTCAAAGCCGGCGAGATTCCGCTTCCCGACGACGAGGAGAATGAGGATCCCATCTACGATGGCGGCGACTTCACTACCGGCTTGCCGACAGGAACATGACAACGTTATGAACAAATTTAATTACTGCTCTCCGACTGAATATGTTTTCGGTCGCGCAACCGAAGAACGTGCCGGTGAATTGACAGCCTCGAAACTCGGCCGTAAAGTGCTGCTCTGCTTTGGCGGCGGTTCTGCCGTAAAGTCCGGACTCCTCGGCCGCGTCGGAGCCTCGCTCCGCGCCGCCGGCGTTGAATATATCGAATTCGGCGGCATCAAACCGAACCCGACCGACGACCGTGTCTACGAGGGAATTGAAATCTGCCGCGGTAACGGCGTCGAGGGTCTTTTGGCCGTTGGTGGCGGTTCGGTGATCGACACCGCAAAAGCCATTGCCGGGGGCGTGCCCTACGCCGGCGACTTCTGGGATTTCTGGGCCGGAAAGGCCGTCATGACCGAGGCCCTGCCCGTAGGCACGGTGCTTACCATTGCGGCCGCCGGCAGCGAAGGCTCCGGAAACTCCGTGATTACCAAGCTCGACGGCGGCAAAAAAGTTTCCTTGCGTACCAACGTGCTCCGTCCCCGTTTTTCAATCCTAAACCCCGAGCTGACGTTCACTCTCCCGAAGTATCAGACCGCATGCGGCATTGTCGACATGATGGCCCATATCATGGAGCGATATTTTTCCAACACCCCCGACTGCGATGTCACCGACCGCCTCTGCGAGGGCGCGCTCAAAGCGATTGTCGATGTGGCGCCGCGCGTTATGGCTGACCCCGCCGACTATCAGGCCCGCGCAAATATCATGTGGGCCGGAACGATTGCCCATAACGGCATCTGTGGGGTAGGGAGGGACGAAGACTGGACCAGCCACGGAATGGAGCACGAACTCTCGGCGCTCTACGGTGTGGCCCACGGTGCAGGTCTTGCGGTGATGTTCCCTGCGTGGCTTGAATACGTCGCTCAGTTCAATCCCGAAAAGATTGCACAGTTCGGCCGTCGCGTGTTCGGTGTCGGCAGCGCGGCCGAGGCCATTGCCGCCCTGCGCACGTTCAACCGCGCCATAGGCATGCCCGTAACTCTCGCCGAGCTTGGAATTTCCGACCCTGATATACCTTTGTTAGTCAAGAAACTACATGAAACTAAAGGAGCCTTGATAGGCAATTTCTGTCCTACCGACTCCGCCGCTTCAGCCGAAATCTACCGTTTGGCGCTATAACTCAATCATATAGCGCGGATAGGCAACCCCCGAGGCGCCCATAGACGCCTTCTGTCTGTAGAGGTTCTCATTGAGAATCAGGCCGTTGTCTTCGTTGCTCGTGCCGAAGTCAAAATACTCGACTGCGGGGCCGAACTGTCCCTCGGTCGCGTGTTTTATCAATCTGTCAATCAGTGCGGTCAGCATATTGATTTCACGTCCTTTGGCCGTGGTGCCGATATATTGGCAATGAGCGACTTTCTCGCTCAAATAGAGCCATATCCCGGCGTGAATTTCACCCCCTGATTTGGCAACCCATAGCTCTGTTGATTGAGGAAACCGACCCGCAAGCAGGAGCATCTCGTCGACGTTGTGAACCGGCGTTGCGTCGTGGCGGCTGCTCAGACAGTCGGTAAGTACCGCGTGAAACTCCCGATACTCCGCCTCACTGCTCGCTTTGACAATATCAATTTCTATAGCCGTACTCTGCTTAAGTCGCTGGCGGCGTGACATGCTGAATCCGGGATTTGCGTTAAGCTTCACAGCCGCCGAGATGTTACATTCCGTCAGTCTCCCGCCGAAGCGGAAAAGCGCATATATATCCTCCTGCGACGGTAGCACCGCATAGATATGCGGCAGCGGTTTATAGTCTATACCTCTGATACCATGCAGTTTGCATATATCAATCATCGCCTCCCAGAGGCTCATCATGTCGACGCAGTCAAAATGCCTGCGCGGAAGAATCCACCCTCCGTAGGTCAGACCCTGATGCGAGTGAAGAATGTTGTCGCCTGTGATGTTTGCCGGCAGCAGCGCCGTGACTTTCCCCTTGCGCGCTATCAATGAATAATCCCGGAACCTGTCGGAATGGTAATCCATATAATTGCGGTCTGTCAGAATAGTGGCGTTGCGCGCCGCTCCGTTCAGACGGTTCCATAACTCACGGTCGGTTGTCGGATTATACCGCTCGATGCTCCATTCGTTCATTTCGGTTCTGAGATATTAGTCGCCCGCAAAGTTAACAATTTTCCGCCGCCAATCAAAATTCTACGGTCCCGCCGCCAGGGCAACCGCATCAAAATTTGGCAATGTAGCAGCCGACAAGGTTTTCCGAAT
>CAZKOF010000008.1:0-55044 GCA_964554335.1 uncultured Bacteroides sp.
ATGACTCCTGAGATTTTTTGTCTGTTAATAGTCGGCTTAGTTCGGATGGTTACGCTTTTTTGCAACTTGTCGACGACATTTATCTTGAATTATCTTGTCAATGGCGGCAGCATCTCCGTTGGCACGCAGAAGCTGCGCATAGTAGTTGTCGTGTTTCAAATCACGTACTGGCTCGAGATTGACTCGTTGTTATGGACGCGGCGGATAGTGTCGGCAAACAGATGGGCAACAGTCAGGATGGTCGCTTTCTTGCACTCCTTATTGAAAGGAATGGAGTTGGTGAACATCAATTCTGTCAGAGCGCACTTGTCGACACGCTCGCTTGCGGGATCCGACATGATTGCATGAGAGCAGAGGGCACGCACACTTTTTGCACCATGTTCCATCATGAGGTCGGCTGCTTTGGTCATAGTGCCTGCAGTATCAACCATGTCGTCAATGATAATGACGTTCTTGTCTTTCACATCGCCGATAACAGTCATTTTCTCTACGACGTTGGCTTTGGCGCGCTGCTTGTGACACAGAATCAGAGGCACGTTGAAGTGCTTGGCATAGGAGTTGGCTCGCTTGGCGCCGCCGACATCGGGAGAGGCGATAACGAGGTCTTTCAGCTTGAGGCTCTCAATATAAGGAACGAATACCGACGAGGCATAGAGATGGTCAACGGGCACATCAAAAAATCCCTGAATCTGGTCGGCGTGGAGATCCATCGTGATGACGCGGGTAACACCGGCAGCGCTCAGAAGGTCGGCAACGAGCTTGGCAGCGATCGAGACGCGGGGTTTGTCCTTGCGGTCCTGACGGGCCCAGCCGAAGTAGGGAATAACAGCCACTACCGAACGCGCAGATGCACGCTTTGCGGCATCAATCATAAGGAGCAGCTCCATGAGGTTATCGGTGTTGGGGAAAGTTGACTGAACCAAATAGACCTCGCAACCGCGGATCGATTCCTCGAACGAGACTTCAAATTCGCCGTCGGCAAAGTGCTGAATGTTCATCTGACCGAGTGGTACTCCGAGATCTTTACAGATTTCTTCGGCCATATAGCGCGACTTGGTTCCTGAAAACACCTTGAAAGGTGGAAGCTGGGCGTTCATTGTAAATGACTGTTTTTTTTATGGTGATATATGAATTTTCAGCAGGCTTTTACAGTGCGCACGGGGGGACTCGAACCCCCACGGATTTCTCCACCGGATCCTAAGTCCGGCGCGGCTGCCATTACGCCACGTGCGCTATTATAAATCGGCTTTGAACGGTGCAAATTTACCACTTTTCTCCCGACCATGCAAATTTTTCGGGGTTGCATGTTCTCTAAAATATTTGTAACTTTGCGGGCAGATTATTGACAAACCAAAATTAAACAACATAAGCTTAATCATGAGAAAGAAAATTGTTGCCGGCAACTGGAAAATGAACACCACGCTGGCTGAAGGTGTAGGCCTCGCAAAGGATGTAAATGAAGCTCTGGCCTCACGCACTCCCAAATGCGACGTAGTAATCTGTGTTCCGTTTACCCATCTGGCGTCCGTAGCCGCAGTTATCGACGCCAAGAGGCTCGGCCTCGGTGCTGAAAACTGCGCTGACCACGTCAAGGGAGCATACACCGGTGAAGTTTCCGCTCCGATGGTAGCATCGACGGGTGCTAACTATGTTATTCTCGGTCATAGCGAGCGTCGTCAATATTACGGCGAAACCTCTGAAATCCTCAAGACCAAGGTTAACCTCGCGTTGGAAAATAACCTCACCCCGATTTTCTGCATCGGTGAAGTTCTCGAACAGCGCGAAGACGGCAGCTACCTCAACGTAGTGAAAGCTCAGATCGAGGAGGCTCTATTCGAACTTTCCGCTGAAGACTTCGGCAAACTCATTCTCGCTTATGAACCCGTTTGGGCTATCGGCACCGGCAAGACCGCAACCGACGACCAGGCTCAGGAAATGCACGCCCACATCCGCAGCGTAATTGCCGGCAAATATGGTCAGGAAGTTGCCGATAACTGCTCGATTCTCTACGGCGGTTCCTGCAAACCCTCAAACGCAAAGGCCCTCTTCTCCAAGCCCGACGTTGACGGCGGACTCATTGGCGGCGCTTCACTCGCAGCAGCCGACTTCATGGGTATCGTAGACGCCTGGAACTAATATCCGGGACATGGGTTCAAAACTCATTTGGATAGCGGCAGCATTTGCCTACGGGGCGGTGTGTGCCGCTATCTTCTCTTTCATACGTTGGCGACAGGGCGCGCGCAATCATCTCCGTCGCGTCGCGATTGCTTTCTGCGCCTTTTCAGTGCTTGGCCTCGCATTGGTTTATTGCCTTTGGCGCATCTTCTCTCTTTGAAGGCCTTGCCGATTCAACACCCGAAAACATAAAGGGGGCTGCACTTCGCATCAGAAAGTGCAGCCTCCATCTGTCTTGTATCCGAATAATCAGAAATGGGATGTTCCGTCGAAGCAGTGGGTGCAAACCTTGCATTTGGGCAGGCCGATGCTCTCAATCAGAGTCTCCAACGGATTAAACTTCAGCGTCGTGAGGCCAAAACGTTCACGAATCTTTTCAACCAGAATGTTATAGCGTTCCGAGCCGGTCGTTGCATACTCATCGAGATGCGCATTGGGGTCTCCTTCGAGTTCCTCGATAATGCGGCGTGTCAGCAGCTCCATGTCGCTTTTTGATGATGTAAAGCCGACATATTTGCAACCATAAATCAGCGGCGGACAAGCAATTCGCATGTGGACTTCCTTGGCTCCGGCCTCATAAAACTCGTGAACATTGTCGTTGAGCTGCGTGCCGCGCACGATAGAGTCGTCGCAGAAAAGCACCCGCTTGCCTTTCATCATAGCACTGTTGGGTACCAACTTCATCTTAGCCACAAGATTGCGCATGGATTGATTTGACGGAGTGAACGAGCGGGGCCACGTTGGAGTATATTTGCATATGCAGCGATGGTAGGGCACACCGTGGCCTGCGGAATATCCCAAAGCCATGCCGGTACCGGAATCCGGAATGCCGCAGGCGCAATCGACGTCCGTGGGGTCGGTCTTACCCATGGCGTATCCGCTCTTGAATCGTGTTTCCTCAACGTTCTTGCCCTCGTAGGTCGATGTCGGGAAGCCGTAGTAAACCCAAAGGAAAGAGCAAATCTGCATTTCATTTCCGGGAGCACGGAGCTGCTTGATTCCGTCAGCCGAAATCTCAACTATCTCGCCCGGACCGAGGTCGCGCACGAGGCTGAATCCGAGATTGGGAAATGACGTGCTTTCCGATGAAGCCGCCCATGCGTCTTCTTTCTTGCCGAGAATAATCGGCGTGCGGCCGAGCTTGTCGCGTGCGGCAATGATAGTGCCGTTTTCAGTCAGAATAAGCAGTGAACATGAGCCCTCTATTCTGTTGTATACGTTTTCTATACCTTCAACAAATGTTTGGCCCCTGTTAATGAGCAGAGCAATCAGCTCAGTCTGGTTGGTAGCTCCCGAACTGAGTTCACCGAAATGCACTCCTTCATCAATAAGTTCGCGTTCAAGCGATTCAAGATTGCAGACCTTGGCTACCGTCACGATTGCAAACTTGCCGAGATGAGAATTGATAATAATAGGCTGAGGGTCCGTGTCGGATATAATTCCGATACCGGTGTCGCCCTCAAACTTATCAAGGTCTTTCTCAAACTTCGTGCGGAAGTAGGTGCTTTCGAGCGAGTGGATTTTGCGGACAAATCGTCCGGCGTCACGGTCATACGTTGCCATGCCTGCCCGGAGGGTGCCCAGGTGAGAGTTGTAGTCTACTCCGTAAAATAGTTCACTGCGGCACTGACGACGTGCTGCGATACCGAAAAAGCCTCCCATAATTTTGTTGGGTTAAGGGTTAAGGATTAAGAGTTAATAATGGTAAAAAAGTAAGTTGGGGTGGCCGTGTGACCACCCCAACCGCTTGTTGGTTTCTTAAATCCAACGAACCCAGGCGAAGTCCTGGCGGTGAGCCAGCTGCGGGTTCTTGGGGTAGATGCGGAACGCGTAGATGTACATTCCGGGGTTTTCGAGTTTATGCTTGAGTTGATACGTCACAATGTTGCCTTCGGTCTTGACAACGGGTATATCTATGGTCCGCGAGAACTCTTTCTGCCCATCGATGCTCTTGAACGTCACACATTCAACGCCGAGATCATTAGCGAGGCCATTGGTGTCGAGAACAACCGTTGCCACATGGTCTGAGCCGGTCGAGGTCACAACGTTGGTCAATGCGTTGTCGTCAATGCTGATGACTTTGATGTCGTTCCACTTCGAAGCAACGTTTTCTTTCCATGCTGCGATTTCACGGGCCATGGCATAGTCATTGGCCTGAAGAGCTGCAAAGCGACGGGCTTCTTTGGAGTAGAAACGCTCGATGTAGTCATTGATCATGCGCGTCATCGTGAAGTTGGGGGCGATATGGCCTATGGAGTTCTTGATATACTGGATCCATTCGGGAGAGTAACCCTTTGAGTTTTTCGCGAAGTAGAGCGGAATGATTTCATTTTCGAGCATCGAATAGATAGTGGCAGCGTCAAGCTTGTCTTGCTGACCCTGATCGGTGTATGTGCGCTTGTCGGTAAGAGCCCAGCCTGCTTTTTCATCAAACTTATAGCCTTCATACCACCAACCGTCGAGCACTGAGAAGTTGAGCACGCCGTTCATTTCAGCCTTTTCGCCTGAAGTTCCGGATGCCTCTAAGGGACGGGTCGGAGTATTGAGCCAGATATCAACGCCGGTCACGAAACGCTTGGCAACAATCATGTTGTAGTCCTCAAGGAAGATGATTTTGCCGAGGAACTGCGGCATACGGCTGATTTCCATGATGCGTTTGATAAGTCCTTGACCTGCGCCGTCGGCGGGGTGTGCCTTGCCCGAGAATACGAACTGCACGGGGAATTGCTCATTATTGACAATCTTTGCGAGACGGTCAAGGTCGGTGAAGAGCAGGTGTGCGCGCTTGTAGGTTGCAAAACGACGGGCAAAGCCGATTATGAGTGCATTGGGGTTGATGCGGTCGAGAATGCCGAGCACGGCACCCGGATCGCGCTGGTTTGCGAGCCATTTTGCCTTGAAATCACGCTTGACGAAGTTGATGAATTTGTTCTTCATTGTCACTCGCATGTTCCAGATCTCCTCATCGGGTACAGAGAAGATGCCCTTCCAGGCGTTGACATCATCCTGATGGCTGAACACTTCCGGGCCGAGTTTCTCGATATAGAACGCTTTCCATTCGAAAGCCGCCCATGTCGGCATGTGAACGCCGTTGGTAACGTAGCCAACGTGGCTTTCTTTCCAATCGTAACCCTTCCAGTTGCCGGCAAACATCTTCTTGCTGACTTCACCGTGGAGCCAGCTTACTCCATTGGCTTCCTGGCAGGTATTGAGAGCGAACACGCTCATTGAGAACTTCTCGCCGCTATCCGGGTTCTCGCGACCCATGTTCATGAGGTCCTGCCAACTGATGCCAAGTTTTGCAGGATATTCGCCCATGTATTTGCTGAAGAGACTTTCGTCGAAGTAGTCATGGCCGGCGGGTACGGGAGTGTGGACGGTATAAAGGCTCGATGCGCGGACAAGCTCGAGGGCAGTGTTGAAGTCAACGTGCTTATCTTGAACGTATTCAACAAGACGTTGGAGATTAAGCAGGGCTGCATGGCCTTCGTTTGCGTGATAGAGGTCGGTATTGATGCCGAGCTTGCGGAGCATCATAATACCGCCGATGCCGAGGAGATACTCCTGCTTGATGCGGTTCTCCCAATCACCGCCATAGAGTTGATGAGTGATGGGACGGTCATATTCCGAGTTCATGTCGAAGTCGGTATCCATCAGGTAGAGGTTCATGCGGCCAACGTTCACGCGCCAGATGTAGCTATAGATGATGCGACCGGGGTAGGGGACCTCAAGAATCATCGGAGATCCGTCTTCATTGAGAACCTGCTCGATAGGGAGCAGGTGGAAGTTCTGAGGCTCATAGTTGGCAATCTGCTGACCGTCTACGCTGAGGCTTTGGGTAAAGTAGCCATAGCGGTATAGGAAACCAACTGCGGTCACGGGGACACGGCTATCGCTCGCTTCCTTGATATAGTCACCGGCAAGAACTCCGAGGCCGCCTGAATAAATTTTCAGAGCGCTACAGAGACCATACTCCATTGAGAAGTAGGCAACCGTCGGGAGGTCATCTCGCATGGGTTGGGCCATGTATTCCTTGAATTCCTTATCGGTCAGGGCAATGCGGCTCATCAGATCTTTGTCGTTGATAATCTCATTTAGACGCGATGAGTTTAGACTCTGAAGGAGCATCACGGGGTTTTCACCCGTTGAGCGCCAAAGATCAGGATCGAGGTCACGGAAAAGGTTTTTGCCTACGCTATTCCAAACCCACCAGAGGTTTTTAGAAATAGGCTCCAGCGGTTTAAGCTCCTTAGGGAGATTGGCGTTGACCGTCACATCGCGCCATATGGGCGCATTGGTGTTGCTGACTTGAAGTTTCATGATATGATTTTTTTCTTGCATTATTGATTATGTTCAGTATTATGGCGATGCTTGGCGTTAAGAAGCGCGTCGGCATATGCAGTCTGATAATATGAGATAAAGAACTTCCATGATGCGAGGTCGGCTGTCGTTGCAGCGGCCTTGCGGAGTTTCTTTGTTGCGTCTTCGGAGGTACGTTCAAGTGTGAGAAGTTGTGTTGCAATTACATCACATAGCTCCGAATAGTTCGCGTCGTTACGTTCATTGACATGCACGCCACTGACGCCGAATGAATTCTCGCCGAAAGTCACATTCACCCAACGGCCGAAACCGGCGAGAGTCGTGGTGATTGTCGGCACACCGAAAGCCACTGACTCCAGCGGAGTGTAACCCCAGGGCTCATAATAAGAGGGGAAGACCGTGGCATCCATTGCGGGAAGCAGGTCGTAATAGGTCAAGCCGCCAAACAGGCCGTCAGAGCCATCGAGGTAGCATGGAACGTAAATCATCAGCAGACGGTCATCGGTAAGATTGCGGAACCCGAGGCGATGTATATTCTGAATAATCGGGTCGTTGTCGTAGTTATTGAGGCCGTGGGTTATGACCGGATCGGGCAGGGCGGGGAGGCGTTTGCGCGATTTCATGGCGTCGATTAGCTCGGGGCGGGCTTCTTTGGACCATGCGGGCACCATCACTAAGCAAATAACCTGACGGTCATCATTTCCGAGCCGGCTACGCATGATTGCCGCAGAATCGAGAAAGACATCAATGCCTTTGTTGCGATACTCGCAACGTCCGGAGCTGACAACAATAAACGAATTCTCCGGCAGTGTGCGTCCGGTCAGCGCGGATGCCATTTTCAATAGCGCCGCGCGTCCTTTGCTGCGTACTTCGTCGAAAGCCTTTGCCGTTGAGGGTACAAAGTCCTTCTCAAAACCGTTTGGCGTAACGTGAGGGTCAATTTCAAGAAGCTGACGACATTCGCGGGCCGTCACTTCGCTGACTGTAGTGAAACAGTCGGCCTGATGTGCGGCGGCCTTTTCAAGCGAGTGCTTGGCCTGCATATTCAGTTCCGCAGCCATCTGATCACCGTTATAGCCGTTGAAATACGCGTATAGCTGCTTTCCGTTTCCGCATATGCTGCGGCCAATGCTCGTTGCGTGCGTGGTGAATACTGTGGCTGCGGCAGGCAGTGTTGCTTTAACGTGAAGCAGGCCCATGCCTGTTATCCATTCATCGAAGTGGGCAATCACGCCGTCTCCGTCTTTATAGCCTTTGAAGCGGCAGAGGCTCTCTATGACCAGCGCAGCGGCATGGCTGAAAGCACATGCTTCGGGATAATCACCATAGGCATGAAGCGAATCAACGCCATATAGCTCCCACATGCGACCGAAAAGTTCGGCATTACGGGCATACATGACGTCAAACTTAACGAGTATGGCTATGGGGCGACCTGGAATATTCCAACGACCGACACGAATTGTCACACCTTCGGGCAATTCCGGATTCTTACGCCAATCGGCAAGCAGTGAAGCCACCTCGGTGAAATATGGCGACGGAGTATCATCGGTCCAGACATCAGGCCCTACAAAAATCACCTTATTTTTATATATCGATTGGAGCGTGCGGGCCTTTGTTGACAGTACGGCATAGATACCACCTACCTTATTGCATACTTCCCAACTTGTTTCAAACAACAGGGATGGCGAGGGGTTGCTCGGTTGCTTCATATAAGAATTAGCAGTTTGTTTGCTCGTTTTTGAGCCGCAAATTTACGAAAATTTTCCAATGCGGCAAAATTTTGTGACTACAAATAGTGCTATAAAACGGGCCGCGGACTTACTGTTGTTAATGTAAGTCCGCGGCCTAAAGGGAAATGGATTTGTGACACGTTACTGAACCTGTGCGGCGAGTTCTGCGCCGGCTTTGAATTTCACAACCTTGCGGGCAGCGATTTCAACTTTTTCTTTGGTGCGGGGATTGATACCCTGACGAGCTGCTTTCTCTACGGTAGCGAAAGTGCCGAAACCAACGAGGGCAACTTTGTCATTGTTAGCAAGAGCTTCAGAAACTGCAGCGATGGTAGCGTCGAGAGCATGTTTGGCATCTACCTTGCTGAGGCCGGCCTTTTCGGCAATGGCGTTTACGAGATCGGTTTTGTTCATCGTATAATTTTAATAGTGAATAATTAAGTTAGCACTGCAAAGGTAACGGTAAATTTCGGAAAAACAAAGAAAAAGAGAGAGAAATGTGATTTTATCCGCATTTTTGGGTTAATAATCGTTAAAACCGAGGCCTCGGATGATGATTTCTGCGTAAATTTGTAGTCAGTTAACGCTACGCAGGCGTTATACATCTGAATATCCGAACGTCCAGAATTATGATTATAGCAAGCCGGAAACGAAAAGAAAATATCGCCGAATATCTGCTCTACATGTGGCAGATTGAAGATATAATAAGAGCCAATGGCCTCGATATTGAGAAAATCAAAGACAACATTATTGACCGCATGGACGGACTCGACGAGGCATGCAGGCGTGAAATTACCGAATGGTATGAATCTCTTATCGACATGATGAGACTCGAGGGTGTCGCCGAACATGGCCACCTGCAGATTAACCGGAACATCATGGTTGAACTCATTGACTTGCACAAAGCGCTACTCGCCGACCCAAAATATAGCGACTATAGCGCCCTATTCTACCGGACGCTGCCATACATCGTTGATTTGCGTGCGCGTGCAGGAGAATGCGCCGTCGGCGAGATTGAAACATGCTTCACGGCACTCTATGGCATGCTTATGCTCCGTCTTCAAAACCGCGAAATCTCCCCGCAGACGGCCGACGCCATTGCTCAGATTTCAAAGTTCATAGCAACTCTGACCGCTTATTTTCATAAAAATGAGCGCGAACCTCTATTCACCGAAGACTGATCCGGGCTGCCACACTATGAAAATACTGTCATTGAAAACGGCGGCTATTTGCGCACTGCTCTGCTGCTCTGATTTCATTACGGCCGAGCAGCATCTCAGCATTGCCAACCCCGCCATACCGACATCGGTGAAATTCGCCGGTGAGAAAATCGACTTGAGCGATATAGACCTCTATGAGCGTCTTGACCGCGAATTGACGGCAATGGTCTATACCCACGGCAACACGCTGCTGACGATAAAGCGTGCGAACCGCTACTTTCCTGAATTGGTAAAAATTCTCGAACAGAACGGTGTTGACAAGGATTTTGTCTACATGGCCTGCATCGAGAGCTACCTTAACCCCATTGCCCGTTCCGGAGCCGGAGCCGCCGGAATCTGGCAGTTCATGCCTTCAACCGCGAAGCAATACGGCCTCGAGGTAAACGACGAGGTCGACGAACGCTATAACATTGCCAAGGAAACGGCAGCCGCCTGCAAGTATATCAAGAATGCTTTTGCCAAATATGGCGACTGGGCATCGGTTGCATCAAGTTTCAATGGCGGCACTGCCCGCATATCCAAAGAGCTTGAGGCGCAACAAGTTGATAATGCGCTTGATCTTTGGCTGACAGACGAAACCCGGCGTTACCCGATGCGTATGATTGCAATGAAAATGATTATGGAGCACCCCGCGAGCTACGGGTTCATGCTCAACGAGAGCCAACTATATCAACCCCATGATTATATGACCGAAAAAGTTGACTATGCGGTCGATGACTGGCCATCATGGGCCCGCGAACGCGGCATCGATTATGCAACCCTTCGCGAGTATAACCCCTGGATAAGGGCGAAGAAGCTCACCAACAAGTCCGGCAAGACTTATGAGGTAAGAGTTCCGAAGGCCGAGGCGCTCCGGCGCCCGACAACCAACTTCAAAACCTACAATCATAACTGGATAGGCGAATGAACGACCAAGATTTGAAACAACTTGACAGCCTGCAAGTCAATGGCGCAAGAGTTCATAATCTTAAAAACATAGACGTTGAGATTCCGCATGGGAAACTGACCGTTATTACCGGACTCAGCGGCTCAGGTAAGTCCTCGCTTGCCTTCGACACAATTTTTGCCGAAGGTCAGCGCCGGTATATCGAGACGTTCTCGAGCTATGCTCGGCAAATGCTCGGCACACTTGAACGCCCCGATGTTGACCGTATAAGCGGGCTTTCGCCGGTCATAGCCATCGAACAGAAAACGGTTAACCGCAATCCGCGTTCCACCATAGGTACAACGACGGAAATATATGACTTCCTGCGCCTGTTGTATGCCCGGGTGGCAACGGCCCGCAGCTACATGTCAGGTAAACCGATGGAGAAGTTCAGTGAGGAGAAAATTCTCGCTTTGATAAAAGAGCGCTTCTCCGGACATAAGATTTTGGTCTTGTCACCGCTTGTGCGCAATCGTAAAGGTCACTATCAGGAACTCTTCGAGCAGTTGGCTAAGAAAGGTTATCTCAATGTGCGCATCGATGGCAAAATGGCAGAAATAACTCCCGGGATGAAGCTCGACCGCTATAAGAACCACTCCATAGAACTTGTTGTCGACAAGATTGCCGTCACGGACATTGACGAAACACGCCTGCGCAACAGTGTCTCGACCGCATTGCATCGCGGTGACGGTCAGCTGATAATCTGCGACGTTGATGCAAACGATGAGTTGACCCACCTTTCGCGCACCCTGATGGATCCTGAAAACGGTATCAGCTACCGCGACCCTGCTCCCCATAATTTTTCTTTCAACTCGCCGCTCGGGGCCTGTCCGCGTTGTAACGGAATCGGCGAGGTGAACGTCATAGACGTTGACAAAATCATTCCAGATCCCGGCAAAAGCATCGCTGCGGGAGCCATAGAACCGCTTGGCAAGAAAAAAGACACCATAGTTTTCCGCCAAATCGAGAAGTTGTGCGAACGCTATGGCTGCACATTGCAGACACCCGTTGCCGAGTTCCCCGACGAATTGTTGAACGACATTCTGTATGGAAGCTCCGAAAAACTCGACATCAATATCGGCGGCGGGTATTTCGGAAGCATGTATCGCACCTATGACGGAATTGTCCGCTACATCGAGATGCAACAGAGTGAGGACGCCGATGACGGCGGCAAGAAGTGGAGCACACAATTTTATTCGCGTGTGACCTGCCCCGAATGCAACGGCGACCGTCTGAACATCGAAGCACGTCACTTTTATATCGGCGACAAAACCATCGCCGATCTCTGCAGAATGGACATCACGGCGCTTTCACGTTGGCTCGAGGATGTCAATAATCTGCTGACTCCGGCGCGCCAACAGATTGCGGCCGAGATCCTGAAGGAAATATCAACCCGGCTGCAGTTTCTCGAAAACGTCGGGCTCGGTTACCTTTCATTATCGCGCCCTTCGGCAACCCTCTCGGGCGGCGAGAGCCAACGCATACGCCTGGCAACTCAAATCGGTTCCGAGCTCGTCAATGTTCTCTATATTCTCGATGAGCCGAGCATCGGCCTGCACCAGCGCGACAACCTGAAGCTCATTAACTCGCTCAAGGCGCTTCGCGATGCCCAAAACTCTGTCATCGTCGTGGAACATGACCGAGACATGATGCTCCAGGCCGACTGGATTGTCGATATCGGTCCGCTTGCCGGACGCAAAGGAGGCCAAGTCGTCTTTCAGGGAACTCCTGAGAAAATGCTGAAAAGCAAAACCCTTACGGCAGATTATCTTAACGGCCGCAAGGAAATCGTAATCCCGAGCGAACGGCGCAAAGGCAACGGTAAATTCCTTGAATTGAAAGGTGCAACGGGGCATAACCTGAAAAACATTGACCTAAAGTTGCCGTTGGCAACACTGACATGTGTTGCCGGCGTCAGCGGGTCGGGCAAATCGTCGCTCGTCAGTGGCACACTGCAGCCGATTCTCAGCCACCATTTCTATCGCTCACAACAGGAGCCATTACCTTATAAGGAGCTCTTCGGAGTGAAAAACATCGATAAGGTTGTCACGGTTGACCAGACTCCGCTCGGCCGGACTCCGCGCAGCAACCCGGCAACATACACGGGAGTGTTTTCAGACATCCGCACTCTTTTTGTAAACCTGCCGGAAGCAAAAATACGCGGCTACAAACCGGGACGCTTCTCATTCAACGTAAAAGGAGGAAGATGCGAAGCCTGCAAAGGCAATGGCTACAAGACAATAGAGATGAACTTCCTCCCCGACGTGCTCGTGCCCTGCGAAGAGTGCGGCGGCAAACGCTATAATCGCGAAACCCTCGAAGTGAGGTTTAAAGGCAAGTCGATTGCCGACATTCTCGACATGACAATAAACCAGGCAGTTGAATTTTTCGAAAACACTCCTGCCATATTAAAGAAGCTGAAAGTTCTGCAAGAGGTCGGTCTGGGTTACATAAAACTCGGACAACCGTCGAGCACCCTTTCAGGCGGTGAGAACCAGCGTGTGAAACTGGCGACAGAGCTGGCCAAGCGTGACACGGGCAAGACTCTCTTCATTCTCGACGAGCCGACAACAGGGCTTCACTTTGAGGATATCAAAACCCTGATGAGCCTGCTGAACCGGCTCGTTGACCGCGGAAACACGGTCTTGGTAATCGAACACAACACCGATGTCATCAAATGTGCCGACCACGTCATCGACATGGGACCGGCAGGAGGCGCCGAAGGCGGACAAATCATCGCGCAAGGCACCCCCGAGGAGGTTGCTAAAACCGACTCTCCTACTGCTCCGTTCCTTCGTCAGGAGTTGGGGATTGCTCGCTGAGATAAGTTTCGCAACAGAGGGCGAGTTCGTCATACCAGTCCCTTCCGAAACGTTCAATGAGCGGATTACGGAGAAATTGATATAGTCGGATTCCCTCTTTGCGGCCTTTCATGCGTGCAGCCCGACAGATAGACCACTTGTGATAGTTCACGGCCGTGAATTTCTCATACTCCGTTACGCGCGCAGGATAGAGTGCACAACTAATCGGTTTGCGCCACTGAGTTTCACCACGCCTGAACGCCCCTTCGAGTGCGCAAAGACACACGCCGTTCGGAGCATAGCAGGTAAACGCACAGTTTCGCCCGTCGAGAATAGTTGTTACCAGGTCGCCCTCCTCATCGATGTAACTGACTCCCTGCTCGCGCACGAGCTCAATAGCACGCGGCGCCATATCTCTTTCTATTACCGGAAGTGCCCGGCGAATTTCGCGACACTCGCGGTCGGTCACCGGCGCGCCGGCATCACCTTCGATGCAACACTCGCCTTTGCAAGCGTCAAGGTCGCAACAAAAAAATTCTTCGGCAAGATCGAGGCTCACCAGGGTATCTTGAATCTGAAACATTACTCCTTCTGTTTTTTCTGTCATTTGCCTGAAGAAATTACCGCTGCGGCGATCAAGCGGTCATAACGGGCGTCGGGCGGACAATAGTAGAGCAGCACAAGATATTCATTTGCAGTCTCGTATTTGTCTCCTTCAATCGGATTCAGTCCAGACGACGTTACATATTGATAGTTATACATTCCCTGCTTTAAAAGCAGGCTCTTTATGTATGCTCCGTGCGTGGAGTCATAAATCATGCTGGAATCTGAATCACGCTTGCGCAGAACAAAATCACCGTCAAGAAACACATCCTCGTTTAGCCGGGGCATTTCAAGAGTGAAAAAAGTAAGAACGTAATCCGCATTTATCTCCGGCTCGGTAGAGTAGATTTCGGCAGGGAAAAATCGGCCTGCCTGTGTCTGGTCATAGACATATCCGTCGCTGACCCTCGGCCGGTCTGTTTTCAGCATCGCGTTATAGTACGGCTCAATAAAGTCGATAGAACTCACTCCCATGCCCGGATAGCGCACGTTGGCGATATCGAAACGACGGTATTCATTTCCGGCAGGGAATATGAGCTCCTTCTGGTGGTCGTATATGACGGTATTATGTGTGACCTGCAACGGGTGGCGCAGCGTATGCGCGTCAGCGATGCGTCCGTTTGGGATAATAACGAGCCTCAAGTCGTTGAACGGATTTTCTATTTTGGCGCCCTCCAGGTCGGCTCGAACCGTCAGTTGCTGATGGCGACTGTTATTGTCAACATCAGTGCGCGACGTCACATCGACCGACATCCCTGCAATGTCCTCGTCGACCATGAAGCGGGCCTGAAGCAATGTGCGGTCCGGGGCATCCTCATCGAATACCTCAACGAGATAATTGCCCGAGAGCAGCGGTGACATCTGTTCATTCGGCAGTGTGATTGAATAATGAACGTAGTTCGTCAGTGTCTGTTCCGAAAGTGCGAAATCCGTTACTTCGGCAATATTAAATCCACTTAGGTAGTCAAGTTCCGAAACAGACTGCGAGCGGCGCCAGTCCGCATCGCAATGCACCAGCCGATAACGCAGAAAGCGACTGTCGTCGGCAAGTTCATCGAAGCTGATTGTCACGGACGATGCGGCATTGTTCGGTCTGATTATCGGCTGACCGAGAAGGTTGTTCGGGTCCAGAACCTGAAGTGACTTGAACTGAGGGTCGAAGATGGCAGTCGAAGTGTCGTGACCCGTGGCAGCCATTACTGCCGGCAAAAGGAGAGGGATATATTTACAGAGATTCATGCATGATTTTTACGGCATCTTTTATCAACTCCACACACGGTTTGCGCCCGGGCTTTCGGAGATCTCGGCAGTCGGTGTCGCCATTGTTGAGTGCGGCAAACTTGTCAAGCCGCGAACGCACGGCGGCGTAAAGCTGCTGCTTGGCCGCCGGACCTTCATAGCCGGTGGAGGCCGTCAGTATAGCCATGGCGGAACATGCGCCGCAGATGTGTCCGGTCGCGCCGATACCCGTGCCGAGACCGGCCGTGACGATTTCAAGCGAGGGATCAAAACTCATCGCCACGCATTGCGCGCAATTATAGCCTTGTTTGCGGAGCTCGAGAGCGGTGGAGAGACGTTCGTCGAGAGTTACCATATTATTGGGGTTATTCCGTTAGAAATCAAATAGTCATTGGCCCGCGAAAAATGTTTGCATCCGAAAAAGCCCCGGTAAGCGCTGAGTGGAGAAGGGTGGGGGGCGGTCAGCAGCAGGTGGCGGGTGGAGTCAATCAGAGGGCTCTTTCGCTGGGCATGCGAACCCCAAAGCATAAAGACGAGTCTTTCACGACCGACCGATAACGCGCTGATGGCTGCATCTGTGACACGATCCCACCCGATAGCCGAATGGGAAGCCGGCGAGTGCGCGCGTACGGTTAGTGAATTATTGAGCAACAATACTCCCTGCGCTGCCCATCGCCTGAGGTCGCCATCTGCCGGAATGGGCGAACCGACATCGTCGTGTATCTCCTTGAAAATATTTACCAGCGACGGCGGAATCTCAACACCGGGTGCGACGGAGAAAGCGAGGCCATTTGCTTGTCCGTCACCATGATATGGATCCTGACCTATAATTACCGCCTTGACTTTGGAAAACGGACAAAGATCAAAAGCTGCAAAAATCTGCGATGCGGGCGGAAACACGCGCCGCGAGGCATACTCGCGGCGCACGTATTCTGCAGTCTGCGCAAACTCGTCTGATTCCCAAACGGAAGCCAGACGTGTGCGCCACTCGTCATTGATTCTTACCGTCATTTGGCGGCTACAAGATTAGGAACGTCGCCGAAACGGTTGGGCTGCATCTCCGAGTGCTTGCAGCACCAGCTCAGATATATGATAAAGCCGGCAATAGGAATCAGGTTGATGAAAATCCAGCCGCCACCCTTGCCGATGTCGTGCAGACGACGAACGCACAGGCCGAGGCTCGGAAGCAGCAGGGCGAGGTTCACTATACCCAAGATTGAACTCGTTGCGGTGTCACATAAGCCGAGAATACCGCAGACTAACGAAATGGCACAACCGAGAATAGCCGTGAAGAGAGAGAACCACCAGAATTCCGAGAGAGACGCACGTCCGGTGAAGCAGCAATACTTATTGAAAGCCATGTTGATGGCCTCAGTAAAAGATACTTGACGCTGATACATTGAGAAAAAACGTTAATAGTTAAACATTACAATGCAAAGATAGTAACTTTTTGGTAATTATTCATAAAAATTTTGTAACTTTGCAGCAGCAATACTTATTGAAAGCCATGTTGATGGCCTCAGTAAAAGATACTTGACGCTGATACATTGAGAAAAAACGTTAATAGTTAAACATTACAATGCAAAGATAGTAACTTTTTGGTAATTATTCATAAAAATTTTGTAACTTTGCACAGTATGAAATTGAAAGCGGAAATAATAGATTTGCCGAGAATTCTTGACGCACGCGGCAACCTCTCGTTTATCGAGGAAGAGCGTCACATCCCGTTCAAGATAGCCCGGGCATATTGGATATACGACGTCCCCGGCGGCGAAAACCGAGGTGAACACGCCCACAAGGAGCTGAATCAGCTTCTGGTGGCCTTATCCGGCAGTTTTACCGTCATGCTCGACGACGGTCGCGACCGGCGTGAAGTATTTCTCAACAGGCCCTACCGGGGATTGATTGTGCCGGCCGGAATCTGGCATCATCTTCATGATTTTTCGTCGGGAGCCGTCGCAATGTCGCTTGCGTCAGATATATATAATGAGGCTGACTATATTAGAAACTATGATGATTTCCTGAATTGGAAGAAAGCTAATGGTTAAGTTTCTTGATTTAAAGAAGGTCAACGACGCCCATAAATCGGAGATTGACGCCGCAATGCGGCGCGTGACCGACTCCGGGTGGTATCTTCTCGGGACGGAAAACTCGGCTTTTGAACGCGAATACGCCGACTTCATCGGTAGCGACCATGCCATCGGCTGCGCCAACGGACTCGATGCGCTGAAACTTATATTCAGGGCCTACATCGAACTCGGCGTGCTCAGTCCCGGCGACGAGGTCATCGTTCCGGCAAACACATATATCGCCTCCATTCTCGCAATCAGCGAGAATGCTCTCGTACCCGTACTGGTCGAGCCCGATCCGACCACACTGCAGATAGATGCGACGAAGATTGAGGAGAAACTGACCGAACGCACCCGAGCTATCATGATTGTGCACCTCTACGGACAATGTGCCTACAATGAGATGATTGCCCACATATGTCGCAAATACGGTCTGCTGCTTGTAGAAGACAACGCCCAGGCCCACGGCTGCAAATACGGTTCGCGACGCACAGGCTCGCTCGGCGATGCTGCCGGCCATAGTTTCTATCCCGGTAAAAATCTCGGCGCTCTCGGTGACGGCGGAGCCGTCACTACCGACAATGCCGAACTGGCCGAGATGATTCGAGCTCTCCGCAACTACGGCTCGGCAAAGAAATATGTTTTTGACCATATCGGTCTTAACTCCCGACTTGACGAACTGCAGGCTGCCGTGTTGCGCGCAAAACTTCCGCATCTTGATGCCGACAATGAAGCACGCCGACGCATTGCCCGACGCTACATTTCGGAAATATCCAATCCCGACATACGTGTGCCGCAAGTTTCGGAACCGGAGGCTCATGTGTTTCATATCTTCACAATATTCACAAGTAGGCGCGACGAGCTGCAAAACTATCTCACGGACAACGGCATACAGACGCTTATACATTATCCTATTCCGCCACACAAGCAGAAATGTTACCGACAATGGAACGATCTCGACCTGCCTGTTACTGAAGCGATTCATAATCAAGAACTCTCTTTGCCAATCTCTCCGGTAATGACCGACGAAGAGGCCTCACGTGTTATCGCACTCGTAAATTCATGGATATAATATTGTTGATTATTGGCTTCGTCATGATTCTTGGCGGAGCCAATTATATGATCGACGGCGCCGCAGCGATTGCAAGACGACTCGGCGTTTCCGATTTTATTGTCGGACTGACAATCATATCCATCGGCACGAGCGCCCCGGAACTCGTTGTCAGCATCATTGCCGCTGTCGACGGAGCTCCGTCTATGTCTATCGGTAATGTTGTCGGCTCCAACATCTTCAACGTTCTGATGATTATAGGCGTAGTTGCAATGATTAAACCGATAAGCGTACCGACGAAAATTCTGATTGGCGACGCTTTTTGGATGTTTCTCTCTTCTGCCGCTCTGTTTGTTATCGGGCTCGCGCCTGAACTGGGATCAGGACCGAGAACGCTCACCCGAGTCTGCGGCTTGCTCTTGTTGCTGTTTTTCGCGTTGTTCATGAAAGGCACAATTCAGAACGCCAAGCAATCCGATCCCACTGAGGCCGCGGCTCCATCAGATGCTAAAGTGATGAAAACATGGCTATCGCTCATATGTCTTCTCGGAGGATTGATAACGCTGGTTGTCGGCGGCCAATGGTTCGTCGACGGCGCCACAGGCATTGCCCGCGCCCTCGGCTGGAGTGAGGGTTTGATAGGCCTTACCATTCTCGCCGTCGGCACCTCGTTGCCTGAGATGGCCGCATCGGTCACCGCTGCAATAAAGGGGCAATCAGGACTCTCTATCGGCACGGTCTTAGGCTCCTGTATCTTCAACGTATTCTTCGTTCTCGGCCTTGCAGGCTCCATCACCCCCCTGGCTTTCGGTAACATCGGAATCGTTGACCTCAGCGTAATGCTTGTCTCGGCTATCATATTCATTGCCATGGGCTTTTTCTACGGCCATCGTGTCATCAAGCGTTCCGAGGGCGCAATCATGGTGGTTGCCTATCTCGGTTACATGACATATCTCTATCTGATAATAACAATCTGATGCCAAATGAAGTATAATTAAAATTTGGCACTATACAGAAAAAGTTCGTAAATTTGTAGGTTGAAAAATCATAACTGAATCACTAAATATGCTAAATCAGGATCGTATTCAAAAGATCAATATCGAAAGCGAAATGAAGGCGGCCTACATCGACTATTCGATGTCGGTAATCGTCAGCCGCGCGTTGCCCGACGTTCGCGACGGCCTCAAGCCCGTGCATCGCCGAGTACTTTTCGGCATGAACGAGATGGGCAACACCTCAGACAAACCCCACAAGAAATCGGCCAATTGCGTCGGTGAAGTAATGGGTAAGTATCACCCCCACGGCGACTCGTCAATCTATGGCACCGTGGTGCGCCTGGCACAGGACTGGAATATGCGCAATATCCTCGTTGACGGCCACGGCAATTTCGGCTCAATCGACGGTGACGGTGCGGCGGCAATGCGTTATACCGAGGTGCGCCTCGCAAAAATGGGTGAAGAGATGCTCTCCGATATCGAGAAGGAGACCGTCGACATGCAACCGAACTACGACAACACCCGCACGGAGCCTACCGTGCTTCCCACTCGTTTCCCCAACCTCCTTGTCAATGGCGCCACCGGTATTGCGGTCGGCATGGCAACCAACATGCCGACTCATAACCTGCGTGAATCTATTGCCGGAACGATTGCCCTGCTCGAGAATCCCGAGCTGACAATCGAGGAGCTGATGAACTATATCCCGGCTCCGGACTTCCCCACAGGCGGTCTTATCTACGGCATAAACGGCGTTAAGGAGGCATATGAAACCGGTCGTGGCCGCATCGTGATTCGTGCAAAATACGAAATGGTTCCTGAAGCAAACCACACCAATATCATAATCACCGAAATTCCCTACGGAGTTAACCGTGCGGAACTCGTTAAACAGATTGCAGGGCTGGTTACAGACAAGAAAATCGAAGGCATATCCAACATTCAGGACCTTTCGAACGAAGATATCAAGCAACATATAGTCATCACCTTGAAGTCTGAGGCCAATGCGAACGTGGTGATGAACAAACTGTTCAAGATGAGCGCGCTGCAATCGAGCTTCAGCGTCAACAACGTTGCGCTGGTCAATGGCCGACCCAGGACCCTGAACCTCAAAGAAATTCTCAGCGCCTTCATCGACCACCGCCACGACGTGGTTATCCGTCGAACCAAATATGAACTCCGAAAGGCTGCGGAGCGCGCCCACATTCTTCAGGGCCTAATCATCGCATCTCAAAACATCGACGAGGTCATCAAAATTATCAAAGAGAGCGCCAATACCGATGCTGCTCGAGCAGCACTCACCGCTCGCTTCGAGCTGAGTGATGCGCAGACTCAGGCAATCGTCGAAATGCGTCTGCGCCAACTGACCGGCCTGGAACAGGACAAACTGCGTCAGAACTACGAAGACCTGC
The DNA here is from genome assembly GCA_964554335.1 of uncultured Bacteroides sp. Lineage (GTDB taxonomy): Bacteria > Bacteroidota > Bacteroidia > Bacteroidales > Muribaculaceae > UBA3263. Next base: position 20,535 of record CAZKOF010000008.1, read on the forward strand.
TCATCGAAATCGACCGCCTCAATAGCATCCTGAACGACCCCATTATATGCCGCGAACTCATCAAGTCGGAACTCGAAGAGGTCGCACAGAAGTACGGAGATGATCGCCGCACGGAAATCAACCGCGTCGGCGGCGAATTCAGCGACGAATCGTTTGTCGACGATGACGAGATGGTAATCACCATCAGCCATCTCGGCTATATCAAGCGCACCAAACTCAGCGAATTCCGCGCCCAGAACCGCGGCGGCGTGGGAATCAAAGGCTCGTCGACACGCTCCGAAGATTTCATAGAACATATATACACGGCCGGCAACCGCTCATATATGCTCTTCTTTACCGAACGCGGACGGTGCTACTGGATTAAAGTCTACAACATTCCGGAATTCGGTCGCGCTCAGAAAGGCCGTGCAATTCAGAACCTCCTCAGCATTGATGGCGGCGACAGGGTGAAAGCCTACATTGCGGTGCGCAACCTTACCGACCGCGAATTTGTAGAAACCCACAATCTGATGTTCTGCACCAAGAAAGGCATCGTGAAAAAAACTCCTCTTGAAGCCTACTCACGTCCTCGCAATATTGGCGTAAATGCCATCATTATCCGCGATGACGACGAACTGCTCCAGGTTGAGATGACCAACGGCGACAGCGAAATTATCCTTGCCAACCGCAACGGACGCGCAATCCGCTTCGACGAAAGCCGCGTGCGTGAAATGGGCCGCATGTCGACCGGCGTGAGAGGCATGACCCTCGATGACGAAAACGACGAGATTGTCGGCATGATTTGCACGGAGCGCGAAACGGAAAAGACTGTCATGGTTCTCTCCGAAAAGGGTTATGGCAAGCGTTCGGACATCGAGGACTATCGCATCACCAACCGCGGCGGAAAGGGAGTCAAGACCCTAAATATCACGGAAAAGACCGGCGCACTCGTTGCAATCAAGAGTGTTGATGACAACAACGACCTCGTAATCATCAATCGCAGCGGCATTGCCATACGCCTGCACATGGCAGACATCCGCGTCATGGGCCGCGCAACCCAAGGCGTAAGGGTAATCAACCTCGAAAAACGCGGCGACACCATAGCCAGCGTCTGCACCGTCGAGACAGACCCCGAGGTAGAGGTTGAAGCTCCCGAAAACGATCCCGAACAAAACCCTAACACCGACAACTCCGTTAACGAAGAAGAAAATCAATAACACCAATCTAATTCACTGAATCATGAAAAAATTTCTGATGATAGCCTGCGGCCTCGCAATGGTCTGCACGGCAACGGCCCAGGATAGCGTTCTCAAAGAAGCAGAACGCGGACTGAAAGTTGAGGTTCCGGACCATGCCGGTATCGCCGCAAAGCTCAAGGGCGCAATGACCGACCCGACTACGGCCGAGAACGTAAAAACCTGGTATCTCGCCGGCAAAAACGCATTCCAAACATGGCAGACCGGTTGGGAGCAACTTCAAATCGGAGGCAATCCCGACAAGGTGAACATGAGTAAGTCAATCATCGAAGGCTTTGACTACTATACAAAGGCTTTCTCGATGGACACTGTCATCACCGATGCCGCCAAAGGCAAATTCAAAGCCAAGTACTCGAAAGAGATGGTCAAAACCATTGCCGGAAATGTTAACAATTTCTATGACGCAGGCGTATATCTTTATGAGGCGCAGGACCTGCCCGGAGCATACCGCGCATGGGAGATTTTCACCATTCTTCCGACGATGCCCCAACTCGGCAATGACGCTCCCGCAATGCCTGCCGACTCAATCCTCGCCCAGACTTACTACAATATGGGAATCTTTGCCTATCAGGCCGACATGAAACCCGAAGCACTGAGTTCGTTCATGAACTCGGCAAAATACGGCATGGGTGAGATTGCATATGACAACGCTCTGTCAATGGCCTCGGAACTCAATGATATCGCTGCCATGGAAACCATTGCCAACGAAGGTTTCGCTAAATATGGCAAGCAGACCTACATCGGCTCGCTGGTTAACGTTTACGTCAAGAACGGCGAGTTCGAGAAGGCCCTCGATATGATTAACAAGGCAATTGCCGCTAACCCTGACAACTCCGTTCTCTTTAATGTGAAAGGCGTTCTCATCGAGAACCGCACCAATGACGAGAATATCAGCGCTGAAGATGCTGCAAAGGCTAACGCCGAAGCTCTTGAACTCTATAAGAAGGCTGTTGAGTTCGATGGAGAGAACCCCGACGCACGCTTCAACTACGGTCGTATGCTCGCCAATAAGGCATACAAGACCAGCGACGATGCCGGAGAACTCTCGAACGCCGAATATAACAAACTTAAAGAAGATACTATCAATCCGCTCTTCGCCCGGGCTGCCGAGCAACTCGAAAAAGCCATTTCAATCAACAAGGAATCAAATCGTCAGGCATTCTCGATTCTGAAAAACATCTACTATAATCTCAACGACGAAGCCAACATGAAGCGCATCGCCGATCTCGAGCTCGAGTAACTCATATAAACCTCTATTATTAAGGTTCTTAAGGCTATTATCGTCTTTAAGGACCTTAATTTTTTTGAGAAATTTGCTGAAATGGAAAAATTTTCGTAACTTTGAATAGAATTTTCAAACAAAGGTATAATAAGATGTCAAATTTTAACCCTAACGACTTCAGAAGTTTTGCGACCAAACACTGCGGCATCAATCCGCTCGTGTTCGATCAATTCACGACTCAAACCAATAATCAGCTCATTACGTCGAGCTATATTTCTCCGACTATCATTGAAGAGCGTCAGCTCAACGTTGCACAGATGGACGTGTTTTCACGCCTGATGATGGACCGCATCATATTCCTCGGCACGCAGGTTGACGATTATAGCGCTAACGTCATTCAGGCCCAGCTGCTCTATCTTGACAGCGCCGACCCCGGCAAGGATGTCAGCATCTATATCAATTCTCCCGGCGGCAGCGTATATGCCGGACTCGGAATTTACGACACCATGCAGTACATTTCGAGCGACGTGGCAACTATCTGTACCGGGATGGCCGCCTCGATGGCCGCAGTGCTGCTTGTGGCAGGTGAAAAGGGCAAGCGCTTCGCGCTGAAACACTCGCGGGTCATGATTCACCAACCTATGGGCGGCGCCCAAGGACAGGCCAGCGACATTGAAATCACTGCTCGCGAAATTTTAAAGCTAAAACATGAACTCTACTCAATCATAGCTGACCATTCCGGCCAATCCATTGAAAAGGTTGAACGCGACAGCGACCGCGATTACTGGATGACCGCCGAAGAGGCTCAGCAGTATGGCATGATTGACAAAGTTCTCATCAAAGCCAAGCAATAATTGGCAGGCATGGCGAAGAAAACAGCAATAGGACATGTGTGCGCGTTCTGCGGGGGGCCGATGTCTCCGCAGGCCGTGCTCGTTCCGTCCCCGATGAACCCGTCGGTCTGCATCTGTTCCGATTGCCTGGAGCAAATCAACTATTTCATGAAAGAAGCGGATTTTCTCCACGACAAGAAGCAAGACTCCACCACAAAATCGGGAACCCAAACCGGCAAGGTGCCGACCCCGCGCGAAATCAACGACTTTCTCAACCAGTATGTTATTGGTCAGGACGACGCCAAGAAATATCTGTCGGTAGCCGTCTATAACCACTACAAGCGCCTGGCCCAGAAAGATGCCGAAGACGACGGAGTTGACATCGAAAAAAGCAATATCATCATTGTAGGTCCGACCGGTACCGGCAAAACACTGCTTGCAAAAACCATTGCCCGTTTGCTTGACGTGCCGTTCACCATTGTTGACGCCACGGTGCTGACCGAGGCGGGCTATGTTGGTGAAGACATTGAGAGCCTGCTTACTCGCCTTCTTCAGGTTGCCGACTACAACGTTGAAAAAGCCGAGCGAGGCATAGTATTCATTGATGAAATCGACAAGATTGCGCGCAAAGGCGACAACCCCTCGATTACCCGCGATGTCTCCGGAGAAGGTGTTCAGCAAGGCCTTCTGAAGCTGCTCGAAGGATCGATTGTCAACGTTCCCCCGCAGGGTGGACGCAAGCATCCGGAGCAAAAGATGATTCAGGTCAATACGAAAGACATTCTCTTTATCTGTGGCGGAGCATTCGACGGAATCGAACGCAAGATTGCTCATAGGTTGAACACTCACGTCGTTGGATACTCTACCGACGCGGCCAAACAGAAGATCAAACGCGACAACTATCTGCAATATGTTGCCCCGCAAGACCTCAAGTCATTCGGCCTGATTCCTGAGATTATCGGTCGCCTGCCGATCCTGACTCATCTCGACCCGTTAGACCGCGACGCCCTGCTCCGTGTTCTCACCGAACCGAAGAACGCCATTATACGCCAATATGTGAAAATGTTTGCAATCGACGGCGTAAAACTGACATTCGATCGCGAAGCTCTGGAACTCATCGTTGACAAAGCCATAGAATACAAACTCGGCGCACGCGGACTGCGCTCAATCGTTGAGTCTATCATGGTAGAGGCAATGTATTCGACCCCCGGAACAAACACTAAAACGCTCAATATCACGCGCGATTATGCGCTTGAACAAATCCATAAAGCACATTTCGAAACCGACTCAATCGCATAAACGGAATCAATTCATAGTCTCCTCACGCATCAATCGTTAAACCACCCTCATTATCATGACTACCCACGCTGAACTTGTTGAAGCTCTGAAAATAAACTTTGGCTTTGACACCTTCAAAGGCAATCAGGAACAAATCATTCAGGCGCTGCTTGACGGCAACGATGTTTTCGTCTTGATGCCCACCGGCGGCGGTAAATCGCTATGTTACCAGCTGCCTTCGGTTATCATGCCGGGCGTAGCCATAGTGATATCGCCGCTTATAGCGCTGATGAAAAATCAGGTTGACGCGATGCGCACCTTCAGCTCAGACGACGGCATTGCCCACTTCATGAACTCATCGCTGACCCGCTCGGCAATCGACGCCGTGAAGGACGACATTGTCAAAGGGCGTACCAAGCTGCTATATGTCGCACCAGAACAGCTGACAAAGGAGGAGAATATAGAATTCTTGAAATCGGTTCAGATTTCATTTTATGCAATCGACGAGGCCCATTGCATCTCGGAGTGGGGCCATGACTTTCGTCCCGAGTACCGACGCATACGCCCCATTATCAACGAAATCGGTTCACGTCCGGTAATAGCCCTGACGGCAACTGCAACGCCGAAGGTCCAACACGACATACAGAAAAACCTCGGAATGACAGACGCCAGGGTATTCAAATCTTCGTTCAACCGCGAGAATCTCTACTACGAGGTTCGACCAAAGACCGAGAGCATTGACCGCGACATTATCAAATACATCAAAAACAACGAAGACAAAAGCGGCATAATTTACTGTCTTGCTCGCAAGAAAGTTGAGGAACTTGCCGAACTCCTGGCAGTTAACAACATAAAAGCCCGTGCCTACCATGCCGGTATGGACTCGGCGACACGCTCCGCCAACCAGGATGCTTTCCTGATGGAAGACGTTAAGGTAATCGTGGCCACCATAGCCTTCGGCATGGGCATCGACAAACCCGACGTCAGATTCGTCATTCACTACGACATGCCCAAGTCGCTCGAAGGATATTATCAGGAAACCGGCCGCGCCGGTCGTGACGGCGGTGAAGGCCAATGTATAACATTCTATTCGGCCAAGGACCTGCGCAAAATGGAAAAGTTCATGCAGGGCAAACCGATGGCCGAACAGGAAATCGGCAAACAACTTCTTGCAGAGACGGCAAGCTATGCCGAGTCTTCCCTATGTCGACGCAAAACGCTGCTACATTATTTCGGAGAGAATTATCCCTACGACTCATGCGGCAACTGCGACAACTGCTTAAATCCAAGCAAACAAGTGGAAGCAAAGGAAGAACTATCTGCAATCATTGAGATAATCATAACCCTGAAAGAAAAATTCAAGGCAGAACATATCATTGATATAGCCCTCGGGCGCAAAACCGCCGTCGTCAAGTCATACGGTCATGACGAACTCGAACTGTTCGGTTGTTTGGACGGCAGTGACATGCGCACACTCAACGCCGTTATTCGCCACGGCATCATCGCCGGGTATATTTCGAAAGATCTCGAAGATTTCGGCGTTCTGCGCGTGACCGATGCCGGCATTGAATTCCTCAGAGAACCAAAATCATTTAAAATCACCAAGGACCACGAGTTCGAGGAAGAAATCGACAAAGAAGCCGCTCTGAAAAATAGCGGCACCGCTATCGTTGACCCCGAGCTTTTCTCTATATTAAAGGACCTGCGCAAAAAAATTGCCAAGCGCCACCAACTGCCTACATATGTGATATTTCAGGATCCGTCGCTTGAACAGATGGCAACGACATATCCCATCACTATGGAGGAGCTGCAGAACATTACCGGGGTCGGGCAGGGCAAAGCCAAACGCTTCGGCGAAGAGTTCCTGCAAGTCATCAGAACCCACGTTGAAGAAAACGAAATTGAAAGACCTGAGGACCTGCGCGTGCGCACGATGCCCAACAAGTCAAAACAGAAAATCGCAATCATTCAAGGAATTGACCGCAAGATTCCGCTGACTGACCTTGCAAGGACCCATGACCTGACATTCGAGGAACTGCTTGACGAGATTGAAGCGATTGTCTATTCCGGGACGAAACTGAATATCAACTACTATATCAACGCGGAAATCGACGAGGATATTCAGGAAGAAATTTATGACTATTTCAAGAACGAGAGCGAGACCGGCGATGTGGCTCAGGCAATCAAGGATATTGGCGATGACTATAGCGAGAGCGAAATCCGCCTCGTAAGAATTAAATTTCTGTCAGAATATGGAAACTGAGGTTGACACCGCGGCACAACATAACCCTATCGTCAGATATGCCGATGTGGAGGTGCTTCGCAAGGAGCTGGTTGTTTTGAAACACGTTGACTTCGAACTCCGGCCCGGAGAATTCGTGTATTTCATCGGCAAAGTCGGCAGCGGCAAGTCGTCGCTGCTAAAGACGATGTATGGCGAAGTTCCCGTCGAAACGGGAACCGCTATGGTCTTCGACTGCGACATGCAAACACTGAAACCGAGCAAAGTTTACCTTCTGCGCAGGCGCATAGGAATCGTGTTTCAGGATTTTCAACTTCTGACAGACCGTTCGGTCTACGAGAACCTGAGCTTTGTGTTGAAAGCAACAGGATGGAACGACAAATCCGAAATGGACACACGGATTGAAGATGTGTTACGTCAGGTCGGAATGCAGACAAAGTCATATAAGATGCCCCATGAGCTATCGGGCGGCGAGCAGCAACGCATTGCGATTGCGCGCGCTCTGTTGAACCGCCCCGAACTTATTCTTGCTGACGAACCGACGGGGAACCTCGATCCGGAAACCGGCGACCAGATTGTCGGGATGCTTCACGAAATCGCCCGACAAGGCACTGCGGTTATCATGGCGACACATAATATGTCATTCCCCGAAAAATTCAAAGGGAAAGTCTACAGATGTGAAAACAAAGCGCTGACCGACACTGATAAAGAAACTAATAACCAAATAACTGAAAAGGTATAATGAACGTATTGAAATTCGGCGGAACATCGGTAGGTTCCGCAGCGCGCATCAAGGAAGTTGCCCGCCTGATAACCGAACGCGGCAAGAACATTGTGGTGCTATCGGCCATGTCCGGAACCACCAATACCCTTGTGGAAATTTCAGACTATCTATATAAAAAGAACACCGACGGCGCCCGCGAGATTGTCAATCAGCTCGAAACAAAGTATTACGGTGTCATCAACGAACTCTTCGCAGCCGAGGAGTCTAAGGAGACCGCGCGTCGCGAAATCAAAGCGATATTCAATTACATTCGTTCGTTGTCGAAAGATATTTTCACCCTTTTTGAAGAAAAAGAAATCATGGCGCAGGGCGAACTCATGAGCACGATGTTGATGGATATATATCTCCATGAGCAGGGAATCGACTCCGCACTGATTTCCGCACTCGAATTCATGCGTACCGACAAAAACGGGGAGCCTGACACTCAATACATCCGCCAGCGCATTACCCCACTCCTCGAAAAACACGAAGATGCGGCAATCTATATCACGCAGGGGTTTATTTGCCGGAATGCGTATGGAGAAATCGACAACCTTCAGCGCGGAGGCAGCGACTACACTGCCTCACTAATCGGTGCCGCAATCGGCGCTGACGAAATTGAAATCTGGACCGATATCGACGGCCTGCATAACAACGACCCTCGATATGTCGAGGGCACACGTCCGGTTGCAGAACTTCACTTTGAGGAGGCAGCCGAGCTGGCATATTTCGGAGCCAAGATTTTACATCCTACCTGCGTTCTCCCCGCCAAACTCAATAATATACCCGTGCGCCTGCTCAACACGATGCAACCCGAGGCGCGCGGAACCCTGATTTATAACTGCGCTCCGAGTCACGCCATTAAAGCAGTTGCCGCCAAAGACAACATCACTGCCATTAAAATCAAAAGCGGCCGGATGTTGCTGGCATACGGCTTCCTGCGCAAGGTCTTCGAGATTTTCGAGACATATCAGACATCAATCGATATGATTACGACCTCCGAGGTCGGTGTATCCGTCACGATTGACAATGAGCGCAATCTCCACCACATACTTGACGACCTCAAGAAATTCGGCACTGTCACTGTTGACCATGACATGGCAATCATCTGCGTTGTCGGCGACCTCGAATGGCATAACTGCGGCTTTGAGACAAGTGTTCTGGATGCTCTCGGTAACATCCCTGTCCGCATGATTTCATATGGTGGCAGCAACTATAACATTTCGCTGCTCGTTCGACAGAGCGATAAAGTCGCCGCACTCAACGCCCTTCAGAAATCACTGTTCGCATGATAAAGATAAACCACGACATCAAGACTCCGGCTTATTATTATGACCTCAGCCTGCTTGACAGGACCCTTACAGACGTTAAGCGTGCGGCCGGTGACTTCAAAGTACATTATGCTATCAAAGCCAACGCCAATCCGCGGATTCTCGCTACAATAGCCGCTCACGGCCTCGGCGCCGACTGTGTCAGCGGCGGAGAGGTCAGGGCGGCTATCGAGGCCGGTATTCCCGCCGGAAAGATTGTATTCGCAGGTGTAGGGAAAACCGACGAGGAAATACTCGACTCCCTCAACTATGGGATCGGTTGCTTCAACGTCGAGTCCGTTCCGGAACTTGAAGTTATCAACGAATTGGCATCAAGCATCGGCAAGGTTGCAACCGTAGCGATACGTGTCAACCCCAATATTGACGCCCATACCCATCACTATATCACCACCGGCCTGGCCGAGAATAAGTTCGGCATAAACCTCGAGCAGCTTCCTGAAGTTGTTTCCATGACCAAATCCATGAATAGCTTAGACCTTGCCGGCCTCCACTTCCACATCGGGTCTCAGATTCTCGATTTTGCCCCCTACGTTGCGCTCTGTAATAAAATCAACTCGCTCGACACTTCGGGAATGAGAATCATAAACGTTGGAGGAGGCCTCGGCATAAACTATGAGGCCCCAGACTGCGAACCTGTTCCCGACTTTGAAAGCTACTTCGGATGTTTCCGCAAAAACCTTCGGCTTCGAAATGGTCAGGAATTACACTGTGAACTGGGGCGCAGCATTGTTGCCCAATGCGGCTCATTGCTGACTCGCGTTGTCTACGTCAAAAAGGGAACAAGCAAAACATTCATTATCTGCGACGGCGGCATGAACGCACTTATCCGTCCGGCACTCTACGGCGCACATCATAAGATTGAAAACCTCACGGCAAAAGCCGATGCTCAACAAAATGTCTACGATGTTGTCGGCCCGATATGTGAGTCATCAGACGTCTTCGGCACGGATGTAAAGCTCCCTGAAACACACAGAGGCGATATTATTGTCCTGCGCAGTGCCGGGGCCTATGGCGAGACAATGGCCTCGAACTATAATTTGCGAAACCTTCAACAACCAATTTTCAGCAACATATGAAAACAACTGCCGGCAAATGGATTTATATAATCCTGATTGTCATGATGCTGCTTCCTGTCAGCTACATCACGGGCAGCGATGAACCCATATCGCCCGCCTTTGCTCTTTTGTTAGGACTTATTTTTGCTTTCACATTTGAAAATCCGTTCCCGAAATTTAACAAGAAATGCTCAAAATATCTCCTGCAGGCGTCGGTCGTTGGCTACGGTTTCTCGATGAATCTCATCAAGTCGCTGCAGTCGGGCGCAGAAGGCATGACCTTCACCATAGTTTCCGTTGTCGGGGTGATGGTCATCGGTGTGGCTCTCGGATACTGGCTGCATATTGAGCGCAAAACCGCCTACCTTATCTCGTCAGGCACCGCAATTTGCGGTGGCTCCGCGATTGCAGCCGTGGGTCCGATTGTAAAAGCGAACGAGAACGAAATGGCCGTATCGCTCGGAGTTGTATTCATTCTCAATGCCATTGCATTGTTTATATTCCCGCCTATCGGCCACATTACGGGCATGACCGAGACCCAGTTCGGAACTTGGGCCGCTATCGCAATCCACGACACGTCATCGGTTGTCGGCGCCGGTAATGCCTATGGCGAAACCGCCCTTGAAGTTGCCACACTGATTAAACTGACCCGTGCACTCTGGATTATTCCGCTTGCTTTGGTTACCATGTTGATATTCCGCGATAAAAGCGCCAAAATATCAATTCCCTGGTTTATCTTTCTCTTCATCCTTGCAATGGTCGTCAATACCTACGCCGGACTTCCTGCCGAATTCTCTAAGGCAATGGCTTTTTGGGCTAAAAAGGGAATGGTCATCACGTTGTTTCTCATCGGTGCTTCTCTTTCACTCAAGAGCATCCGTGCAGTCGGCGTCAAACCCCTGATGCTTGCAATTGCTTTATGGATTGCTATCGGTGTCAGCAGTTACTTCGTCGTGATGCACACTATAGAATAAAGACAAATGGGTCGCTATCCGCTCCTGCTACTCCTGATTCTGCAGGTAACAATCATTTTGGTTGCCGATTTCACAGGAGCGAGGCGTCCGCAACAACCTCCGGGGTTCGGTTATGACCGCTACGGAGCAACAGTTTTATCGACACGCGAGGCTGCGACATCCGGTCAGCTTCTGATTGCAGAAATTGATAGCGTCGGCGCCCGGCGTGTCGAGCCTTTTTTAGCGAGAATTCATTATGTCAGCGAGATCCCGACCATATACCCGGGCCAACGCATTGCTTTCAACGCAAAGACCCGCGCCCTGCCTGGTGTCCCCGATGTCCCTGACGTCATAGACCTCCAGAAATCTTTACGCCGCCGCGGAGTGGTGGCTTCTGTGGTTGTGGCTCCCGACAGTCTGCTCTATGTCGCGTCTTCGCGACTTGCCCAAACATGGTTTGCGCGTGCCAACAACGCATTGCTCGACCGTTTGCGACGGGCCCCGCTCGCTCCGCAGACAATCGACATACTTGCCGCCATACTGCTGGGCCGCAGCGAAGCGTTACCGGCTTCAACCCGCGCCGACTATTCCGCGGCCGGGCTATCGCATGTGCTTGCCCTCAGCGGCATGCACGTTGGAGTCATCGCCATCATCATTGCCTGCGCTCTGTGGCCATTCTATCTGGGGCGACATGTTCGCACACGGTTGCTCCTGACTATCATTTCGTTATGGTTATATGCCGCTCTGACAGGGTTCATCCCCTCAGTAACACGTGCCGTCATAATGGCATCTGTCTACATGACCGGGCGCATTCTGCAACGGAAGTCATCATCCATCAATTCCCTATGTCTTGCAGCCATCCTCATTCTGCTATTATCGCCTGAAGAATTATACGCCTCTGGGTTCCAGCTGAGCTTTGTCGCAGTGTTGGGCATCATACTGTTCTATCCTCTCATCAACCGTGTTGACCGCAGGGAGCATCCGATCACATATAATCTCGTATCATATCCGGCTCTATCAGTCAGCGCAATGACGATGGCGGGTATTGTCAGCGCATTCCATTTCCACAGTTTTCCAATTTATTTCCTCATATCCAATCTCGTCATCGTGCCCGTAATTCCGCTTTTGCTTATCAGCGGTGTGGCCTCTATTACGCTTGAAGCGAACTGTGGCGCGGATGCCCTGTGCCGGATTATGAACACGGTGGCAAACGGCATCGCCGCGTTACCCGGTTCCGCAATCGACGGACTGTATCCACCCGCATGGATTGTCATTCTTTTGCTTGCCGCATTGATTTTGGTCGCCGCCGGTGCGCATAGCAAACGTAGATTTCTCGCTATTGAAGGGGCCATGTTATTCATTGGCACTCTGCTCTGCTGCGCCGTTTATCCACGAACCCGATACCCTAAAAAGGAAGTTTATCAGATAGTAGAAAGCAAGAGCACTCAGACAATCATTGCAACAGATGGCGAATGTACTGTTCTGACAACCGCACGGCTCCCTTCCGAGCGTCGGGAAATAGAGCAGCGCTACAGGCTGCTGCTGCGAGACTTCGTAACCAAACGACGCTTAAAGGAACCGACAGTAAAATGAACAGAAAGACAGATAAACTCGACGAACGGACACGTGAATCACTCGAAAGCCTGAGCCTGCTATGGGAGAATCTCGGCGATGTTGACTACCGCGACGACGATATTTTGGCCAATATCATCGAAGACGACGAAGATTACGTCGATGAATATTTCGACCCCGACGAATTTGAATAATTTCCCCTTTCAGAAAAAATGCGTAACTTTGCGGTAAACATAGCACTCACAAACGAAAGTAAATGAATGTACTGATAACAGGTGCGAACGGCCAGCTCGGCGCAGCTCTGCAGCGTATTCTCCCAGGAAACGTCAAAGCCAACCTGATATTCGCCGACCATAACCGGCTCGACATCACAGACGGCGAGCAGGTCAACCGCTTCATTACCGACAATGACATCTCACACGTTGTCAACTGTGCCGCATACACCAATGTGGACCGCGCAGAAGAGGAAAAAGCCGTCTGTTCGGCCATAAATTCAGAAGGGGTGAAAACTCTCGCGCTTGCTGCCGATAACTATGGCGCGAAAATCATCCATATATCGACTGACTACGTCTTTGACGGCCATGCCTACCGACCGTATTCCGAAAGTGACAAGGTAAATCCGTCGTCACACTATGGATCATCGAAACGCGCGGGCGAGACCGCGTTGCTCGCCCTGGCCCCTGATAGCATAATCATACGGACGTCTTGGCTCTATAGCCGCGACCGCGATAACAACTTCGTTTGTCGGATTATGGCCAAAGCCTCCACAGGCGAAGGACTGAAAGTAGTTGCTGACCAGATCGGGTCTCCGACATATGCCGACGACCTCGCTAAACTGATAGCCAAAATCCTCTCTACGCCCCAGTGGTTTCCGGGAATCTATCACTACTGCGATGCCGGAGTCTGCTCACGCTACGACTTCGCCAAGGCTATTTTGGACCTCAACGGCATGGGCAACGTTGAGCTAACACCGATCTCAACCGACACGAATTTCCTGAACGCAACGGCGGCTCCACGTCCTCACTATAGCGTTCTTGACACGTCAAAAATACGTCTGACCTACGGAGCCGAGACGCCCCATTGGTTTGACTCATTGAAAGAATGTATATTCTATATTAACCGTCAGTAAACTCTTATGGCCTCATTAGCTGAAGAAATAAAACGACGCAGAACATTTGCAATCATATCACATCCCGACGCAGGCAAAACCACTCTGACCGAAAAGCTGCTTCTTTTCGGCGGAGCCATACACATTGCCGGCGCGGTCAAAAGCAATAAAATCAAAAAGACGGCAACGTCTGACTGGATGGAAATCGAGAAGCAGCGCGGAATATCAGTGGCGACCTCCGTCATGGGTTTCAACTACGGCGACTATAAAATCAACATTCTCGACACTCCGGGCCATCAGGACTTTGCCGAAGATACCTACCGCACGTTGACCGCCGTTGACTCGGTTATCATAGTTGTTGACGTCGCCAAAGGCGTGGAGCAGCAGACACGCCGTCTGATGGAGGTCTGCCGCATGCGTAACACTCCGGTTATTATCTTCGTCAATAAACTTGATCGCGAGGGTAGGGACCCGTTTGAAATACTTGATGAATTGGAAGCCGAACTGAAAATCGCAGTCAGACCGCTCTCCTGGCCAATAAACATCGGCGCCAAATTCAAAGGCGTCTATAATATCTACGAACACTCGCTCGACCTCTTCACCCCCGATAAGCAGAAAGTCAGCGAACGCGTTGAAATCAACAATGTCAACGACCCCGGGATTGACGAAGCAGTCGGCGAAAAAGACGCAATGAAATTGCGTGAAGATCTGGAACTGATTGAGGGCGTATATCCTGATTTCAACGTCGAGGACTATCGCGCAGGGCACGTGGCCCCTGTTTTCTTCGGGTCTGCGCTCAACACCTTTGGCGTCAAGGAGTTGCTTGACTGTTTCGTCAAGATTGCGCCGTCGCCCAAACCGATTGAAGCGGAAGAGCGCCGCGTTGAACCCACAGAGGAGGATTTCAGCGGCTTTGTATTCAAAATCCATGCCAACATGGACCCGAACCATCGCAGCTGCATAGCATTCGTAAAGATATGTTCCGGCAAATTTGAACGTAACGCTCCATACCTCCATATCCGCAGCGGAAAAACCCTCCGCTTCGCAGCTCCAACGGCATTCATGGCTCAGAAAAAGAGTATTGTCGACGAGGCATTCCCCGGCGACATTGTCGGCATACCCGATACAGGCACTTTCAAAATCGGCGACACGCTGACACAAGGCGAGACTCTGCATTACAAAGGCCTGCCCAGCTTCTCGCCCGAGATGTTCAAATACATCGAGAACACCGACCCGATGAAAGCCAAGCAACTCGAAAAAGGAATTCAGCAGCTCATGGACGAGGGCGTGGCGCAGATGTTTACCAACCAATTTAACGGACGCAAGATCATAGGCACTGTCGGTCAGCTTCAATTTGAAGTTATCCAATATCGCCTGCTACATGAATATGGCGCACAATGCCGTTGGGAGCCGATTTCGCTCCATAAGGCGTGTTGGATTGAGAGCGATAATCCCGAAGCTTTGGCTGCGTTCAAAAAACGGAAACACCAGTTCATGGCAACCGATCGCGAAGGCCGCGACGTATTTCTCGCTGATAGCGGGTATGTTCTTACCATGGCCCGTCAGGACTTCCCTGAAATTCGCTTCCACTTCTCATCAGAATTCTGATTGAATTGGCATCACGTCTCCGTCTATATGGCGCATTGACCCTTTCAATGCTGATAATGCTGCTGACATTCTGGCAAGAAGCATTCTATGTCAACCATGTCAGCTTCGCTATCTGCGTGGCAGACGTCGCACTCATAGCAGCCCCATTTTGGCTAATCAGACGTCGCTTTTGGCTTACGCTGATACCGGTATGGGGTCTTGCGCTTTTCCTCATTGCCAACATCCTGAACTTCCGATTTTGGGGAGAATTCCTGTCGTTCAGTGCGTTGACAATGACTCAGAATGTCGGCGGGCTGCTTATTTCCAGTATATTAGGCTTGCTCAAATGGCGGGACTTGGTTTATCTGGCAATCCCTCTTGCATTTACACTATATTATGTCTGCGGGTGGAAACGCTCAGACTGCGATAGCCGCAGATACACAACCCCGGTTCTGATCTCCATAGGCATATTTTTTGTAGGCCAGTTCGGCATCACATTAGCTAAAGTACATTGGCAGAAATCCATCAATATCCCGTCCGGTTCCTACATTTACGAGACCGCCCAAAGGATTATCCCTATATGCAGCCGCATAAACTATTTCCAATCAAACAACCGTTCATTCTTGAGTGTATAACAAACTCGATGCACATCCCGTTTCAAGAAGAGTGTGTCGTGCAACCGGAGCGGATTGCAGACGCCGGCATCAATGAAACCGAAAAGAGCTATTTCACAATTACAAACTATTTCGATACTGAATTAGCCCGCTTTTTGACGGAACTTTACAAAGTCAGTCCGAAAGAGAACACCATAGTGGTCATAACCTCTGATCATAGCCAAAGTATCGCAACGGGCTCCGTCCTCTCAAACGTCGACGACACCTCTGTCCCGGCAGTATTCATCGCAGCGAACACCGGCGTAACTGCAAGCATCGGGCGTATAATCGGACAAGTAAATATCTACACGACCATACTTGACATTATGGGTTTGGATGAAACGCATTCAGATTATCGTGGGCTCGGTTCGTCAATGCTGATGCCGATTGTCAGTGGCGCGGTCGACGTGTTCGGCAACAACCATGGCTCACCTGAAGATGGCGCATTTTCTGCCATAGATATTTCTGATGACATTATCAAATCCAATTATTTCGGGAATAAATAACACAGTATGAACAGATTTTTGTGCATTACCTCATGTGTGGCATGCGTTATCGCGTCTTGGGGCGAAAACATCGTTTTCGATTTCCACAATCCTACATCTCTAACACCCTCGATTGCTGAACCCGGAGTAAAAGAGAGCATTGATCTCGATGGAAAGACATTCACCGAGGGCAACGTTTCGGTATCGTTCGCGGCATCTGGCGAGAATAATGCACAAGTAAGAATTTACCACTCGTATGATGCCGGAGTAGACCTGCGGCTTTACAACAATGATGTGATGACTGTCAGCGTTGACGGTGAGAATTACATTTCGCAAATTCAGTTTACTATGTCGCTCAGCGGCGCTGCAACCGGAACAGCTGACATCAATTTCATTCCGTCGACAGGAGAATTTGTATGGGAGACTGAAACATGGTCTGCCGACACGGATTTCACGCCGAAGACAGTGGAACTGACATCCTCTCTTCAGAGCCGCATCTATACAATGACCGTCACGACCGAATCCATCGCATCAATAAACGAGATAAAGGAAGCCGACGTCCCTGTGCGCTATTATAGCATATTGGGTCATCGGCTTCCCGGAAAACCGTCACGTCCGGGAGTGTATCTCGCCATCGGCAATGACGGAACTGCCCGCAAAATTATTCTTCGATAAGCGGCAGGTAATCAGCATAACCTTCGCTCTGCATCGCGGACTTGGGGACAAACCTCAGGGCCGCTGAATTTATGCAGTAGCGCAGGCCGCCCTCATCAGCTGGTCCATCGTTGAATACATGCCCGAGGTGGGCGCCGGATTTAGCCGAGCGGACCTCGGTACGCTCACGCCCGTATGAGTAATCGGGAAGTTCGGTCAGCAATTCGTTGCTTATAGGTTTGGAGAAAGCCGGCCAACCGCAACCGGAATTATACTTGCGTGAGGAGACGAAAAGCGGCGTGCCGTCGGTTATATCCACATAAATCCCGGGTCGGAATTCATTGTCATACTCATTGACAAAAGGACGCTCCGTCGCACCATTCTGCGTTACTTCCCACTGGAGCGGAGTCAGGCGTTTGCGCAACTCCTCCTTATCTCCCGTCTTGCGGGTTTTAATCATACGGGCCTCCATGAAGAGCTCAGGCTTGACATGGCAATAGCCACGTGGATTTTTAACAAGATAAT
The DNA here is from genome assembly GCA_964554335.1 of uncultured Bacteroides sp. Classification (GTDB taxonomy): domain Bacteria; phylum Bacteroidota; class Bacteroidia; order Bacteroidales; family Muribaculaceae; genus UBA3263. The sequence continues at coordinate 38,031 of CAZKOF010000008.1, forward strand.
CCTGATGATACTCTTCGGCCGGATAGAAGTTAAGCAGCCGTGAGAACTCGATTGCCAACGGGCTGTTGTGACGGCGCTGCAATGTTGCGAGCTGGGCCTCTATTACAGGAACGTCAGCTGAATCGGTGTAGTAAATGCCGGTGCGGTATTGCGACCCGATATCGTTGCCCTGACGGTTGAGCGAAAGCGGATCTATACTTCTGAAATACAGATTGAGCAGGTCTGTGAGTCCGACAACAGAGTCGTCGTAAGTCACCTTTACCGTCTCTGCTGCTCCGGTACTACCGGTACAGACCATTTCATATGTGGGGGCTGGGATAACACTATTGGCATATCCGGCAACGGTACTGTCAACTCCGGGGACAAGCGACATCAAATGTGCCGTGCCCCAAAAACATCCTCCGGCCAAGTAAATTGTCTTCATCATAAATTATTTATCTTCAAAGTGAGCACAAAGATATATAAAAAATCAATACCTCACAAATTGAAGCCCTGTACATCAAACACTGCGCAGTCATCGAGGTCAATGACCGTAGGCTGTTTTGCTTTCTTGGAAAAAATGACTAAATTTGCGGCAATAATTACCAATCGCATTCACGAATGACCCTACATAATCAAGAAACCTCTCCGCTATCAATGGCCGAGGCCATAGCCGAAGCAAAACGATGCCTGAACTGCAAAGTCCCGCAGTGTAGAAAAGGTTGCCCGGTAGGCAACGACATCCCGGCATGGATTCATGAACTGTCAATGGGCAATCTCGGCAACGCGATGAATATCATCAATACCCGCAGCAATCTTCCGGCGGTATGCGGCAGGGTTTGCGCCCACGAGCGCCAATGTGAGGGTCATTGTATTCTTGGGAAAAAGGGCGAGCATATCAACATCGGTCGCCTGGAACGTTTCGTTGCTGACTTCGACACCGATATGCATCTTAGCCGAAGCCCCATCGAACAGAAAAGCCGCGGTCGTGTTGCCGTAATCGGTAGCGGCCCCTCGGGACTGACCGTTGCGAGTGAGCTTTCACGCCGTGGATTCGGCATAGAGATTTTTGAAATGGAGAAGAGAGCCGGAGGTGTGTTGAAATTCGGAATTCCGGACTATCGTCTGCCTAATTCGGTAGTCAATAGCGAAATTGAAAAAATCGAACAACTCGGAGTCAAGATAAATCTCGGTTCCACCATCGGCGTTGACTATACAATCGACGACCTGTTTGCCCAGGGCTTCGACGCAATATATATCGGCACGGGCACCGGCAAACCTAAAGCCCTCGCCATTGAAGGCATTGAAAGCGACTGCGTTGAACAGGCAATCCATTTCCTGCGTCGCGTCGGCCTCTATAACTCCGAACTGATTGACCGCCGCGAAATACCGATTGAAGAGGGTGATGTAGTTTACGTCATCGGCTGCGGTAACACTGCCATTGACGCCTCGCGCACGGCACTGCGATTCGGGGCGTCGGAAGTTAATGTTGTTTACCATAATACTATCGACAAAATGAGTGCTCTGCGCTCCGAATACGACGACGCCGTCAATGAGGGGGTCAATTTCATGTGGAAATCATCCATAACCGCAATACTCCCGAATTCAGAGAAACGCTATTCCATCATCATTTCAACCGATGAGGGATTTACAAACCGGGTGGCCGACAAAGTTATTCTTGCAGTTGGCAGTAGGCCGGCCAACCGCATTGTTTCAACAACCGAGGGGATTGAAGTAAATGACAAAGGATTTGTAGTGACCCGCGACTATCCGCTCGGAATGACCACCCGCAAGGGCGTCTTTGCCGGTGGTGACGTTTCCGGCAATCAGGCCACTGTTGTCCATGCAATGGCAAACGCACGCGCCGTTGCCGAGAGCATTGCTTCGTATGTCGACGCGGTAAATCTGCTCCGCGCAGTCGATTCAACGCAACTGCCAGAAAGCAATAGCTGCAGCTGACGCAACGTTTAGCGAGTCTACACCGTGGGCCATCGGAATGCGGGCAACATAGTCCGTTGACGATATAACCTCAGGGGTAAGACCGTCGCCTTCCGTGCCGAGCACAATAGCCAGACGCGGTTCATCACATAGCTGAGGGGCATCAATGCTGATCGAGCGCTCTGTCAGCGCCATTGCAACTGTTTTGAAGCCATAGCGCCCGAGCGAGGCCACTCCCTCGTCGAGCCATGTCCAGGGCACGAGGAAAACAGACCCCATGCTGACGCGAACGGCGCGACGGTTCAGCGGGTCACATGACGTCGGCGTCAGTAACACTGCATCGATACCGAGAGCCGCGGCTGCGCGGAATATCGCGCCGATATTAGTGGTATCGACCACTCCGTCAATTACGGCCACGCGTCGCGAGTTGACAATGACATCCTCAACCGCCGGCAGTGGTCTGCGACGCATGGCGCAGAGCACGCCGCGGGTCAACTTATAGCCTGTCAGGATCTGAAGTAACTCACGCGGACCGGTGTAGACCGTCGGACAAATAGCGGCAATGTCGGCGGCATCGCCGGCAATATGCTTCTCCTCACATAGCAGCGACACCGGTTCATATCCGGCCTTGAGTGCGACCCGGATGACCTTTGGACTCTCAGCTATAAACAAACCGGCATCAGGGTCGAGCCGCGAACGAAGTTGCGCCTCCGTCAGGGAGACGAAAGGCGCAAGTTCGGGATGATTTATATCGGTAATTCGTGTAATCACTTATTCAGACCGCAAGCAGAACACTTTGCTTGTATTTCGGTGAAGAAGTCATTACCTTTATCATCAACAAGGATGAATGCAGGGAAATCTTCGACTTCAATTTTCCAGATTGCCTCCATGCCGAGTTCGGGATATTCGAGAAGCTCAACTTTTTTGATGGAATTTGCGGCAAGTACTGCGGCGGGGCCACCGATAGAACCGAGATAAAAACCGCCATGCTTGTGGCACGCGTCTGTCACCTGTTTCGAGCGGTTACCCTTGGCAATCATAATCATAGAACCGCCGGCAGCCTGAAACTGGTCTACGTAGGGATCCATGCGTCCTGCTGTTGTCGGTCCGAACGAACCGCTGGCCATTCCCTCGGGTGTTTTTGCCGGACCGGCATAATAGATGGGGTGCTTCTTGAGATATTCAGGCATCGGTTCGCCCTTGTCGAGGCGTTCTTTAATTTTTGCGTGAGCAATGTCGCGGCCAACGATGATAGTGCCTTTGAGACTAAGACGTGTGCTGACGGGATATTTGGTCAGCTCGGCAAGCACTTCATTCATCGGACGGTCAAGGTCAATCTTGACAACACTGCCCTCTCCGGCCTTTCGGAGTTCTTCGGGAATGAGTTCGCCGGGGTTTGAATCGAGCTTCTCAATCCAAAGACCTTCGCGGTTAATCTTCGCCTTTATATTGCGGTCGGCCGAGCAGCTGACACCCATGCCGATGGGGCAGGAGGCACCATGGCGCGGCAGACGGACAACGCGGATGTCGTGAGCGAAATATTTGCCGCCGAACTGAGCGCCGAGCCCAATTTTGCGCGACGCTTCAAGCAACTCTTTTTCAAGTTCCACATCGCGGAACGCATGGCCGAGTTCATTGCCCCTGGTCGGGAGTTCGTCGTAATATTTCACGGAAGCTTTCTTGACTACCTCGAGATTTTTCTCCGCCGACGTGCCGCCGATAACAAAAGCGATATGGTATGGCGGACATGCCGCCGTGCCGAGGGTTTTCATCTTTTCGACGAGGAAGGGCACCAGGGTCTTCGGGTTGATAATAGCCTTTGTTTCCTGATATAAGTATGTCTTGTTGGCGGAGCCGCCGCCCTTGGCGACGAAAAGGAACTTATATTCATCGTCTTCAGTTGCATGGATGTCGATCTGTGCTGGGAGGTTGCAGCCTGTGTTGACCTCATCATACATGTTGAGAGGAGCGTTTTGCGAGTAGCGCAGGTTGTCTTCGGTATATGTCTGATAAACACCGTGGCTCAGCTTCTCTTCGTCGTTGCAGCCTGTCCAAACATGCTGCCCTTTCTCTCCATGAATAATAGCCGTGCCGGTATCTTGGCAGAAAGGGAGCTGACCTTTGGATGCGATTTCCGCATTTCGGAGCATTGTCAGAGCAACGAATTTATCGTTGTCGGACGCTTCGGGGTCATGGAGAATTTTTGCAACCATCTCGTTATGTTCTCGACGGAGCATGAACGCATTGTCGTGGGTTGCGCGACGCGCCAGCACGGTCAGGGCCTCGGGGTCAACAACAAGCATTTCGTGGCCGTTCCAGTTCTCAGTCCTTACGTAGTCCGATGTGAGCAAATAATACTCCGTCTTGTCGGGACCAAGCGGAAACATTGCCTGATATTTAAAAGGTTTGGTCATGAGAATTATAGTTAAGGTTTAGAAGTTATATCCGATTGAAAACTGCCACTGATGAGAGTGGGCTTTACTGAGAAGCTGCTTGTTGAGGGCAAGGTTGCGCGCGCCAATCAGGTAATGAACTCCGACATAATAATGGTCGACAAAAAGCAGACCTACGCCGAAGTCAAATCCCCAGTCTATGTTGAAATAGCGCGAATCGTCGCCATAGCCGAAAGCATTGGTCCGCACCGTGCCGGGTTCGAGAAAGGGATCTTCGCCATACATGATGCTCGTCACCTTGTCACGGCCGCCAAGACCCAGCGAGATATAAGGGCCGAAGTCAAACTGAAATTGCACGAATTTAACCGGAATTCTGAACGACATCAGCATAGGAATCTGAAACCAGTTGGTAGTGACCGTGCCAAGATTACGGACCGCAACCTTCTTGTTGTTGGCAACATAGGAATACATCATGTCGTAATCATTGTGGCGGTAATCATAATAGAAACCGGGAGTCAGATAAAAGTTGTGTTTCAGCGGAATATCAACAATGGCGCCCACGGTGAACCCCGGTTTCCATTGAGGTTCATGGCTGAGTGTCCAACCGGGGGTCAGGCGGGTCTCCGAAATATTCGATGTGTTGACTCCGGCACGTATGCCGACCTTTACAGGAGCGTTAATTTGAGCGGTGGCAACTACGTGGATTGATACCGCTACGGCAACGAGAAAAATGTGTTTCCAATTCATAGTGCAAAAGTAAGTAAAATTTTGCACTCTGCAAAATTGTACCCGAGAATGCCTCGTCACGGTTGAGTGGTATTCCCGACAGGTTGCTTCTGCAAACTCGACGGGTAGTTGTATACCACGAGGCCGAACTGTTTGGCGGCAGCAATCACATAGGACGTGATTTCGCTCTGTATTTCCTCATATTCCGGCCATACTGTCGTGTTTGTAAACGCATAGAGTTGCATTTGTATTCCGTTGGCATCGCCTGACATCAGGCGCACCATTGTCAGGGCGTTCCCGTCAGTGGTATGGTTCAGGCGCGGATGCTTATTCAGATAATCAAGACAGAAGCGGCGGAACTTGTCGAGATTAGTCACGGTAGGATCATCCTTATCCGAAGTTATTGAAGAGTTGTCAATCAAAATGTTGCGACAGAAGCGGCGCATATTCGACTCTTCCATGCTGCGCCAGTTGGTAAAGGAGGTCGACACGAGAGTGTACGGCGGCAACATAACTGTCGTATTGTCGAAGTTCAGCACTTTGACTACTGAAATAGTGACGTCAACAACTACACCGTCGGCCGGGGTACCGGGAACCGTAATCCAGTCGCCGACGTGGAGCATATCATTATTACTCATCTGTATGCCGGCGACAAAGCCGAGTATGCTGTCGCGAAAAATGAGCATCAGCGCAGCGGCAAATGCGCCGAGACCGCCGAGTAGAATTGCCGGTGACTTGTTTATCAGTACACTTATGGCAACAATAGAAATAATAATCCATACAATTCCTACGGCAACTTCATAGACACCCTTCAGAGGTAGATGCCTGCGGTTTTCGTGTGCATCATAACGAATCCATACATATTTGAAGATGGAGCATATGGCAACGCCGACAGTAATCAGTGCATAGACAATAGTAAACCTCATGGCCCATACAAGCCAACCGGCAGACGTGTTGAATGCGATCGGCAGGCAAATAAGCAAAACGACCGGAGGAATGATATGGCAACAACTGCCGAGCGTATGGGCCTGAAGCAGATTGCGTCCCCAGGGGGTATTGCGTATTTTAACCCAACGGTGTAGGGTCATGAAAATAAGTTTTCGCAACACCCAGCCAAAGAGCAGGGCAATGACAACGATTATACAGAAGTAGATTATCTCCTCGAGACGCGGCGTCTTGGCGAGGCCTATTTTATCAAGACAAGTATCAATCAATCGGAGAAGCGATTGAGCAAATTGATGTGAGGGTATCATTATTATGGGTCATTTTACCCATAGAACGCCCGAGCCTCGCCTATTGTTGATGCCGGCCCGTGGCCCGGCAAAAGAACAGTGGAGTCGGGTAGGGTGTAGAGCTTGTCGACAGAGCGCATCAGCGTCGCATAATCTCCGCCGGGGAGATCCGTGCGGCCAACATTTCCGTCTCCGAAGAGGGTATCGCCCGTAATCACCCAACCGTCGACAGGGGCGTAAAGCGATATGCCACCCGGCGAGTGGCCAGGAGTGTGAATAACGCGAATCTGCTCCTTCCCGAGCGTCAGAATATCGCCATCCTCAAGAGTTTCTATTTCACCGACACTATCGAATTGATTAAAGATTCCAAACATTCGTGCCTGTCCCGAGATATTATGGCCCAGCGGCGCATCGGCCGGATTGGCATGGGCCTTTACTCCATATTTACGCTCAGCATATGCGTTGCCGAAACAGTGGTCGAGATGCAGATGAGTGTTAACAATATATTTTACGGTCAATTTTTCATCGGTGATACGTGCATCAATGGCCTGCTCCTCGACCGGGGTCAGCATTCCGGGGTCGACAATCATAGCCTCCCGAGTGGCCGGATCATAAACGAGATATGTGTTCTCGCCAAACATGTTCATTTGAAACCTTACAGTTTTCATTTTTTGAAAGCAAAATAGACAGCTCCGATAAGGAGAAGGAATGATATGAGGTGATTACGCGAAAAGTGCGTGTCCTTGAACATAACAAGCGTGAACCCCACAAAGATCAGCAGGTTAATGACCTCCTGCATCACCTTTAGCTGCACAATGGAGAAGGGCCCTCCGTTGCCGTCGAATCCCATGCGGTTCGCCGGAACCTGAAGGCAATATTCAATCAGAGCGATTCCCCACGACAAGAATATGATTGCGTAAAGAGGCCAGTTGCTTGAGATTCCGGCTGTCTGGAGTTTGAGATGCCCGTACCAGGCAAAGGTCATGAAGACATTTGCGAGGACAAGCAGCAGCACCGTAACAATCATTGTTTTCATAAAGGAGTATAGAGTAGCTGTTTGGTTGCATAATACGGCTCGGAGTAGTAATCGCTGAGCGGAACCTCGAGCACGTCACGGCGGGTCTGACTGATTTCTTCCGTCAAATCGCCGCCTTTGAGGCAAATCAGGCCGTTCGGCAGCTTGTTGCGGCTGCGCGATCCGACAAGGTGCTGTGATGCCTTTATGAGTTCGGGGAGGGTCATGACTGCGCGTGAAACCACAAAATCGAACTTCCTGCGACACTCTCCGGAGTCACCATGCTGGAACGTCACGTTTTTTAACCCGACAGTATCGGCAACCGTTTGCGCAACCTTGACTTTCTTTCCAACGCGATCTATCAGATGAAAGGTTGTATCAGGCCAAATTATTGCAAGAGGAATTCCGGGGAAACCACCGCCGCAACCGAGGTCAATGAATGATGTGCCGGCAACGGGGGTGATGAACTTCGACAGGACCATGGAGTGCATTACGTGGTTCACGTAAAGATTATCAATGTCTTTGCGCGAAATCACATTGACCTTTGAGTTCAGGTCGTAATATAGCGACTGCAGCGCTTCAAGTTGTGAGCGTTGCAGGTCTGTCAGATTAGGATAATACTTTAAAATTTCGTCCATTATTGAGGTATGGTAAGATTTTTGAACAAATCAACGGTGGGCTCGGTATGTTCTTGATGAATAATCGCAACGAGCTCACGGACTATCTCAGGGTGCTGGGCGGCGAGGTCATTGTCTTCATGCAGGTCAGTTGCAAGATCATAAAGCTGGCAGTTACCGTTCTTGACCACGAGTTTCCAGTTCCCTTTTCGAACACCGAGCATATCGGTTTCGTGGAACTCCCAGTAGAGGAATTCATGCTCAGTCTGCTCTCCTTCGCCAACAAGCGTGGGATATATTGATATACCGTCAAACCGGTCATTGGCCAGCTTCTTGTTGCGATAGCGTTCCTCATAGTTTTCAATACCGGCTATATCGCAGAAAGTCGACATCAGATCGTAGAAGGCGAACTGATGGTCAGATGTCTGTCCGGCTGCAATTTTCGAAGGCCAGCGTACAATGAACGGCACTCTGATACCGCCCTCGGTTGTGGAGCGCTTGGTTCCGCGCAGCAGTCCGTCACGATTGAAGAAGTCGGGGTCCGCACCGCCCTCTTCGTGAGGCCCATTGTCGGAAGTGAAGATGAGCACCGTATTGTCGGCAAGACCTTTCTCCTCGAGCTTGCCCATAATCTGACCGACCATCTCGTCGAGACGGGTAATCATGCCGGCAAACTGCGCATGTGCTATCGGAGTGGCGTTGTATCGGTTTCCCTCCTGACCGGCAAAAGCCTTTTCCTCACACTCGCAGAACTTGTCGCGATATGACTGAAGAATCGAGTCGTTGGGTTGCAGGAGTTCGGCGTGGGGCAGGGTGTAGGTGAAAATACCGAGAAACGGCTGGTCTTTAGTCTGCTTGTCGAGCCAGTTCATGGCCTTGTTATGGATAAGGTCTGCGGAATATTGGGCCCGGTTATAATAGTCATCGCCGAACATTGCGTGCTGAACGTTCTGCTCCAACGTGACGCGGTGAGTCTCCGTATCTCCGGCCGACTTACTGTATTCATTCAGGAAATTCGGATAGTAGAGATGGGCCTGGAATTGACAGATGTAGCCGTAGAATTCGTCTATGCCGCGCTTTTCGGGTGTTGAAGCCGACCCTTCATAGCCGCCGGCCCATTTCCCGAACATGCCGGTGTTGTAGCCGTTGTCTTTAAATATCTCAGGAATGATGACATGGTCGGTGGAGTAGGGTTCCTGACCCACACGTGAATGGTCGGTCAAACCATTATACTCGGGGAACACCTTGTCGGTACCGCGCCAGTATTCATTATTACCGCGGACATGCGTATGCCCTGTATGCTGACCGGTCATGAACGTGGCGCGCGAAGGCGCCGAAACCGGACTGCCGGCATAGGCCTGCGTGAAGCGCATTCCCTGTGTGGCGAGACTGTCGATATGCGGCGTCGCGATAAGTTGCTGGCCATAGCACCCGAGGTCGCCATAGCCCAGGTCGTCGCACATGATATAAATTATGTTCGGACGCTGAACCTGCTGAGATGCGGCGGGAACTGCGGCCGCCGCAATGGCGCCGAGAGTGCTGAAAAATATTTTTGTGTTCATGATTTGATCAGAATATTAGTTATGCTATAACAATTCCTGCGATAGCTTTAACTGCCGTCATTGTTCATCTGATTGGACTCAGGGGCGTTCAGTGCGCGTACTGCGGAAACTCCCGAAACATTGACTGTCAGGGTTAGCGTTTCGGCGCCGATATCGGCGAACAGAGCGGATATGGTGAACCGTCGGGACGCAGGATGCGCTGATTGCGAGAACCGCGAAACGGAAGCGACGGGTCGCGTTCAGCAGCGATAAACGGACCGTCGACAATGGCGTCAAGCTCGGAGATAATCGGCAACAAATCACTGTTTGATGCAAGTTCGTCATAAGTATAACCTGTATAGCACCAGACTTTTATCCCCTCTGATTTCAAGCGTCTGATTAAATGTAATAGACCCTGCCGATTGGGCGTCTGTAAGGGATCGCCACCCGTGAGCGTAACATTGAATCCATGCGCAATGATAATGTCCGCAAGATTATCAACGTCCATCTCTTCACCGGCATTGAAATCCCATGAAATTCGATTATGACATTCCGGGCAACGGTGCGTGCAGCCGGCAAGGTAAACCGATGTGCGAAGTCCCGGGCCGTCTACCGACGTCCCCGGGACTATCTGAAGAACTCTCAGGGTTGACATATCATCGATGCACCACACGGTCGCGAAGCTCGGCCAGTTTGGCTGAATTCCAGCGATCGGTCGTGCCGACAAGATAACCGGTAATACGCTGCAGCCTGTCGATATTGGTGCTGCCGCATTTAGGGCAGGACTCAAGACCTGCGGATGCATCCTCATAGCCGCAATCCATACAACGGTTACGGTTATGGTTAACCGACCCGTATCCGATGTTATACTTATCCATAAGGTCAACAATATCACTGATGGCTTGGGGATTATGGGTGGCATCGCCATCTATCTCGACATAGAAGATATGACCGCCGCGGGTGAGTTCGTGATATGGAGCCTCAACCTGAGCTTTGTGGCGAGGTGAGCAGTGATAGTAAACGGGAACGTGGTTGGAGTTGGTGTAATAGTCCCTGTCAGTGACTCCGGGAATTACGCCGAACGTCTTGCGGTCGCCGCGCGTAAAGCGTCCGCTGAGCCCCTCGGCAGGAGTTGCCAGAACGGAATAGTTGTGGTCATACTGTTCGGAATATTCATTTGCGCGTGAACGCATATGGCTGACAATACGGAGCCCAAGCTGCTGACTCTCGGCAGATTCTCCGTGATGTTTTCCTGTCAGAGCTACCAAGCATTCAGCAAGCCCGATGAATCCGATACCGAGTGTGCCCTGATTTATTACCGATTCAATGGTGTCGTTCGGTCCGAGATTTTCGGCTCCGTTCCATAGGCGGGACATCAGCAGCGGGAACTGCTTGGCAAGCGCCGTCTTTTGAAAGTCGAAGCGGTCATGAAGCTGACGTGCGGTAATGTCAAGAATCTCGTCAAGACGGGCAAAAAAGCGGTCAATGCGTTCTTGCCGGTCCTGTATTCCCATCTGCTCTATGGCGAGACGCACAATATTGATTGTCGTGAACGAGAGATTGCCGCGCCCGACAGACGTTTTCTCACCATAGCGGTTTTCAAACACTCGGGTTCGGCAGCCCATGGTTGCCACTTCATAAAGATAACGTTTCGGATCTGCAGCATCCCACTTCTCATGCCGGTTGAACGTTGCGTCGAGATTGACGAAGTTAGGGAAGAACCGGCGGGCAGTCACCTTGCAGGCAAGTTGATATAGGTCATAGTTACGGTCTCCCGGAAGGTAGCTGACACCGCGTTTTTTCTTCCAAATCTGAATGGGGAAAATCGCCGTGGCTCCGTTCCCGACGCCCTCATAGGTGGAATTCAGCAGCTCACGTATGATGCAACGGCCCTCGGCCGATGTGTCGGTTCCATAGTTGATGGAGCTGAAAACAACTTGATTGCCACCGCGGGAATGGATGGTGTTCATGTTATGGATAAAAGCCTCCATAGCTTGATGAACCCTCTCGGTAGTGCGATTGATTGCATGTTGATAAAGGCGCTCATCTCCTTCGAGATTATCAAGCGGCTTCTTGATGAAATCGTCAATCTCAATATTGTAGAAATGCTCGAGATTTTTGCCCGTAACCTGCTCGAGATTTTTGACTTCCTCAATATAGGAGGAACGCACGAAAGGTGCCAGGTAGAAGTCAAACGCAGGAATTGCCTGACCCCCGTGCATCTCGTTCTGAGCGGTCTCGAGAGATATGCATCCGATTATCGACGCTGTTTCAATACGCTTTGCCGGGCGCGATTCTCCATGACCGGCCGTGAAGCCATATGCAAGAATACGGTCAAGAGGGTGTTGGACACAAGTCAGCGACTTTGTGGGATAGTAATCCTTGTCGTGGATGTGTATATAGTTATGGCGCACGGCCTCACGGGCTTCATCCGACAACAGATAATCGTCAACGAACGGCTTGGTGGTCTCCGAGGCGAACTTCATCATCATTCCGGCGGGCGAGTCGGTATTCATATTGGCATTCTCGCGCGTAACGTCGTTGTTTTTCGCGGCTATAATCTCCATGAAGAGGTCTCGGGTCTTAGCCCGTCGCGCAATCGACCGTTGGTTACGATATGCGATATATTTCTTCGCCACCTCCTTGCGGGGTGACTTCATGAGTTCGAATTCAACGGCATCCTGAATCTGTTCTACGGTCATCTGCTCCTTACCGTTGATTCCTATACGGTCAACGATGCGCTGAATGAGAGCCTCATCCTCGCCGAGATCGGTAGTGAGCATAGCCTTCCTAATGGCGGCTTTGATTTTTTCTTCATTATAGCCCACAACGCGTCCGTCGCGCTTGATAATAGTTTGAATCATTATGGAATATCTTTTAGTGGTTAATTTTCGTGTATGCAAAGATACAAACATTTCCAGTTGCGGCAAAATTTTTAACAGGAAATTTATCTAAAATTTTCACTTTTGGAAAACTTTCGCACTTATGCCAATAGGCTTAATTGTTGTGTAGCAATGCTTTAGCCTTTTAAAATTGACAATTTTGAAAATCTTGCGATTGAGAAACTTATTGCTGAAGCTAAACATGTGGGCAGTAATAAATCGTAACTCGACGTCATTTCAACAACTATAAATATCGCCATCAATGGAGCCCCGATGGCGCCCGACATAACCGCCGCCATTGCAATAACAATAAAATCGCCAACCGGCATTAGTTCCCATGCCGGCAATATTTTTCCCAAAATGGCAAAAAGAGCGCCAAGCATGCCACCTGCAAAAATTGTCGGTGCGAATTCACCTGCAACACCACCGCCTGAATTGGTGGCATTCGTTGCTATACTTTTCACCGATAGGATGCCGACAAGAGTTATGGCAATCGATGGAGTGTATGCAAAATGCGGCATCAGTGACCCTTCGGTCACTACATCTATGTTGCCGTTCAAGACCTCAGCCAACACTCCATAACCTTCGCCATATAGCGCCGGAAAAATAAACAGACAACCTCCAAGAACAGTCCCTGCCACGAGATTACGGATCCATGGGCGGGAGATACGTTGCAGTCGCCTCGATATCATCTTTCCCATTTCATTATAATAAAGCGAGTAAAATCCGCAAATGAGACCGAGAAGACAAGCCGGAAGATACCAATGCCAACCTAATGGATCAAAAAATGTCGTAAAGTCTATATCCGGGTGAGCACCTTCGAAAATATAAACCGACAATACCGCAATCAGGCACATGACAACCAACAGAATAACCTGCTGCACTGACATTGCAAAACCGAGGACCTCAAGAGCAAAAAACACCCCGCCAAGCGGAGCTTTGAATATCGCCGCGATTCCCGCTCCGGCGCCGCACGCCAAAAAAACGCCGTACAATGAAGACGGGACACCGATAAATCGCGCAACTCGGGTCGATATCGCCGCTCCACTATAAGCAATCGGGCCCTCAGCGCCGGCTGACCCGCCGAGCCCAAGCGTCAGCGCATTCAGCGCTACAGGAGCGATAGTGAGTCTCAGAGGAAGCAAAAACTCTCCCGCCGCCAGATCATCTTTTATGCGCGCGGTTCCATGTTCAAGAGGATGACGGACCACGTGACGCACAAACCATCCTGTCAGGGTAATCGACACCATGCCGAGCAAAATCATCCACCAGTTGCTGCGGTCGGCATCGAACCCCGAAGTCACCGTACGCGAAATCCATGCAACGGCATGCTTCAACAACCATGCCTCTCCTCCGATTATAATAGACGCGATTACAATAGCGACTGTCACTCGGAACTTATCATACCACCCGCCAATATCACGGGAGGAGGAGCGGATGTTTTCATCATTCATCGGGTCGAAACGTTTATCATCATAACGTATCGAACCCGACAAATGTTTGTCAATCGAAGAGGCGCTCCTGACCAATGAGCGAGTCGCGCACCTCGTCGTCGCTCAATTCCGGCTCGGCGGGTTCCTGCGGTCGATCCGAACCGTCATCATCGTTAACCGCGTCAATCTCGACATCGACTGCGGCCGACTCGAGTTCAGTAATATTGCCGATGGCATAAGTTGTCAGTCTTTTACCTTTGGCTTTAAAGGATTTAAGACCTATAAATTCGGCGGCAACAACTTCAATCGGCTCCCTGAACGAATCGCCCTCGCCAAAGTCAATTCTGAAGCGCGCGCCCGCAGCATCGCTTAGCATAATCAGCTTGGAATCCTGATTATCACCGATAAAACTCTGCTTCTTGGCCGATGGCTCGAATTTAAATCGCTTTATGTAGACATATCCTTGATCGGCATCATCAAGAATGGCAGTCCATACAACGCCGGGACGATATTTTTCTATTCTGAGAATTCTGTCATCGTAATGGTTCGTGGCATCAAAGTTGGTGGTATGATATTCACCATTCTCCAGAATCACGAGAATCAAGTCATTGCCCTGGAATTCCCCGAGTAAGTTTCCGCGCCCGTCATAATTCAGACGATTAACGTCAGGGTCGAACCATACCTTTCGGCCTCCGAGGGTAGAAGCGCCGCGTTCCCGCAACGAGAAACGATGTACCTCATTGCGGGTAACGATATTGCCGCGACTCTGCTTGCCCTTGATGCTCAGTTCGGCAAAATCTATATCGAACTGCAACTTGTTGAGGCGAGCTTTGGGTTTGAGGGTCACTCTGACAACTTCGGCCTCGCCGTTGCTATTGGCCGTGAAATAACAAATCTTGCTCCCGGGAGTGCCCTGCGTGAGGTCATACTCCATGTCACGCCTTACACCGGTAACGGCAAAGCGTTTCATATAATATGTGCCCTCCTTGCCGTCGCGATAGATAACATTATAGACCGTGCGCTCGTCGTTTTTCTTAAAAATGTCGATATGCTCTATATTTTTACCGACAAACATCTTCTCCTGCACCTTAACGACTTTATACTTGCCGTCGCGGTAAAATATGATGATGTCATCGATGTCGGAACACGGAGCGATAAATTCATCCTTGGTCAGCGAAGTGCCGATGAAACCCTCCGCACGGTTGATATAGAGCTTGCGGTTTGCCTCGGCAACGGTTGCGGCCTGTATACTGTCAAAGCCGCGGATTACCGTGCGCCGCGGATAGGAGGCACCATATTTCGCTTTCAGTTCCTCATACCACTCGATTGTATATCCCGTAATATCGCTGAGTTTCGTGTTGATTTCGGCGATTTTCTCCTTATAAGAAGCAATCGTCTCGTCGGCTTTATCTTTATTGAACCGCAAAATGCGACCCATTTTTATTTCATAAAGCCGCTGAATGTCTTCATCGGTTACTTCGCGGATGAAACTCTCCGAAAACGGTTCAAGACGCCGACGAATATGCGCCGTTGCCTCCTCAAACGACCTGGACTGCTCATATTCCTTATCCTTATATATTCGTTTCTCAATAAAAATTTTCTCAAGCGAGGCAAAATGTAGCAGCTCCTCGATTTCACCACGACGAATCAGTAATTCCTGACGCAAAAGCTCCCGGGTGGAATCAACGCTATACCGCAAAAAGTCACTGACTCCGATAAAGCATGGCTTCTTATCCCTGATAACGCAACAGTTGGGGTAGATGTTCAGCTCGCAATCCGTGAACGCATAGAGCGCATCAATCGTTTTGTCGCTCGAAGCGCCGGGCTGCAGATATACCGTGATGCGGGCCTGCTCCGAAGTGTGATCATCTACCTTGCGCACCTTGATTTTGCCTTTCTCCATAGCCGCGAGAATAGAATCGGTGATGGTGCGGGTCGTGGTGCCGAATGGAATTTCGGTTATTGCGAGAGTCTTGTTGTCGACTTTCTCGATTTTAGCGCGTACCTTTACGGCGCCGCCTCTTTGTCCGTCGTTATAGCGGCTGACGTCTATAAATCCGTGGGTAGGGAAATCGGGTAACAGAGTAAACTCCTCGCCGTGTAAATAAGCTACACACGCATCGAGAATTTCATTGAAATTATGGGGCAGAATCTTGCTCGACAGACCGACGGCAATGCCTTCGCCGCCCTGAGCAAGCAGCAACGGAAACTTCACGGGCAACGTGACGGGCTCAAGATTGCGGCCGTCATAACTCGGTACCCATTTTGTCAGCTTAGGATTATATAGAACCTGCAGGGCAAACGGACTCAGACGTGCCTCAATATAACGGCTCGCGGCGGCATCATCGCCGGTGATGATATTACCCCAGTTTCCCTGGGTCTCCACCAACAGATCCTTCTGCCCGAGTTTAACAAGAGCATCTTTAATCGAGGCATCGCCGTGGGGATGATACTTCATCGTATCACCGACAATGCCGGCCACTTTGTTAAAACGCCCGTCATCGAGGCTCTTCATTGCATGCAACACGCGACGCTGCACGGGTTTCAAGCCATCGTCAATCGCCGGCACCGCGCGCTCGAGTATCACATAAGAGGCATAATCGAGGAACCAACTGCGAAACATCGATTTAAGGCTATAACGCACAGATCCATTGTCTCCATGGACGGGATTTGAAAGAGACTTGTCGAAAGATTCTTCACACATATGCGCAAAATTACGATTTTTTTTGTTGTGAACAAAAAAAATTCCTAACTTTGCACTCGCAAAGCACTCATGGAAAGATGGCAGAGTGGTCGATTGCATCGGTCTTGAAAACCGACGAGGGTCACACCTCCGGGGGTTCGAATCCCTCTCTTTCCGCAACCTATCCCAAATCGGATAAAGGTGACAAACCGCAGAATATCAAATAATTCTGCGGTTTTTTCGTGCTTTTTCGGGTCAGCTGCACAACCCACTATTCTATGGCTAATGACACGGAGGAGTTTAGACAAGCTATATGCCTATCCCCTCTGATTTTCTATTGAGCCGGTTTATCTCCTTGTTGATCTTATATGAAGATTGCTTTTTAATCATAGTAAGAACAGGTGATATAGGCATCACATAGTTCCGAATATGGCTCACACTTCAAATCTCTTGCTAAGAGATACTTAACAGGCCGCAAAGGTAGCAAAATATATTGAAATCGCAAATGTTTTTAACGAAAATGTGACGAAAAAGTTTAAAAAGATTATTTAGGCAAGCATCTCTTGCTAAGAGAT